>SLKA01000039.1 GCA_007134845.1 Balneolales bacterium
CATTTGTCATAGCCAGTGTGGGTTTAGGATGTTTGAGGTATCCTAAAAAATAAAAAAGTCCGGGTTACCGGTCTCACACTGGCTGTTTTTTTTTAAAACAATCGTTTTGGACAGAAGTGAACTCGTATATATTTTTCCATATAGACGCAATTGATTTCACATTGGTCTGCTCACCAATCCGGAGGCTGGGTTATGGAAACGTTCTACAATAAAGCAAAGAAACTATTTGATGAAACAGACATTTCCATTAATGGCATCCGCCCTTTCGATATCCAGGTGCACAATGATCAGTTTTTCCAGCGCATCTTTGCGGAGGGTTCACTTGGACTTGGTGAATCCTATATGGACGGCTGGTGGGATTGCGAAGTTCTTGATGAATTCTTCCGCCGAATCATCTCTGCCGGACTGGACAGATGCATCCGGCCTGTACGGGAGCTGCCTGTTTTTTTAAAAGCCAGAATCCTGAACCTGCAAGACCAATCACGCGCTTTTATCATCGGTGAGCACCACTACGATATCGGTGATGATCTTTATGAGTCCATGCTGGACAGTCGTATGATATATAGCTGTGCCTACTGGAAAAATGCGGACTCTCTGGATAAAGCCCAGGAAAACAAACTGGATCTTGTCTTTCGCAAACTGGGACTGAAAAAAGGATTGAGGGTTCTTGACATAGGTTGCGGATGGGGCGGGGCTCTCAAGTACGCAGCAGAAAAATATGGCGTTGAAGGCAAGGGGATTACCGTGTCGGCCAATCAGGCCAAAAAAGCCGCAGATACCTGCCGTAACCTTCCAATTGAAATACACTTGCAGGATTACCGGGAACTTGACGAGCAATTTGATCGTATCTGGTCCATCGGTATGATTGAACATGTCGGTGTGAAAAATTACCGAACATTCATGAGGATTGCCCGCCGCTGTCTTAAGCCCGATGGACTATTTCTATTGCACACAATCGGAGGAAACCGTTCCGTATTCAAGACCGATCCATGGATTGAAAGATTCATCTTCCCCAACTCCATGATCCCTTCTCTTCGACAACTCTCCCTGTCCTGGGAACAGCTGTTTGTACTGGAAGACCTTCACAATTTCGGGTATGATTATGCCAAAACATTGAAACAATGGAATCACAATGTCAATGCCAGCCTGGACAAGCTGAGTGCGAGGTACAGCGAGCGTTTTTTCCGTATGTGGCGGTATTACCTGTTGAGCTGTGCCGGGGCCTTCAAAGCTCGCAAGCTTAACGTATGGCAGTTCGTTCTGTCACCAAATGGCGTTCCGGGTGGGTATGACTCGATCAGGTAGTAATTTTTTTACCGTCATGAGCAGCACCGATTCCGGTGACTGACGACTGAATCCCTTTATAGCCTTGTCCGCATCGAGCAGCGCCTCGAATAGCCAGGGACAGACCGAAAGCGGGTATTTCTGTCCGGCACCGGCCAGTTTTTTGTAGTAGAAATTGCTTTTAACTCCAACCGTTTCCTGTATTAGTCCGGGTGTCAATCCTTTGCGCGTCAGTCGCTGAATATGCCAGACCTTGCCGAATGTCGCGTACAGAAAACCGATAATTTTTATAACCTCGCCGGCTGGTGAATCGGCTTTATGCATCAGCTGGTGAGCGATCATCATCGCTTTTTCAGAATTTCGATCAAAGAGGGCGTCCTGGAAGTCAAACATGGTGTACTCCCTGGTCAATCCCACGAGCTCACGAACATCACGATCTGTTACAGGACGGTCTTCTTTACGACTGGCAGCCAGCTTTTCAATTTCCACTGTCAGTTGCTGAAGATGGTTCCCAACATGGAAAGCCAGCAATTGAATGGCATTATCCTCAAATGAAAGATCGTGCTCCATCGAAGCCCATTCAATGATCCATTGCTGCAAACGATATTCATCCACCGGGTCAAAGGTGTGTGATGTCACAGTGTTGCTCTTTTTCAGTGCTTTCCCCAGGCGGGTTGTTGCAGCCGGTCGCTTTTCACTGGAGAGAAAAAGCAGTGTGGCAGGATTGGGCTGTTTCAGATAGGATATTAAATCGTCCGAGGTACCTCCACCCGGATCCGGGGCGTCAAGAGAGATTTCACCAGAAACAGTATCAGCCTGTTCTGGCTCAGCCTGCCGGGCGTCAAACATTTTCATGAAGTCGCGGACGATAACCACACGACGCTCGGCCATCATCGGATAGCTGCGGCACATGCTGATCACCTTGTCGATCTTGACCTCCAGACCGTAAAGCACATCCAGGTTAAAATCCCTGGATTCTTCCGGAATTATGGAAACGGCCGCATCCTGCAACCTATCCAAAAAAAAACTCTCCTCTCCAAAAAAAGCATAAACCGGCTTGATGTCCGGCCCCTTGAGCTCTTCGAGGAATGCCTTGAAATGTTCCAGGCTGGATGTTTTTTTTGCCATGCTGTCAGAATATCAATAATACCGGTTCTTGCTAAGGATAGAGACGTCCCATCATGCGCGGAAACGGAATGGTTTCCCGGACGTGCTGGAGGCCGCACAGCCAGGCGACAGTACGCTCCAGGCCAAGACCAAACCCGGAATGGGGCACTGATCCATACTTGCGAAGATCCAGATACCAGCGGAACTGCTCTTCTGGAAGGTTGTGCTCTTTGAGTCTTTGCAACAGGATATCAAGACTGTCTTCGCGCTGTCCACCGCCAATGATTTCTCCGTAACCCTCTGGCGCCAGCATGTCAACACCAAGCGCAATTTCATTATTTTCAGGATCACGCTTCATGTAAAATGCCTTGACCTCAGCCGGGTATCCATGCACCATCACCGGCGTGGTGTCGTCCATGGTGAGCAGGGTCTCATCGCTGCCTCCAAAATCCTCGCCCCATTTTTTCTCAAGTGCCGACTTTTTCCAGACGGGTAAGTTGCGCAGGTCTTCATCAATCTGATCAAGACGGGCATTGATCTCTCCCCTCTTGCGATCAATCTGAAATTTCCGGCCCTTTTTTGCTTGCCCGAACTCGGCATCAAGAGCAGCAAGCTCGTCTTTGAGTTTCTCTGCTTCCAACTCACGATCACGAGCCATGGTGTCCAGTTTTTCCTGCATTTTTGGTGAATTAAGCTTCTCAACGGCCTCCGTGTAGCTGATGCGGGGAAACGGAGCCCGGACCTGTTCGAGCTTCCCGATGTCGCGCTCAAGTATGACAAGTTCCTCATGATTGATTTTTAGAACTTCCTGAACGATGAAACTGATCATCTCTTCGGCCAGATCCATATTCATGGCCAGATCGTAGTATGCCATTTCGGGTTCTATCATCCAGAATTCGGTGAGATGCCTTCGGGTCTTGCTCTTTTCGGCACGAAACGTGGGTCCGAATGTGTAGATTTTGCCGTGCGCCATGGCCATGGCCTCACCATAAAGCTGCCCCGACTGTGTCAGATACGCCTTGCGGTCAAAGTAGTCCGTTTCAAAAAGGTTGGTTGTGCCCTCGGCAGCATTGCCGGTAAATATGGGAGCATCCATCTGTATGAAGCCGCGCTCCTGGAAAAAACGGTGGATAGCAAAAATAATGGTGTTTCTGACACGCATGGCAGCCCATTGTTTACGGCTGCGGAGCCAAAGGTGACGGTGCTCCATCAGAAACTCGACCCCGTGTTCCTTAGGCGTGATGGGATATTCATCTGCTATGGATACAATCCGGATGTCACGTACATGCAGCTCGTGGCCTCCTATGCTTCGTTCATCAGCATGCACCAGCCCGCTGATCTCAAGAGCGCTTTCCTGCTGAAGCCTGGAGGCACTATCCCAGACATTTTCCGGAACATCATCCTGTGCCACGACGGACTGGCACAACCCTGTTCCGTCTCTTACTATAATGAATATCAGTTTCTTGCTGGTCCGTATGTTGTAGACCCAACCCTTAAGTGTGATCTGCTTTCCGGAATGATCCGGAATTTCATTGATATAAACCATAAATACTGTTTTAGCGTTATGACGCTTCTTTATCTTCCGGCATCAGAACCGTCTCTGTAAATTGTTTTTCATCAAAAAAGGTCTCACAAAGATCGCGAATTTGCTCGGCATCCGCACTATCAATTTCGGCCACAAGTTCATCCAGTGTGATATACCGGTCATAGAATATTTCGCTTTTGGCGAGGCGTGTCATGCGGTTGCTCATGCTCTCCTGGGCCAGAAGCAATTTACCTTTCAGCTGTGACTTCGCCTCATTCAGCTCTTTCTCAGGAATGAGCTCTTTACTGAGCCGCCTGAGCTCTGCCAGCACAAGATCTCTTACATGGTCGAGATATTCCCTGTCTGTGCCGGCGTATATACCAAAGAGGCCACTGTCCCTGAACGCTTCCATAAAAGACTGAATATGATAACAGTAGCCGTATTTTTCGCGGATATTCTGATGAAGCCTTGAGCTCATCCCGGATCCGAGTACCGTATTGGCCAAAAGCAGCTTGTATCGGTCCGGATCTACAGCCGACAACGCACGACGCCCCAGCATGAAGTGCGTCTGCTCAATTGGCCGACGGATGAGCGCTTTGGTTGCCTTGTAAGGCGTCATGGCCTGATCCCCGTCTGCTACAAACTCTTTGTCAAGCGGCTGGAAGTACTTTTCGGTCAGATTGACGACCAGATCGTGTTCAGCGTTTCCCGCAACGGCGATAATAACATTCAGTGGATGATAGTGTTCCCGCATATAGCTAAAAAGTGATTCCCGGCTGAAGTTTGAGACCGTGGATTCATACCCGATGATCGGACGGCCAAGAGGATGAGGCAGGAACAGCTGCTTGTGAAATTCTTCGAATATGAAATCCTCCGGATTATCCCGGTACATTTTCATTTCCTCAATCACAACCTTTTTCTCCTTTACTATCTCATCTTCCGGAAAACGGGAATGCAACACCATATCCGTTAGCACATCGAGGGCGGTATCCAGTTCAGAATCCAGACATCTTGCATAGTAGCAGGTCAGCTCCGGTGAGGTAAATGCGTTCAGATATCCGCCAACAGCCTCCATACTCAGCGCGATGTCGTAGGCGGATCTTCGGTCAGTTCCCTTGAACAGCATATGTTCGAGAAAATGAGTGATTCCGGCTTCTGATTCCTTCTCATGACGACTTCCGGTTTTCACCCATATTCCTACAGACAAGCTGCGTACAGTTCGAATTGATTCGGTTACAATCCGCAGTCCATTGGACAATACGGTTTTCTGAATGCGATCGGGTGTGCTCATATAGCATATATCTTATATCTGATAAGTTTCACTGTAAAAACAATTTCCTGAAACGGTACAAGTGCCCAAATATACAAAAAGCGCCGCCATAAACATGACGACGCTTTTACTTTGTTGCTAACGGACGAAGTACCTCTACAGGACAGGAGTCCCCTCGAACACTGTCGTCCATCAAAGAATATGATTACACTCTATTCTTTAGGCAGCAATGCTTTACGGGAAAGACGAAGTTTGCCGCCATCCTCTACTTTCAGCAGTTTAACCTCGATCTGATCTCCTTCCTGCAGCACATCGGTTACTTTATTAATGCGCTTGTGATCGATTTCCGAGATATGCAGCAGGCCGTCACGACCAGGCATAATCTCAACAAAAGCACCGTACTCTTTTATCGAACGGACGGTACCCGTGTAGATTTCACCTTCCTCGAGATCCCCGGTAATGGCTTTGATCTTCTGGATGGCCGCATCAATTTTTTCTCTGCTGTCGGCAGAAATGGTGACCACTCCTTTATTGCCAATCTCTTCGATCATCAGTTCGGCACCGGTTTCCCGCTGAATGGACTGTATCACTTTGCCGCCGGGGCCAATGATACCGCCGATCTGGTCGGTTTCCACTTCGATTTTTACAAATGAAGGAGCGTACTCGGAAATTTCAGCACGTGGTGCGGAGATGCTCTCTGCCATGCGTTCCAGAATATGGAGCCGGCCTTCACGGGCCTGTTGCAGTGCTTCCACCATCACCTCATATGAAATTCCTTTCACCTTGATATCCATCTGACAGGCAGTGATGCCATCGGCCGTTCCGGTTACCTTGAAGTCCATATCACCCATGTGATCTTCTTCACCCTGGATATCGGAAAGTACGACATGTTTGCCATCGCCCACAATCATACCCATGGCGATACCAGCGACCGGTTTTTTTACAGGTACACCTGCATCCATAAGCGCCATTGAACCGCCGCAGACCGAAGCCATGGAAGAGGATCCATTAGACTCAAGCACATCGGAAACTACCCGAATGGTGTAATCAAAGTCGTCGGTGGTTGGCACCATTCTTTTAAGTGCCCGCTCGGCAAGATTGCCGTGACCAATCTCCCGCCGGGAAACGCCACGCATAAACTTGACTTCGCCGGTGCAATACGGCGGGAAGTTGTAATCCAGCATGAATCGCTTGGAGCTGTTGTAGAACAGCGTATCAATCATCTGCTCATCGCGCTTGGTTCCGAGTGTCACAGATACCAGAGCCTGGGTTTCGCCACGTGTAAAGATGGCCGAACCGTGGGTGCGCGGAAGATAGCCGACTTCTGACCAGATCGACCGGATATCTGCCGGCTTGCGGCCGTCAATTCTCTGGTCTTCTTCAAGCAGAACCTTGCGCATGGCCTCTTTCTGGATGGTATAGCAGATTTCAGAGATATTTTCTTCCTGCTCCGGAAATTCTTCTGCAAGCTTCTCCTTCATCTCGGTGCGGATCTCCTTGCCTGCCAGGCCATATTCTTTTTTTGTAAGCTTCTGGCGACTGATTTCAACGAAGCGATCTCCTACCAGTTCACGTACTTTTACCTCCAGTTCTTCGGAGATTGTTGGTTCCGGGTTCGCCCATTTCTCTTTGCCAAGCTCTTTTCGCAGGTCAATCTGGAACTGGCAGAGTTTTTTGATGGCTTCATGCGCCAGGTGGATCGCATCCACCATATCCTCTTCGGAAGTTTCTTCCATTTCACCCTCGACCATCACAACACTATCCAGTGTTCCGCCAACGGTCAATTCGATATCAGCAGCCTTGAGTTCGGTCACTGTCGGATTGATCACAATCTCTCCATTAATCCTTGCGACACGAACCTGTGCCATGGGACCTTCAAAGGGTATGTCTGACAGGGAAAGTGACAGGGAAGCAGCGACGGCTCCTATCACATCACCGTCGTTCTCGCCGTCTGACGAAAAGACCTGGCAAATGACCTGGGTTTCGTTCATGTACCCGTCAGGGAAAAGCGGACGGATAGTCCGGTCAATCAACCGGGCAGATAAAATTTCTTTTTCAGAAGGACGTCCTTCTCTTTTTATAAAACCGCCCGGGAATTTTCCGCCGGCAGCAAAAGTCTCCCTGAATTCCACGGTCAATGGAAAAAACGGCTGTCCGGGTTTTGCTTCCCGTGCAGCGGTGGCGGTTGCCATCACAACAGTATCTCCAATACGTAAAAAGGAGCTGCCGTTTGCCTGTTTTGCAAGTCGTCCGGTATCAACAGTCAATTCTTTACCGGGTGCATATTCTATTTTTCTAAAATCAGCTTTCATAGTCGTTGTTCTATTCTTCTTTCATCATTAGCGTACGTGCAAAAACCGGAGGGATACAATCCCGTTGTGTGCCAAACACCCGAAATGCAAGAGTCCGGTTGATTGCTGGGTAAATGGGTGTTTATACAAGAAAGGCACGAATAAATCGTGCCTTTTGGTGTTTATTTCCGGATACCAAGTTCCTTTATAAGTTTTCGATATCCTTCAATATCTTTTTTCATTACATAATTCAAAAGGCGACGGCGCTTGCCAACCAGTCGAAGCAACCCGAGTCGCGTTGAATGGTCTTTCTTGTGAGATTTGAGATGGTCCGTAAGCCTGTTGATGCGCTCGGTAAACAGTGCAATCTGCGCTTCCGGTGATCCTGTATCTTCGGGGGTTTTGCCGAACTTTTTGAATAATTCTTTCTTTTCTTCTACTGTGATATTCATGTTCTGAATCTCCGCTTTAGATTATATCATACTAAAGTAGATAATGGTTTTATTGAGATTTTAAATTTAAACTTTTTCAGTGCCATTTCCAAACCGCCGGCACGTTTCACGATCCCTCACCAGCTGCTCCACAAGTGCTTCCGCGCTGCTGAATTTTTTCTCGCCCCTGATTCGTCTGTTGAAACGGACTCTCATGCGGCTGCCATACACCATTCGATTGAAATCAAACAAGTGGACTTCCGGCACCACCTTACTCTCACCCTTGAAAGTCGGCCTGAAACCGATGTTCATCATTCCGTGAAATGTCTGGCCTTCCAGGGTGACTTCCACGTGGTATACGCCGTTTGCTGGCAGAATTTTGTTGCCACTCTCGGGCTCCAGATTGGCCGTTGGAAATCCTATAGTGCGTCCGCGCTGATCCCCCTTGACGATGGTTCCGCTAACCTCGTAACGGCGTCCCAACATGCCCGCTGCCGAGCTGACATTCCCATCCACCTCCAGAAGCTTGCGAATAAAAGTGCTGCTTACGGTAACATGATCCACTTCATGTGATTTTTCAACATGTACGGAAAAGCCAAGCTCATTTGACAGTTTTTGCAGCGTATTTATAGATCCCATCCGATCGCGTCCGAAGTGATGGTCATAACCGATTACAAACTCATCCACTCCGATCCGCTTGAAAATAAACTCCCGGATAAATTCTTCCGATGACAGGATTGAAAAATCTCTTGTAAACGGAATCACCACCATCTGATCGATGC
This sequence comes from Balneolales bacterium, assembly GCA_007134845.1. GTDB lineage: Bacteria > Bacteroidota > Rhodothermia > Balneolales > Natronogracilivirgulaceae > SKNL01. The sequence goes on from SLKA01000039.1 coordinate 8,691, forward strand.
CGTAATCCCGCATGATGGATGCTCGCTCGGTAAGTGTCGTCAGCAGTCTGATTCCATCTGAGGATGGATTGATGACATCTCTGGGATGCGGATCAAAAGTCACCACAACGGCAGGTCCAGACTTTTTACGGGCCCGATCCACCACATTGTGAATTAAAGCCTGGTGCCCCAGATGCACCCCGTCGAATGTGCCAACCGTAAGTACATTAGCCGGATTTTTCTGGTAGTCCTGGATAAAAACGGGTTTGCTCATAACGGATCAAACAACAGTAAGAGTAAAGTCATGCCTTCTGACCATAAAAAGCACGGATCTGCTCGATATCCATGGCTTCATCTGCCTGATAGGGTCCGATGGCGGTTCGCCTGAGTCCAGATAAACTTGCAAGGGAACCCAGCGCTTTGCCAAGATCGTGCGCCAGGGTTCTCACGTACGTTCCCTTGCTGCACAGAATATCAAGCACAAGCTGCTCTGCATCAAATGATATCAGTTTAATTTCATGGATTTCAATCTCCCGGGGTTCGCGGTGTACCACTTCCCCTTTTCTTGCCAGGGTGTACAAACGCTTTCCGTCTTTCCACAGTGCAGAATACATTGGCGGGATTTGCTGAATTCTTCCGGTAAACTGGTTCTTTATGATTCTCTCTGCATCTGCCTGCCTGATATGACCGGTCAGGGCATGGGCATCCGGTTCTGTTGCGGCATCCTGACTTGGAGTCGACACCCCCAGCTTTACCTCGGCCAGATAGCGTTTTGGCAGCTCCTGCAATTGGGATATCAGCTTTGTCGCTTTTCCTGAACAAATGACCAGCAGTCCGGTTGCCAATGGATCCAGTGTGCCGGCATGACCTGTTTTCCGGGTATTAATGCGGGATCTGAGGAATTTAACCACATCAAAACTGCTCCAGCCGATGGGTTTGTCAACAAGAAAGATGGCGCCGGCTGAATGATCTGCGTCTGGTCCGGGCATCCGGTTGCGGTCATAGACCGGCAAGCTGGAAAGAGAAATTGATGCTGTGCCCATTACCTGATGCGGTATCTTTGATCACGGTTGACTGATTATTTACCGCCTTTTTTATCTGAAGGCTTTTCCCCGGAAGAATTGTCATCATTTCCGGTTCCGGTCTTGCCGGCCTGAATTTTTCGGAACAGCGAATCGATTTTTTCCACGTATTCTGCTGTATCATCCTGATGGAAGTGAATCTCTGGTATACGCCGCACCTGGTGACGAATTCTACCCGCCAGTTTTTTCCGGATTTCCGGAGTTTTTTCATGGATAAAATCGAATGTTTCGCTTTTAACGTCCCGGGTCGTAAAAATGCTCAGATAGACATGGGCCTGCATCAGATCCGGTGAAACACGCACACTGGTGATGGTGAGCATGGCATCATGTTGATAATCCTGTTGCAGGATTTCACCAAGATCCGATTTCAGAAGTGCTGCTACCCGTTCGGTTCTAATACTCATGAACTGGTTTCTTGCTTAAGTTTCCGTTTGGTCTCGACCACTTCAAAACCTTCAATGACATCACCTGTTTTGATATCATTGTAATTCTTGATGCCGAGGCCGCATTCATAACCGCTGGTTACTTCTTTCACATCATCCTTGAAGCGTTTCAGGGATGACAGATCCCCTTCATAAATCACGATGCCGTCACGGATAAGACGAACTCTGGTATTGCGAGTGATCTTGCCATCGGTCACTTTGCAACCGGCAATCGTACCAGCTTTGGGAACCTTAAAGGTATCAAGCACTTCCAGGGTTGCCACGGTTTTTTCATTGACTTCGGGCGAAAGAAGACCTTCAAGAGCATCCCTCACCGCGTCAACCGCATCATAGATCACACTGAACAATCGGATATCAATCTCTTCATTCTCTGCAAGCTTACGCGCATTTGTTGATGGTCTGACCTGAAAACCGATAATAATCGCCTCAGATGCAGAAGCGAGCAATACATCCGACTCGGATATGGCTCCGACGCCGGTGTGGATGATATTGACTTTGACCTCTTCATCAGACAGTTTCTGAAGTGAGCCGGCAAGCGCTTCAATGGATCCGTCAACATCACCTTTTATGATGATATTCAGCTCGGCGAGATCACCAAGTGCCAGTCGGCGGGAGATATCATCGAGGGTGACATGCTTCACTTTTCTCAGAGATTGCTCGCGCTTGATCTGCTGGCGCTGCTGGGCAATTTCTTTGGCCATACGTTCATCTTCCACGGATACGATCTTGTCACCGGCCTGGGGTATTCCATCAAATCCTGTCATCTGTGCCGGTTGAGCCGGTCCCACTTTGTCAATGCGCTCACCAAATTCGTTTTCAAGAGCTCGTACTTTTCCGGAAAATGACCCGGCCACAAAGGGATCCCCCACACGCAGCGTACCGCGTTGGATGAGTATGTTGGATACCACGCCTTTGCCGCGATCTACCTTGGCTTCCAGAATGATGCCGCTGGCTCTGCGGTTCGGATTGGCTTTGAGCTCCATCAATTCGGCTTCAATAAGAACCTTGTCCAGAAGCTCGTCAATGCCCTGTCCGGTTTGCGCGGATACTTCAGCGATCTGGACGTTCCCACCCCACTCTTCGACAATGACATTATAGTCGGAGAGCTGCTGTTTGATGCGGTCGGGATTGGATCCTTCCTTATCCATCTTGTTAACAGCAACTACGATCGGCACACCTCCAGCATGGGCGTGATTTATAGCCTCGATCGTCTGGGGCATCACGGCGTCGTCGGCAGCGACTACCAGAATCACCATATCCGTTACCTGGGCGCCTCGGGCCCGCATTGCGGTAAAGGCCTCGTGACCGGGTGTGTCCAGAAATGTGATGTTCCGCTTGTCGGGCAGTCTGACCTCGTAGGCACCGATATGTTGCGTAATTCCGCCTGCTTCACCGGCTGTGACCTTGGTTTTCCGTATATAATCGAGCAGCGAAGTTTTGCCATGATCAACGTGTCCCATAACCGTGACTACAGGGGATCGGGGTTCCAAATCTTTGGCCTTGTCCTCTTTACCTTCATCAATATCATCGCTGAGATCCTCCGCATCCACAAAGATTACTTCCCGGCCATATTCATCAGCAAGCAGTTCTATCGTGCCAGCTTCCAGTCTCTGATTGATAGAAACCACCATGCCAAGATTCATACAGTGCATGATGATCTCATTTGGAGGGACATTGAGCAGGTCGGCAAGGTCACTGACCGTAATAAATTCAGTAACTTCAAGTATGCGCTGCTCCTTCTCAGACTTTTCAGTTTGCAGTATTTCACGTTCAGCAGCCATCTCCTCACGCTTCTGCTTGCGCCGTTTCTGCCGCTTGCGTCCGGCCGAGCCACCCGTACTCAGCATTGCCAGCGTTTCCTTCATTTTTGATTCGACATCCGACTCATCAACCTTGGGTGCCTTGCGCGACTTGATTCGCTTTTTCTTTTTACGCGGTTTGAGAGCATCCTCTGTATCTTTGCCCGCCGGAGTCTCATCCTTTACACGTTTGGCTGCGATTTTCTTCTTCTTGGGTTTATCCGGATCGTCAACCTCAACCTTGGACTTGGCATCAGGAGCATCTTCCTTTTTGGACTTTTTACCCTTTTTCTTTTTCTTGCGAGCGCGTAATTCCTCACCGGGCCCGGTAATTGCAATTTTTCCCAGCACCCTGGTCCCGGACAGTATTTCTTTGCGGCCACGGATAATATCGATGTGATCTTCTCCTTCTTCGGTTTGATCCTCATCCAGGGTGGAAATATCTTCCGCTTCAATGTCCTCATCGGCCTCATCGCTGATTTCCGGAGCAACGGAGGCTTCGTCTGAATCTGACGGCCCGGGTTCTTCATCTTTTGCTGCCGTTTTCGGGGGCTCTTTTTTCTTAGCGGCCGAAGTGTCCGGGACTTCAACAGTCTCATCAGCCTCATCAGCCTCCCGCTTATCCTCTTTGGCTTTCTTTTCAGCTTCAGGGGCCTTCTGCTTTTGAGTGGGATCTGTTTCCTCTTTGGCAATATCAGCCGGCTCTTTCGGCTTTTTCTCTGGTTTTTTCGGTTCCTTACCGGGCTTTTCACTGTCCAGGGGTTCCAGCGGAAGCATCTTGTCATCTTCAGATGCAGCATCACTGGGCTTAAGATCATCCATCGGCTCCAGGAAGCTGTCGATGGTCACAGATTCGTTTCTGCTTGTCCGGAATGTGCTTCTTCGCTCTTCATACTCCTCGCGGGCTCGCACATGATCCCGGCTTTTGGCCTTATCTTCTCCGTAAACCGTCTCCAGGGCGGAGTACATTTCAGGCGTAATTTTCGCATTGGGTTTGTTGTCAATGGGAAACCCGTTGTCGTTCAACGAGTCCACAATGGATTGTGTAGACACATTGAATTCCGATGCCACCTTGAATAAGCGTTTCGGTTTACCAGCTTCTGTCATATATAATTGATCCTGTTCTGTTTTACAGTATGCGGAATTGTTCGGGCTAAGCTTCGTCTTCCTCAAATTCCTCTTCAATGGTCCGGATGATATGTTTGGCATCCTTAAGGGCGAGCTTGCCTTCGGTCCGGCGTTCGAGTTCTGCCGGGCTCAGTTCCATCACCGATCTTGCGGTATCGCAACCGATATCATAGAGCAACTGAACGATCTCGTCACCAAAATCGTCGGCAAATTCGAAGATATCAATGTCATCCTCATCCTCAACTTCGCGATAGACATCGATTTCATAATTGGTAAGCTGTGTGGCCAGCCTGATGTTGACCCCGCCTTTTCCGATGGCTTTGGAAACCTGATCGGCTGGTACAACAACTTTGGCCCGCCGGTTTTTTTTGTCAATCTCTACGGATTGCACATGCGCAGGCTGCAGCGCACGTTTTATAAACTCATGGTCATCCTCGGTGTGGTTGATGACATCGATATTCTCGTTGCATAATTCACGTACGATGGAATGGATGCGGATCCCTTTCATGCCAACGCATGCTCCGACAGGGTCCACTCGCTCATCGTTCGATATAACGGCAACCTTGGAACGGTCACCGGGCTCACGGACTGTTTTGATAATTTCAATGACACCGTCAAACACTTCGGGAATCTCATTTTCGAAGAGACGCTCCAAAAACAGCGAGGATGTTCGTGAGATGATAACGGCCGGATTTCCTTCCTGCCGCTTCACTTCCACAACGACCGCGCGGATGGTATCTCCTTTCCGGTAACGATCCTTGTAGATCTGATGTCCTTTGGGAAGGATGAGCTCCACGCCGTTATGATTGACAAGAATATCACGGTTTCGCACCTGATAGACATCGCCCAGAACAATCTCACCGATGCGGTCGCTGTAATCCTCAAAAATATTGTCTTTTTCAATCTCGCGGATACGCTGGGCCAGTGTCTGGCGAGCCATCATAACCGCCCTTCGACCGAAATCCTCGATTCTGAGCTCCTGGGCAAATTCATCATACAGCTCCAGATCCGGATCCAGCTTTTGAGCTTCGGACATACCAATTTCATTGACCGGATCACTCAGTTCCTCATCCGGAACCACTTCACGGATATGCATGATCTGGATTTCACCGCGATCCGGATTCAGTATAACTGAAAAGGCTTCATCCGATTCGTACTTTTTCCGGATCATGGATCGGAATACATCCTCGAGAATTGATAGCAAAAGATCCCTTTCGATTCCCTTATCCTTGGCAATTTCAGCAAAAGACTGAATGATCTGTTTTGAAATATCCGTTTGCATGTATTTTGTTGTCGAGAATGCCGTTATTATTGTTTAAATGATGCCAGAATGTGTGTTTCCACAATATCAGAAAACGGAATTTCCAGCTCTTTCTTGTCTTCAGTTAAAAGGGTGATTTTTCCGGGCTGTGCATCGGTCAGCTTTCCTTCCACACGCATCTGTTCACCCTCTTTCATATAAACCACTCTGGCCTTGCGTCCGGTATTGCTCATGTATTGCCTGATATCCTTGAGCGGCCGATCCAATCCGGGGGAAGATACATTGAGGGTGTACTTTTTGTCGTGCCACCCTTCAGCATCCAGTAAAAAATTCATTTCCCGGCTGATTTCAGCACAGCGATCGAGTGATACGTTCCCGTTTTCGGACTCGATGTAGATCCAGATCATACTATTCCCGGTTGAACCTTTCAGTTCAACATCCACCAGGAACATGTCATGATCCTGCAAAACCTGTCCTGCAATGGTTTTTATCAGTTCGAGTTCGTCCAAATAAAATTCCGTTTGTCGATTTCCAAATACAAAAAAAGTGAGCCTTTACGGGCTCACTTGTAAAGTCTAAATATACGCCAAAATTTGGCAATACCCAAAAACTATGCCATCTGCCGCACCCTTAGACACAGATTTTCAGTGCCCGGCTTCATCCAGTCCACCAAGGTGTATAATTCATCAGAATTATCTATTTTCCGAATCTGAATTTCATATAAACGCTTTATGCGAATATTACATTTATTCCTGGTCGTATCCGTGCCACTGATGGTTACTTTCTGCGGTAATGATGATACCGGTGAGAGCCGGGAGCAAAGAACCGGCCGCACCATCGAACTCACCGACAAAGTGAAAATTCTGTCCGAGCAACAGGACCAGACGATTACTGAAGTCAGGGTGGCTCTGGCCCGGACCGAAAGTGAGCGCAATGCCGGGCTGATGGATGTCCACGACCTGCCGTTTGATGCGGGCATGTATTTTATTTTCGAGGAAGAGACGCCCCGAAGCTTCTGGATGGCCAATACCCCCCTGCCACTTGATATTCTGTTCATCAGCCGCGATCACCGGATTGTACGCATCCATACCCGGACAACACCCTATTCCGATCGTCCGATTCGCTCGGAGCAGCCCGCCATGTACACTCTTGAGGTCAACGCCGGATTCGTAAGTGAACACGACATCCGGGAAGGCATGTATGTCAAGCTCAAATAAACAGATGAAGATCAGATACCATCGATCCTATGTAGCGCAAAGAATACGGACGCTTTGTACCGGGATCGACTTCATTGATGTGTCTGATATAGTTGCGCACACCAACAGGCCAGCCCCATATCACGCAGCAGCTGGGAGAGTTCTCCGGTAGCACCGTCAAACCGGTTTTGTGACCGGATCATAAACTCCTCCAGGGTAATCAGATGATTTTTGTTCTCCTGTGTCATGGTATTTGCTTCATGGTCTTTGTTTCATGGTCATGTTTTTATCGGAATGTTGAGGAAACGGTAAACCCGAGTCAGCGGGTGTGTTCGTACATTCACGGTTATGATCTGCTGTTTTCGGTCGTCTTTGCCAGGTCCGAAAGTTCACTGAGCAGCACTTCCGCTTTCCTCATAAGGATATCGGGAGTACCATCATTGCAGACCACAAGATCAGCCCTGTCGGCAAGCTTGTCGAAATCGGGTTGTTGCTGCATCCTGCTCTGAACCGTCTCAGGTCCGGCGTTATCCCGTTCGGAGACCCGCCGAATCCTTTCTTCGGGTGAACAGGCAATCAAAATCACCACATCGCACATGCCGCTTCTGCCGGAGCTCAAAAGCAGTGCCGATTCATGCGCAAACAATCGGGCGCCCACTTTTTTCTCCTTCTGCTTGCGGGCTTCCAGTTCACGATACACCACCGGATGAACAATCTTGTTGAGATCTTCTACACGCCCCTGCCCGAATGCGGCTTGTGCAAGATAGGTCCGGTTCAGTGTTCCATCAGGCAGGTATGATTCATCGCCAAAAAGTCCGGCTATTTTCTCTTTAAGTTCAACATCCGTTGCCATCAATTCTTTGGCAAGATCGTCGGCATAGACCACAGGCACTCCATGCTGCTCCCAGACACTAAGAAATGTCGATTTGCCACTTCCGATACCTCCTGTGACGCCGATATGTAGCATGCGGTCGCGGGTTTGAAATGGTCAGATGATCGTATCCTTGCGGGCTTCATCCACCGGAAGGGGATAATCCGTAGTGTAGTGCAGTCCGCGGCTCTCTTTGCGGCTCATAGCTGAACGAATGATAATATAGGCATTGGCGATAAGGTTACGCAGTTCGCACAAGGCTACGCTGATCCTGGTTCGCTGGTAAAATCCTTCCGTCTCCTCATAGATCAGATGTGTGCGCCTGAATGCCCGCTCCAACCGGAGATTACTTCGAACAATTCCAACATAATTCCACATAACCTGTTGCAGTTCCTGCTTGTTATGATAGATTAAAATTGCCTCTTCCATATTAACAGTGCCCGTATCATCCCATTCCGGCACACCGGTGATCCAGTGGGTATCCGCTATATATTCAGCAGCCTTGACCGCCGCCCTTTTTGAAAAGACCATGGCTTCCAGCAGACTGTTGGATGCGAGTCGGTTTGCGCCATGCAGTCCCGTGCAGGCAGCTTCACCGGCACAAAACAACCCATGAATCGAGGTCCTTCCGTCAATGTCGGTCAGCACACCTCCACACAGATAATGTGCCGCCGGCACGACCGGGATCCAGTCAGCGGCAATGTCTATACCGAAGGTGCGGCATGTCTCCATAATATGTGGGAAACTTTCAGAGAGTATGTTATTATCTATATGAGTAACATCAAGATAGACTGTACTATCTCCAGTTTTTTTAAGATAGTCGTCGATAGATCTGGCCACGATATCCCTGGGAGCAAGTTCGGCCCTTTCATCGTAATCTTTCATGAATGCCTTGCCGTTGCGGTCACGCAGAATTCCGCCTTTGCCGCGAACCGCTTCGGAGATGAGAAAGGAGCTGGCTTCGGGAATATTAAGTGATGTGGGGTGGAACTGCATGAACTCCATATTGGCCACACGTGCTTTGGCGCGATAGGCCATTGCAATGCCGTCACCTGTTGCAATGGATGGATTTGTCGAGTGCAGATAGGCCTCTCCGACACCGCCGGTTGCGATCAGCGTCGCTTTTGCACAGATAGCTTCCACTTTATCGGAACGGGTATTAAAAACATAGGCTCCATAGCAGGAAATGTCACTTTCACGACGGGTCACTTTCCTGCCGAGATGATGCTCGGTTATCAGCTCCAGTGCAAAATGATGTTCAAAAATCCGGATATTCGGGTGATCATCGATTGCAGTCAGCAGTGTCTGTTCAATTTCTTTTCCGGTTCTGTCAGCGGCATGGACAATCCGGTTTCGGGAATGCCCGCCCTCCCGTCCCAAATCCAGCATCCCATCCTTCGATGAAAATTGGGCCCCCCAATCCAGCAGCTCCCGGACCACATCAGGCCCCTCGTGCACCACCATCTTAACGACATCGGGATGACACAATCCGGCTCCGGCGATGATCGTATCATTGATATGATCTTCAAACCGGTCTTGCTGGTCCAGCACACTGGCAAGCCCACCCTGAGCATAGTTCGTGTTCGACTCGGCAGAATCCTTTTTAGTAATGATCGCAACAGTTCCGTACCGCGCTACCCGGAGTGCAAACGAGAGTCCGGCTCCACCGCTTCCAAGTATCAGGAAATCATATTTATCAGGCATCAGACATTAAATAGGCTTTGATAAATTCATCGATTTCACCATCCATAACAGCTTCAACGTTTGATGATTCGTATCCCGTCCGGTGGTCCTTAACCATGTTATAGGGATGAAACACATAGGAGCGGATTTGTGAACCCCACTCATTTTTCATCTTGGTGCTTTCCAGTTTATTCTTCTGTTCTTCCTTGATCCGTTTTTCCAGGTCATAAACCCTTGATTTCAACATGACCATGGCTTTTTCCCTGTTCTGCAGCTGCGACCGCTCCTGCTGGCACTCGGCAACCACACGTTCTTCCCTGCCGTCTGAAAGTTTGCCTGTCCATACAAGCCGCACTCCGGTTTCCACCTTGTTGACATTCTGTCCGCCCTTGCCGCCTGCGTGAAAGCGTTGCAGCTCTATATCATCCTGATTCAGATCAATTTCAATTTCATTATTGATCAGGGGAGTCACAAACACCGAGCAGAAGGACGTATGACGCCGGGCATTGCTGTCAAAAGGAGAGATACGCACCAGCCGGTGCACCCCATTCTCCGCTTTCAGGTAACCATACGCAAAATTGCCTTTCACTTCAATACTCGCACTTTTGATACCGGCCACATCGCCAGGCTGATATTCCAGAACCGTGGCATCCATATCGTTGTCACTGACCCAGCGCGTATACATTCGATAAATCATTTCGGCCCAATCCTGGCTCTCGGTACCGCCGGCACCGGGATTTATGGTCAGAAGAGCGTCCAGCCGGTCATCAGGTTCATCCAGCATATTCTTGAACTCAAGATCTTCGACTTCCTTTTTAAGCATCGACACTTCCTTATTCAATTCACCGGAAACATCATCCCCTTCTTCCATGATTTCCCGGAAGAGCAGGATATTCTGCCGCCGCTCATCCAGCTTGTCCCACTCGGTAACCCAGGATTTTTCATGGTTGAGATCCTGCATAAGCTTCTGGGCCTTGTCAGCGTCATTCCAAAAATCGGGCTGCTGAGCCTGAAACTCGAGTTCGCTTATTCTTTCTTTGCGCTTATCGTAGTCAAAGATACCTCCTCAGCGCATCCACACGCTGCAGCAAGTCGTTCACTTGTTCGGTTGTATATTGAAGTTGAGCCATAATATGAAATTGAAGTTTAAAGGTTAGCAGCCCGGTGATCAGATCAAATCCATGTCATGCTATTGCCCTTTTGCCGGTAAAAAGAACGGCTGTGAAGCAAATATTCAGGATTTAGGGTTAAGGGTTAAAAAAACCGGAGCCCTCTTGTACTCATAACGCGCAAGGCACGCGATCAGCGTGAAAATATTTTAGCCAGGATAAAGCCAAAAACAGCACCTCCGATAAAGGAATAAGCCAGTCCTTCCTCCGGATGCGATCTCACATACTTGCGGGCATTTCGGTATTCCTGGCGAAGCTCATTTTCCAGTCGCTCTTTCTCTTCGCGCAGATTTTCGATAATATCCCCTGTGCCGGCTTTTTTATCTGCCGGACCATCCTTTTTCGCTGCCGTATAGGTGTTATCTTCTTCCATGAAAAATATCCGTGAAGGTGTGTTATGTAAATGGAAATTATGCGAACTTTAGAAGATATAAAATTTCCGCTACAGGTAACAGGCAGATTAAACCGTGAATTATGGCAATCAGGAATGTCTGAAAAGGAATTTGACTTACGATTCAGGTGGCTGTATCCTCATTTGGAAGAGGCCGGCCGAAGGTTGCGTCTGAAACAGCATAACAGGAGTTTCAGCGTCAGCATAAAAAGCGACGGCTCCAAGGTAACCGACGCTGATAAGGAGATGAGTGATTTCTGGATGGAATTGTTGAAAAAGGCATTCCCCGGCGAAACGGTTGTAAGTGAAGAGGATAAATCATCGCACTCCTATCATTCGAAATCCTCCATGATCTGGTATATAGACCCCATAGACGGAACCAGTAAATTTGCAGATGGTTCACCAAATTATTTTGTACTGATCAGTTTGTGCATTGATGGAAAGCCGAGTTTTGGCGTCCTTTATCAGCCTGAGAGAAATTGTGTTCTTTATGGCAACTCCTACATCCGAACCCGGTTATACACTTCTCCTGGCGATTATCGTGAAATTCATCAAACAATAAGCTGGCGTCATCAGATGCCCTTGGTGGTCAAGGGCGCCCATCCTGCTCTGAGAGAGCGGCTTGAATCAATCACCCATCTGCCGGTCCGGCGGACATCCAATGCTGCTCACAACATAATCGGTCCGCTCAATGGCCCCAGTTCTGGATTTGTCAGCTTTCGAAAGACTGCGTACTGGGATATTGCTGCACCAGCAGCCATCATGGAGTCAGCCGGCTTCCAGACGCGCATTTTCAGTCACGGCGAAACGACAAACTATAACGACGGTAACATATACTGCAGCAGATTTTACTGCCTCCCTCCCGATACGCCTGATGATGTGATTGATTATGTGATCAATGTAACGGCATAAGTATCTGTTGCCAAGATGCTACCGGCTAACCGGCTTTATCTGGTCACGGTACTGCAGCTCATACAGACGCCGGTAGATGCCATCTGTGCGGGTCACAAGTTCACGATGTGTACCGGTTTCCCGAATGCGCCCTTTGTGCATTACAAGTATCTTGTCGGCATGCTGAATGGTGGAGATTCTGTGTGCGATGACTACCGAGGTGCGCCCTTTCATAATGGTGTCCAGAGCCTTTGATACGAGATATTCGGTATCAGAGTCCACGTTTGAGGTAGCTTCATCAAGGATGAGTATGGTAGGATCGTAGACAAGCGCCCTGACAAAACAGATCAGCTGCCGTTGTCCCATTGACAGTGATGTTCCCCTTTCGGCAATCCGGTGCATGTAGCCGCCGGGCAGTTTTGAAATGAAGCGGTCGGCTTGCATCAGCTTCGAAGCGTGCACCACACGTTCTCGCGATATGTTGCTGTTGCCAAGGGTTATGTTATCCATAACTGTACCTGCGAACAGCAGATTATCCTGCAAAACCAGACCGAAATAGGATCTGAGCGTCGATTGATTCATGTCCCGGATGTCAATTCCGTCAATGGAAATCCTTCCGGCGGTCACGTCATAAAATCGGAGCAGCAAATTGATGATAGTTGTTTTACCCGCACCTGTAGCCCCGACGATAGCCACAATCTCACCCGGTTTCACCTCGAAATCAGTCTCCTTAAGCACTTCCTCTTCATCTGCGTTATACCGGAATGATACATTCTCGAAGCGGATGTGACCTTCCTTACGTGCCGGCACCCCGGGATGTTCGGGTTCAGGAATTTCATCTTTTGTATCAAGCACACCAAAAATTCGCTCTGAGGAAGCAAGAGCGCTCTGGAGCGTATTGAATTTTTCCGAAAGATCCCGTATCGGTACAAAAAACTGCCGGACATACTGGATAAATGCCAGCAAAACCCCGAAGGTAACCTGTCCGGCCAGCGCCTGTGCACTGCCGTACCAGATCACCAGTGCCATTGCCAGAGATGCTATTACCTCCACCGCCGGCCAGAACAGGGCGAAATAGAAAATCGTTTTTATGTGGGCATTTGTATGATCCTTGTTGATCTCTTCGAATTTCTCTTTTTCTTTGGTCTCACGGCCATATAGCTGGACGATACTCATGCCACCGATGTGTTCCTGAACAAAGGAATGCAGCCGGGCGATCTGGTCTCTTACATTCAGAAAAGCTACTCTGACCCTGGCCTTGAACCAGAACGTTGCATAAACGAGAATGGGAAGGACACTGAGGCTCACCAGGGACAGTTCCCAGCTCATGGAGAGCATAAACCCAATTATGAAGATGATGCGGAAGAGATCACCAATAATGTTGACAACACCGGTCGAAAGCAGCTCATTGAGCGCCTCAATATCGCTCGTGGAACGCGTAATCAGTCTGCCAATCGGATTTTTATCGAAAAATTGAACATGCAGGCTTTGAATCTTCTCAAATACAGCATTTCTGAGTCGATACAGTGCACCCTGGCCAATCCATCGCATCAAATAGGTGTTGCCGATCAAAACCATGGTTTCAAGCAGCAATATCCCAAGAAAAAGCAGCATGATTCTGCCGAGCCCAACGGCATCGCCCTTGGCGATGTAATCATCGACCGCGATCTGTGTCAGATACGGACGCAGAGGTCCCAAAAAAGCGACCGACAGCGTAAGCAGCAACGCAAGCAGGAGGTGCCACTTATAGGGCGCTAAAAAGAAGTAAAGCCGTCGAATCAGGTAGGTGTCGACGGCTTTACCAGCTGCAGTTTGTTTCTTATCGGATCGCTTGTCAGAAGCGGTCGAAGTCATCAAACGGTGTTCGAGGTGTTATGGGTAGCGGCTTGCTCGGGCGATGCGGACTTGGTTTACCTTGGTCATCATCGGGTCGCTTGTAAGGCTTGCTGAACCGTGATTTTTGCGGGCGGTCCGATTCGCTGCTTTTGTAGTAACGCGCATTTGCCGGTTTCCGTTTGAATCTCTTCTTTTTGAATCCAACTTTGCGTTTTACAGCAGGTTTAAAGGTTTTATTCGAACGCTGAGCCCGTTTGTCCTTAAGGTCGATGATCTCAACGCGCGGACTGATGATCTCTTTTTCCTGCTCGGGGTTGGTGAATATAGGACGCAGTTCGTATGCCAGCCATGTTTTCTCAAACACACCGCGTGCTTCCTTGAGCAAAAGGAACTGATTTGAATAACGGGCGGAAAAGTGTCCGATGACGAGCCGGTCCACCTTGGCCGTTTTGGCCACGATAGCCGCATCCTGGGCGCTGGAGTGGCCTGTGTCCTGGGCTTTCTCCTTAAGTGGCTCGCCAAAAGTGGCTTCATGATAAAGTATTGTTGCATTTTCAGCCAGGCGTATGGCATTTTCACAAAACTCGGTATCGGTGACATAGACAAAGCTCTCTCCCGGCCGGGGATCACCAACGATATCGGCGGAGTGAACGACGGTTCCATCCTCCAGGGTGACATCTTCTCCGTTTTTCAATGCCTTGAACTGGGCATCTTCCGTAATGCCCGCTTCCGTTGCTTTGGCAGAATCCACTTTGCCTGGTTTATCCTTTTCCTGAAACCGGTATCCGATACAGAATTTGGTATGTTTCAGGGGCCTGGCCTCAACATAAAATTCCTCAGCCTCAAGAACCACTTCATGGTCAAAGTCGCTTTTCAGCTCTTTGTATGTAATTGGGTATTCCAGTTCAATCTGAGCAACGCCGAAAACCGACTCAATCATTTTCTTGAGGCCTTTCGGACCAATGATGTTCAGCTCTTTTTCGCGTCTCTGCAGCTGAAATGTACTCAGCAAACCAAACAAACCAAAAATGTGGTCGCCGTCCAGGTGCGAAATAAAAATGGCATCCACCTTTGACCGTTTCATACCTGCCTGCAATAAACGCATTTGAGCATTTTCACCACAGTCAAATAAAAATACGGATCCATCCCTCCACAAGGCCACCGATGGCAGATGACGCACGGCAGTCGGAGTAGCCGATGAGACACCCAATGGAATTACAATCATATAATTATCCTCTCCAATTTGATTCGGGGAATTCCGCTTTCATACGAAACATTCCCATTTGTTCATATGTGTTCCAGTTCTTCTTCAATCAATTGCTTGCGGTACATATTTGCAAAGTACCCGTCTAATGCTAAAAGTTCATCATGTGAACCGCTTTCTACAATCCGCCCTTCTTCCAATACAAAAATCCTGTTTACGTGCTTAAGTGATGACAAACGATGACAAATAATAAACATTGTAACATTATCATGATCTGAGTCAAGATGCTGAACAATAGCATCCTCCGTCTTCGTATCCACAGCGCTTAGAGCGTCATCCAGAACAAGAATAGATGGCTTGCGTATGAGCGCTCTGGCAATACTTGTTCGTTGCTTTTGCCCACCCGATAACGTGATTCCACGCTCTCCCAATATAGTGTCGAATTTTTTCTCAAATTCCAAAATATTTTCCAAAACTTCTGCCTGCTCAGCAGCTTTTCTGATTTCCTGCTCTGATGCATTCTCTTTCCCAAAGGTGATATTTTCACGTATGGTATCGGAAAACAAAAAATTGTCTTGCGGTACAAACCCTATCAGGGAGCGCAGATCATGCAATGATAGTTCGCGGATATCCTTGCCATCCATAAGAATACGTCCCTTCCGGGGATCGTATATTCGTGGAAGCAATTGAACCAGACTGGTTTTCCCGGAGCCGGTTCTCCCGACAATGCCAATCCGCTCACCCTTTGTGATCCGCATGTTGACATCCCGGAGCGCTGGTGTTTCGGCCCCCGGATATGTGAAGCTCACACTCTCAAACACAATATCATTTTGGAATAAAACTTTCTGCCCCTCTTCGTTCGACCCGTCCGATACCGTACCCTTCGGCTTGGACCGGCCTTGTTCTGATCTGGATTCCATCGGTTGAAATTTGCTTCCGGTCACCGGTTCACGTAACATTTTCTGAATGCGCGAATTTGATGCCGCTGAGCGCTGCAGGAGATTCAGGGTATAACCCAGCGATGCGACTGGCCAGGTAAGATAAGTGACATAAATGATAAATTCGGCGATATTACCCACAGTCACCGTTCCGGCCATCACCATAAGACCGCCCTGCCAAACAACAAGCACAATTGAGCTGCCGATCAGCAGCAGGAGCATCGGATGGAATAGCGCCTCGACAAGGTCCAGCCGCAGCTTTTTTCGTCTATAACGCTTGTTCTCTCTTTCAAAACGGTCCTTTTCGTAACGCTCTCTGTTGAATGCCTTGATAACCCGGATGCTGGAGTAGACTTCCTGTACTTTACCCGCCATCATGGCAAACTGCTGCTGGATCTCATTGGACCGCCGGTTTATATAGCGACTCACCCAATATGCCATCACAGCCAGTAATGGCAGCGGAATAAGAGCCCAGAGCGTCAGATTGACATTGACCATCAGCATAATTGCGATAATGATGGCAGAGCGGGAAAGTGTGTTGATGGTGTACATGAATGCCGGCCCAAAGTATTCACGTACACGCACGATATCTTCCGTGGCCCGGGTGTAGATATCACCGGAACGGGTACTGTCGTAGTAAGACTTTGGCAGCTTCTGCAGATGATCATAAACCTCGTTCCTGAGGTCAAACTCGATTTTTCTCGAAGTAACTATGAGCGTCTGGCGTGTAGCGAAGAGCAGCAGGCCGTAGAGCAATACAGCCCCGATTAGCATCCCAGTATTTTGTGCCAGGAACCAGCCTGTATCGGGAGAAAACAGGGTCGAGGTAACACTTTCATGTGGTACTGGCATCTCCCCGGAAATGCGTTCCACTTCGTCCATGGTCATTCGGATGAAGATGGGAATCCAGATGAGGAAAAAGTTAGCCAGTATGAGCAGAACCGACCCCAGCGCAAGCGTCCACTTGTACTTGAGAAAGTAGCTATTCAGTTTTAGAAGTTCTTTCACAGTCCTGCGTTAATTCAGGAGAATTTTTCTACCCAATGTGTTCCGAGCTTCAGGCCCGACAGATAGGCGGCTTCCATGGAACGACCCTGGAAATAATCGCCGGTAAGTGCGAGAGGTGCCAAATCGTCTTCAGACTCAATAAACGGCATGTCGAGGCTCTTTTTAGGCAAATGATATCTCCATAAATGCGATTGATGCCATTCGGGGCGTGCTGCCCATGAACCGAGGATAGCACCCAGGGCTTTCATTATGCGGCGGCCGGCTTCGTTCAGATCATCCAGTTCAATCATCTCTTTGGCAAACCTGTGGGTGGTATGTGCGACCAGATTCATATCGCCGGAGTAATCCCTTTTGCTGCTTTCATTGCAAATCCATGACAGAACCGGATGATCACAGACGACAGCCTTCCAGACAGCGGGATTTCTTTCGCCATATCCGGCCATGAAAGAAATTGTTGAGGTGTAAGAAATATCATCGATCAGTGTTATCATCTTGCGAATATCAAATTCGTCCTGTGCTGTGGAAACCAGTCCGTATGCCTGAATGGCAGGTGTTGCGATAATAACAGCATCTGCTTCAAAAACGTTTATAGATGAGGAATTGATCATCCATGGGCTTTTCCTGATGCGGGAACCACCAATATGTGTGATTCCACCCACTTTTTCCGACATATAAAAATCCATCCAGCGGCTGAAATATTTGCCAATGCTATTCATGCCCTCCGGGGCAATATACAGCTTGCGGGGCTCCCTCCCGGGCATTTCAGCGAGAATGCGTCCTTCTGTGTAACAAGAAACCGTATCTGTCCAACCGGCTACAATGCCTTTTGCCTCCAGTTCTTCAATAAAGGTGCGAAACTCCGGAGAGGTGCCTGTCAGATAGGGCGCACCATGATCCAGTTTTACAGCGGCAGCTCCGTTTCTACGCCGGGTTGACATCCGTCCCCCGTATCCTTTGCTCTTTTCATAGACAATAACTTCATGACCGGCTTTCGCCAGAATCCGGCCGGCCGTCAGTCCGGACAATCCTGCGCCAATTATTCCAATTTTCATCCGTTTTGTTTTTTCCTTTCAATTTGAACGGGACAGGTCCTCACTGCTATCGTCACAAAGATAAGCGGTGGAAAATCATCCGCCAAATGATTTAATGATCACCTGAAAATGACTATCTTGTGCGGCGGTATAGCAAATTATTACAACCAATCCCTTTGATGTTTAATTGCAACTTTGTTGCATTATTTGTATTATTACAAACTATGACTTCAGATAAAAAACTTAAAGATATACTGCATCAATACGGACTCAAGGGTACTACTGCGCGAATCATAGTACTGGATGTTCTGGTGCAATCGCAGGTGGCATTGTCTCATGCTGACATCCTGTCACGCATTCACGGTGAGGATCTGGACAAGGTTACATTATACCGCACCCTCAGCAGTTTTGTAAGTGTCGGACTGGCGCACAAGGTGGCAAACGAAGACCGAAACTGGCTTTACGCCCTGCTTCTTCAGAATAATCGGAGAGTCGGTATTGATGATCATGCCCATTTCATATGTGATCAGTGCGAACGGATTTACTGCCTTCCCATGGACGCGGAAGACACCATTTCAGTGCCTGTCATGGATAATGGCTTTGTGATCAGGTCACACGAATACCGGCTGCACGGCACATGTCCCGAATGCAACTGATTGCCGGGCGCCGATGACAACCTTGACATTACTGACGGTTCAAAAATCTATACGACACAAACTGATGAGCACGATTTTTGCCAAAATCAGCATTTTCCTTTCTTCACTGTGTGTTTTGCATTGCCTGGCAACACCTTTTGTGCTCCTGCTTCTGCCGGCTCTGTCCACGTTCTTCTCCGAAACATTGGAACGCGCACTGGTGCTTTCGGTTGTTCCGCTGAGTCTGATCGGTTTTGTTCCGACGTGGCTGCGCCATAAAAACCACCGTCTGATGATCTGTTATATTATCAGTATTTCGTTGATACTGTTCAGTCAGTTTGTCATTCATGCCGGCCATGACCATGCCGCCGGCAGTTCCATTACATTTCTGAACTGGCTGAAAACCGGCGTCACATTTTCCGGTGCACTTCTGCTCGCATGGGTTGTCTTTCAAAACAACAGGCATACGCACTACTGTACGCACCCCCATCATCATCAGGATACAGCCCGCCCCCTTCCCGAACATCATGATGAAGTTTCTGCCTGAGTTCACGTTTCATTCTTGCAGGACAGCAAGATAATTTTTGGGAATTCCGGGCGTAAGAAGTAGGTTAGTTATCTATAAAACAATCCGCAAATTCCGGACAAGACATGAAACCGATGACATTTCGTTTTTTACAACTGCCGTTCGCTTTGAACATACGCAGTGCAAGCATGGCGGTTTTTTTTGCAATACTGCTTCTGCCGGTATCTGATCTGCTTGCACAACGGATCACGTATGAATATTTGAGGGTGCGGGATCGTCAGCCAAATGTGTTTTTTGAGTATCATGTTGTCCCGGATGCCGGCACATCAGACATGCGCCTTGTCACCACCTTTCGCCTGGAGAATAATTTCCTGGCATTTCGAAGGATGCGCGACGAACAGCAGGGTGATCAAGTGCGGCGCTTTTTCGCCGAGCCCACCGTACAGCTGAACATCCGCAGGAGATCAGGCGGTTCGGATGCAGGCGATGATAACAGCGAATCCACACCTGTCATAACCCGAACATGGAGTGAAACTATCTTTGCCGAAACATATGAGCAGACCCAATCCGCCGTTTCTTTTCATCAGAATCTGATAACGGAATCTCTCCAACCCGGACAATACCGGCTTGAGAGCAATGCCCGTGCCAATGGCCGCACCCGGCGGGGACTCAATCCATCCTTCCGCATTCCCGATCCCTCTGACACTGATCTGGCCTTTTTCTATTTTCTGGATCAGCAAACCGAGCTGCATCCTCCCTTTTCAACTCCCCTAATGAATATGGGCCGCAACGTATACTTCGGACGTGACCATCAACTGGCAATATGGCTCCCCACCCTGGAAGAGGATGCCGATTACAGATTGGAGATTCACAAGGTGCGCATCAGCCGGCAGGACACCACAGTCCAGGACAAGGTAATGGAACACGAAATTAATCAGGAGTATTTGGTCTCCGGTTTCGTACAGAAAATAGCAATGGAAGATGACCGTCCATATTTCAGCCTGACCGAGGCAGCCGATGACAGCGATACAGGGGGTTTTTATCTGCTGCATGTTCCCAACAGCACGTATGAAAATGCCCACTACCGCATACGGGTCATAAAAACACCATCCGGCGGCGAACCCAAAACCATTGCACGACGTACGTACCAGAGCTTATGGCTTGACATGCCGGTGAGCCTTTTGAACCTGGATGTGGCCATTGACATGATGCGATTCATTGTGGATGATGACCAATACCGGGAATTGCGCAGAGGCAATCGCCAGCAGCGTGAGGAGCGTTTCCGCAAATTCTGGGCGGAGCGGGACCCGAGTCCGGAAAGTGAGTACAACGAGCTTATGGTTGAGTTTTTCCGCCGGATCGATTATGCCTACGACAATTTCACGACGCCCCAAAAACCCGGTTACGAATCGGATCAGGGAAAGATATATATCCGGCAGGGTGAACCCGACCGCAGGGAGCGGACTTTTCCTCCCAATCAGCCTGCCAGAGAAGTATGGTACTATGCTGACAGGAGCTTTGTTTTTGAAGCCACCACCGGTTTTGGGGATTACAGGCTAATTGACCGAAGATGACAAGCAGAACCAGGCAGCCATCCGATTCTTCCAATAAACGGAGCCACCCGGTTCTTGCTGTATCCATGGGTGACAGAAACGGGATCGGTCCGGAAATCATATTGAAGATGCTTGTGGAACTGTATAAATCCGGGTCCGGTCAAAAGACTGGCCTGCTTCTGTTTGCCTCCAGGAATGCAATGCAATATTACAGCCGGCTTCAGGAAACGGCACCCGATTCTCCTTCCTTTTTGCAGGAAAACACGGCCCGAATCTACCGATACCGCGACGATTTTTATTTTCCATCGAACAGCGATGATATCCCCGATCCTGATCCTGGCGAAGTGCTGCTGATTCCCTGCCGTGAGCCGGAGGAAGAAGTCCGACCGGGAATCATGACTGCAGCATCGGGCAAGCTGGCCATGGATGCGGTCGCCGCAGGTGTCAGCGCTTGTCTTTCCGGACAAGCCGATGCACTTGTAACCGCACCCATATCCAAAGAAGCGATTCACATGGCAGGATTCCGGGTTCCCGGGCACACCGAATACCTGGCACAACTTACCGGCACAGATACAGTTGGGATGATGCTGGTCAACCGGCACATGCGCATTGGCCTGGCAACCATTCATGTACCGTTGCGCAGAGTTGCAGAAATTCTGACCTCCGGGCTGATCCTATCACGGATTGGGTTATATCACAGCACGCTCGTGCATGCTTTCGGCATTCCAAATCCACGTATTGCTGTTCTTGGACTCAACCCGCATGCCGGTGACGGTGGTGTTCTCGGGCTGGAAGAGCTGGAAATCATCACACCCGCAATTGAAGCGGCACAAAAGGACGGCATCCGTATAGATGGTCCCTGGCCCGCCGACGGTTTTTTTGGAAGCAGGGAGTTTGAAAAATCCGATCTGATATTCGCAATGTATCATGACCAGGGCCTCATTCCACTCAAACTGGCAGGTTTCGGAAGCGGTGTGAATGTGACGGCCGGGCTTCCGATCATCCGGACCTCACCGGATCACGGCACGGCTTTTTCAATCGCCGGCAAAAACCGGGCCAATGCGGGATCCATGCTGGCGGCATGCTCCCTGGCCCTCGAAATGACAGAACGTAGAAAATTTTCCGGAACGGACCCACGGACGCACCATGCACTTTGATAGAGATCAGGACCAGAGCACAGTCATTTATAACAAACTTGCACCGGTGTATGACCACATCATGAAAGATGTGGATTACGAGGACTGGACGGATTATATAGATTGCATCATACGACATCATCATCCATACGGAAACAGAGTTCTGGAGTTGGCTTGCGGAACCGGCACTATGGCTCTGGCAATGGAAGAGCGTGATGAATACGAAATAACTGCGACGGATGCCTCCGCCGAAATGATCCGGATAGCCCGCCTCAAGGGCAGAAGAAAGAAAAGCAGTATCTCCTGGATGGTCCAGGACATGTGCCGGCTGAGTGTCGGCAGGACCTTCGACATCATCTACATGGTTTTTGACAGTCTGAACTACCTGCACCAAAAGGAGCAGATTCTATCTGTTTTCGAAGGCGCTGCATGCCATCTTGATACCGGCGGCATCTTCATATTTGACTTCACCACGCCGAGTTTTTCCCCAAAAATAGCTCCATTGCTTGATGGAGAGCACAACAAGCATCGCAATTACATCTACAGCAGAAGCAGCAGATATGATCGTGAAAACGGTATTCATGTCAATCACTTTGTCGTTGAAAAAAAGGATCTCAAATCAGGCCGCACGATTGACCGGTTTGAAGAAATTCACAATCAACGCATCTGGCGTTTTCGTGAAATAAAATCCATGGTAATGCAGTCCGGATTACGTATGTTAGCTGCTTATGAAGATTTTGATTTCAGTGATGCAACCGACAACAGCGACCGAATAACCATGGTACTCAGTCATGGCTGACCATTCTGTAATTTCCCTCGAAAACGTGGCTGTCCGTTTTGATAACCGGATCATCTTCCGCAATCTCAATTTTTCTCTTGGGAATGCAGAATTTGTTTATCTCATCGGGGCAACAGGATCCGGCAAGAGCTCCTTCCTCAGGCTGATCTACCGCGACCTTCTTCCCATTGAAGGAACCGTCCGCGTTGCCGGGATTGATGTCACTGCCCTGAAGGAGCGCAAGGTTCCCCAGCTCAGGCGCAGTCTCGGTATTGTTTTTCAGGATTTCCAGCTGCTGCCCGACCGCAATGTGTACGACAATGTAGCTTTTGCCCTGGAGGTGACAGGCAGAACACGGAGTTTCATAAAGCAGCGTGCGCTTGAGGTGCTTTCCATGGTCGGATTGAGCCATCGGCGCTTCGATATGCCTAATGATCTCTCAGGAGGTGAACAACAGCGCGTCGTTATTGCCAGGGCGCTTGCCAATGAACCGCGCCTCATGCTGGCCGATGAACCAACAGGGAACCTTGACCCGGAAGCCGCACACTCCATCATGGATATATTCCGGCAGATTAACAATCGTGGCATGGCCGTGTTGATGGTCACTCATAATTACGATATGGTCAAGCGCTACCCGTACCGCACCGTCAAAATCCAGGATGAGACCATCGTGGAAGTGAGTTCCTGATCCTTTGCAAGCTCCTCATCACATAAATATTTTACCAACCGATAATTTGTCAACAAATAATTTGCCAGCCAATATTGGAACAAACAATACCGGACCAACCGGACACTATCATAAGCCCATGAGCAGACCCTGACCAGACGAATGTTGCTGATACGGTAACAATCAGGTTCTGAGATAGACCCGATCAAGATGCGATTAATCTGCAATCATACTGCAATCATACTGCAATCAATCCACGCTACGGGCTACTCGTCACTTTCCTGTCTCTTTCGCAAAATGTAATGGTCAACCGAGCATTTGCCTGATCCGTAGAAGAAAAAAACGATCAGCAAGACCAGGATCAGCAGGGAATATTCCAGTTCCGCCGTTGGGCCGAAAAATGTGCTTCCCTGGCCGGTATAATAAATGGCACCGAGTATTACTATCGGCATTTGGGTAAAAACAGCAATGCGTGTAAGCATGCCGAAAATGATCATGATTCCACCGGCCAGATGGGCGAATACTACATAATGGGATACTACAAATGCCGACATCGGCATGGTTTCGTCGATATAATCGTAAATAAGTGCGAGGTTTTCTACGAAATAATACCCTTTGTAGATAAGCAGCAAACCAAGAAATACCCGGAGCCCTTCAATCCAATAATGACGTTTTTCGACAATTTGCCGGTTTAATGTTGAACTTGCTGTGGCAGTCATACGAATTCCTCTCTGTTTTGTGAGAAACATGGTACTGCAACCAGTTCTACAACTCGTTATCCTCAATTTACAAAAAATCGGGATTCAGATTGTAAAAGCCCGATAGAACTTTTTCCACTTCCGGCCAGTCGTTACGAACACGGTCTGGCCGTTCCAGCCAAGTCTCGGTCATCACAGCAAAAAACTCATGAATATTAGTGGCAGCGTAATCGTCAATGCGGACAGGCAGCCCCTTTTCCAGTCTGAATAGCAATTTCTGATAGGATGTTTTCAGCGTAGCGGCCATACCCGGTTCTCCGGCCTTACGATGCCAGCTAAAATTTTCCATCGTAGCTCCCCACTCATAATCGAGCTGATGGGCGCATTCATGAAAAACGATATTGGAACCGTCTGCCGGGTGGCGTAAATCATATGCCACCTCATCCCAGGAAAACACCAGTATACCCTGATCCCAGGATTCGCCGCTGCGGCTCTCAACACCCTCGGAGACCACCCCGTCCTCACCCGATTCACGATATGGAGCCTGGTAGTCCGAGGGATAGACAAGCACGGAGCGCAAATAGGGATACAGATCGGATACCCCGCCCATCAGCGGAACACACGCCAAAGCAGCGATGAGGAGGGTTTTCCTTTCGTCAAGATTCATCCCCCCACATCCCTCAAAGCTCTTTTCAGCCATGAAGTAACGAGTTTTTTTCTCGAATATTTCTCGCTGCTTCGCATCCATTTTCTCATATTGCGGGATATGATCGGCAAGGATGCGTCTCCATTGTTCCGGAAACGGAATCCGGTCCAGTTTTTTTCGTCGCAAATGCTTCAGCAGGCCCATAATCAGTATATTAGATGCACCCGCCCTGTTATGGAACCGGGGTTCCTGTGGATGCGCTCCAAATGCGGTACCACTGTTCTCGTGATAGTGCGATATCCATTGCCTCAACAGCCGCCTGCACTCTTTCCAGCTTGCCAGTACCCAGCACCGGAAAAATTCCGGATGGATGTTGAAGCAGCCAGGACAGTGCGACCTGATCGATACCCAACCCGCCGGCATCGCCGCCAATGGAACCGAGCACCGTTTGCAGCCGCTCGGCTCTCTCAGACGATTCTGCAAACAATCTTCCGCCGGCAAGCGGAGACCAGGCCATCGGTGCTATGTGAAGCTCCTGACACTGATCTAGCGTTCCGTCATGAAGCGGATTAATCGACATAACCGAGCATTCGATCTGATTGGCAACCAGAGAAAAAGGCAGCTGGCTTTGCAACAGTGTGAGTTGAGACGGCGTGAAATTGGATACACCAAAGTGCCTGACCTTACCCGCCTTCCGCAGCTGTTCAAAAGCCCCGGCTGTTTCATCTGCATTCATGAGGGCGTCGGGACGATGGATCAGAAGCACATCAATATAATCGGTATGCAGATTTTCCAGCGACGTTTCGACAGCCTTGACAATATATCGGGCATCCGTATTGTAGTGCTGATGTTGAATCCCCGGGCGTGTCCGGGAGTGCTGCAGACGGATGCCGCATTTGGTCACTATTTGCATGCGGTTTCGGAGGGAATCCGGAATTCGGGTTTCGCCAGCGGAAAGCGCATCACCAAAAATCCATTCGCAGGTATAATCTCCGTAAATGTCGGCATGGTCCATGGTAGTAACCCCCATGTCCAGACATTCATGGACAAAACCATGAAGCTGATCCGGGGACATTCCCCATTCTTTCAATCGCCAGAAGCCCGCGATGATGCGTGAGCACTCCGGTCCGTCAACCCCCAGTTTCATTCGCTGTGTCATAGTAGCGGTATCCCTCATGCGTAGGATTCGGTAACGGGATAGTTGTGATGATGCGCTGATGCGATTCTGTGGTCCTTGTCAAAATAAAAATCGAGACGACCCAATACGATACCGGCAAATCCGACCTGGGAAATCCAGGTTTTGCTGCCATCGGATTTCTCAAATAGCTCCGGTTCCGGCATCAGAGTGTGAGTGTGTCCGCCGATGATCAGATCAATCCCGTCAACCTGCTGAGCTACCACGCGGTCACTTACCCTATCGTCATTATAGCGGTATCCGATGTGGCTAAGACAAATCACCATATCACACTTGTGATAGCCCTTAAGGAGCGCCACCGTATCAGCAGAGACCTCCACCGGATCCAGATAGGTGACACCCCGGTGCAGATGAGGCAGAACCAGATTGTCAAAAGCCACTCCGAGTCCGAAAATGCCGATCTTCACACCGGCAACCTGTCGAATAAGGAATTTCTGAATGCGAAGCCCCATCTGTGTGGTGCCGAAATCATAATTGGTGGAGACAAACGGAAAGCGCGCTTTGTTCATCACATCCTCAAAACCGCGGACTCCGTTGTCGAATTCGTGATTCCCGATGGTGGTCGCATCGTACCCCATTTTGGACATCACCTCGAAGTCAAGGGCTCCGTTATACCTGTTGAAGTATGGCGTTCCCTGAAACACATCACCTGCATCAAGAAGAAGGCTGTCCGGATTCTCCGCACGCAGCTTCCTGATCAGCGCTGTCCTGCGCGCCACACCACCCATCCCGGCATATCTCGGTGCGGAATCCGGAAACGGTTCAATTCTTGCATGTGTGTCATTGGTGTGCAGGATGGTGATCCGGGTTCCGGAAGCGCCAAATACACTGCCATAAGGCATGATGCTGCCCAGGCCCATTCCGGCACCCAGCAAGACAGAATTCTGTAGAAAAGTTCGTCGATTCATATGATGTCAGTTTCGGATGCGCTGATCGATGTAGGGGGCGATGCTTTCACGGCCGTTCAGGTATTCTATGATGGCATCTCGTATCAGCACATCCATATTCCATCGCTCAAGCGGTTCCCAAAGCGTGGGGGCATCTCCCCCGCCATCAGCCATCCAGTTGTTCGTTGCCACCCAGTAATGCCGGTCGGGGTCCACACTGAGCGAGTCCACCAGAATATCACGAGCTTTTCCGTCAGTAATGCGAAATCGGATGCCACTCACCGCCTCCCCGTTTACCGATGCCAGTTCTTCGGCAATCTGCCTGAGCTGTGCGCCGGAAAATCGCAGAACAGTAATATAGTTCTCGAAGGGCATCAGCTCATAAATATGCCCGACGGTTATATTCCCTTCCGGCAAAGGCACCCTGAGACCACCATTGTTCATCACACTCACATCAACCCGCTTGCCCATTTCTGCCGTCGCCCGGTAGCGGACGATGTCAGCTGACAGGTTGCCAAGAGCTCCTTCGGGTTTTCCACGCTCAAACGGCCCCTCACTGATAGTTATCACGCGGTTCATGGTTCTGCCCATATCCCGTACATAGGGTGCGATGAATTCGCTCATGGCTTCATCATCCCCGATGGTCCGGTCTATATCGTAATAGATGTGCTCTTCCTGGGCAGGTGTGTAATCGTAGCTTCGCTCTGTTGTACCACAATAGGCAAGAAAAAGTAAAGCAGTCAGCAGAAATGACAGCTTAAGTCGGTTCATCTGGTTATGATTTGATTTTCGAGGTCGGAAATAAATACCTGTGACAGAAAACCCGTTATAATGTGTATCGCTGCATCCCAATTAACACAACAAGGTGATAAATCCGGTACTGCAGGTACTACTTGCCGGCCGGCCGGGAGTCTCAGCGATTTCGCATTCTGTCAAACAGCATCTGCTGGAAAGTGATTCTCTGGTAGTCACCGGGTATCTGAAAACGTGAAACGGGAATACTTTCGGGGTTAATATCATTCATTTTTATTACTTCGGCAAGTTCGCCGCGAACCCAATGCTCTGCCCTGAGAGGCAGGTTTTCTTTAATGAACCATTGCTCGGCCGGCAGGCCGGAGAGCGACAACTGCCGGATAAGCCAGGGCTCGGAAAGGAGCCCCCAGGGCACCGAGAGTTCTTCCGTCACCCAGATATGCCATTCAGAATCACTGTTCCCCTGCCTGACGACCCACTTTTTCGCGTTGTAATCCTCAATAGTCTTTCTTTCATTGGTTTCCCTGAATGTTACATCAGGCTCTGGCGGTTGCTCCGCAGCCGACCGTCCCCTCATGGACTCCAGCATGGCTATCATCTGCTGAAGTTCCTGCTTGTTCATTATGACCGCCTTGCGATCGGATGTGAGAAAAACAAAATCCTCCCGTCGCTGACGGAGCAGGATTCCTTCCGCCCGGATATTTCCCAGAATCTCAACGGATTCACCTTCAGACTGCACCATCAATATGTAATCGGAATTGATAAGCAACGGTGTGCTTGATACCCAGTATTCACTTCCATCAGCCCGGATTGTGTACCTGCTTACGGTGATACTGCCCTCAAACGTTGTGCTGCCGGCGGTTTGTGAATTGGAGATCATGCTGCCGGTTGGAGAAACTGCCTTTGCCACCGGATTTGCAAACATCATCAAAAAGACAAGCAGTATGAGGGTGATGATGCCAATGGAAGTTGGCCGGACACGCACCACATGGTTGCATCCGGTGCGCAGAAATGTGGGGTATTTGGGTGCAGGGTTCATCAGGATGATATTAGGTTGTCAAAAAGCGGATCGGTTGCTTTGAGGATCCATCCTCCGGCGAGCACATCATCACCCTCGTAGGCAACGAGCGCCTGTCCGGGTGTGATAGCTGTTCTGCCTTCAGGAAAGCGGACACTGATCTCATCGTCGCCGGTTAGTGTCAGGAATCCGGGTTCTCCGGTATCGTTATAACGTATTGCCGCATTCACCGGCATATCCATTTCCGTGATGCGCTCGTACTTGCCCATCACAATATTTTTTGCAATTGCTGTTGTATTCACAAGATCGGATTCTTCGCCGACAGTAATGGTATTTGTATCGGGATCAATATGCGTCACATAAACCGGTTTGCCCATGGCCAGATGAAGCCCGCGGCGCTGTCCTATGGTATAAAAAGGGTACCCTCTGTGCTTTCCGATAACATTGCCGTCACGGTCCACAAAAAGTCCGCCTTCTACCTTGTCCTGCAACCCTTCCACCCTGTCCCTCAGGAACCGGCGATAGTCGTTGTCCGGAACAAAACATATTTCGTAAGAATCTTTTTTATTGGCAACGTTAAACAGTCCGAAATCCTGGGCAAACTGACGTATTTCAGACTTGCGGTAATTTCCCAGCGGAAAGCGGGTTCGGGCAAGGTGTTTCTGGTCCACACCCCATAGTGCATAGGACTGATCCTTGTTGACATCCCTGCCTCGTGAAATCACATGGCGGCCGTTTTCCTCGCGTACGTTTGCGTAATGTCCGGTTGCGATAAAATCACATCCGAGTTTATCAGCTCTTTTGAGTAGTGCCGCCCATTTTATATGCGTATTGCAAAGGACGCACGGATTGGGTGTTCGACCCTGCATGTACTCATCGACAAAGCGCTCAATAACCCAGTCGCCGAATTCATCCCGTATATCCACGATGAAATGGTTGAAACCGAATCTGGCGGCTACCTGCCGGGCATCGTTCATGGATTCGAGAGTGCAGCAGCCTGTTTCTTTGTTCGATTTACCGCCACTCTGGGTATAATCCCATGTTTTCATAGTAATGCCGATCACCTCATAACCCTGCTCGCTGAGCATAACGGCAGCAACCGAAGAGTCTACCCCGCCGCTCATTGCCACCAATACGCGTCCTTTGGAACTCATAACTGTCCTGTATGAAAATATTTAATTCGCTTTGCGGTGTTGATTTACAGTGCCTTGCATTGATTCTTGCTGGCACATTGTATTCGCAAAAAGCTGAATTTATGGAAGATACCTATTTTTCCAGTTTTTCTACTTCAACCTAAACGTCAAATTGACCGTTTTAGTTTTTCAACAGAACATCTCTTACGGCATCCAGTTCAGCCGTAACATGGATGGATTTTTTTTCACGGGAGACAATCGCGGTCAGTTGATCCGGCGTTTCCATGACACCGGGCAGAAGATCTTCCATTGTTTCGGGAAATTTGGCGGGATGCGCAGTGGCCAGTATGAGGCCATGCTCCGCCCCTTCCCTGAACTCGCGGCAACCCAAATAGCCAACTGCGGTGTGAGGATCCATCAGGTAATCATATCTTTCCCAAACCTGTACAATGGCATCACGCGTCTTTTCATCATCATACCATACCCCCTTGATGTCCCTGGCCATCGCCTGTCGATCCTGTTCATAGAGATCCATCATCCGGTCAAAATTACTTGGGTTACCCACATCCATGGCATTGGATATTGTTCGCATGGATGGTTTTGGCTGAAAATCACCCCCGTCGAGATAGTCCGGCACAACGTGGTTTCTGTTGGTTGCTGCGATGAAGCGACTGACGGGCAGACCCATTTTGTGAGCCATCAGTCCGGCCGTGAGGTTGCCGAAATTGCCGGATGGCACCGAACAGACAATCGGGATTGTCGGGGCGAATTGATGGGCGGTGTCCACCTGGCTTGCCAACAGTTCAACAACCGCATGGATATGGTAAACCATTTGCGGCAGCAGCCGTGCGATATTGATTGAATTTGCTGTCGTAAGCTGCTTGTTTGCCCTGATCTGTGCATCGGCAAAACATGCTTTGACCAGACGCTGGCAGTCATCAAACGTTCCATCGATTTCCAGAGCTGTGATGTTGTCTCCCAGCGTGGTGAATTGCTTCTCCTGCAGCGGGCTGACCTGGCCTGAAGGATAAAATACATATACCTCAACGCCCGGGGCCCCGTGAAACCCCCTGGCTACAGCGGCACCGGTATCGCCGGATGTTGCCGTTATAATTGTGATTTTCTCTTTTTCCTGACGGGCAAAAACCGACATCATAGCCGCCATGGTTCGGGCTCCGAAATCCTTGAACGCCAATGTGGGACCATGGAAAAGTTCCAATATGTGCATTTTTTCATCCAGGCTGATTACCGGCGCATCAAACGTAAAAGCCCGGGAGGCAATCTCACTTCGCTCAGCGGCAGTGAAATCATCACTAAGCAGAAGATCGAATAGTTTACGGGCTTTGACAGGCATGGGATCACCACTCAGATCCAGCCAGTATGAGTGTGGCATGCGGGGGAGCAATGCGGGCATGTAAAGCCCGCCGTCGGGTGCAAGGCCGCGCTTAACTGCTGTTCTGAAATCAGTTGTCTCTGCTTTGTTGCCGGTGCTGTAAAGGTGCATAATCGATCTGCTGTTGCGAGTCAGAATTCCGGTGCTACAGGATCCTCATCGGGCGTCAGAATCCTGGGACCGATGCTGTTTATGGCGGAAACGTAGATATCACTTCCAAGTTGCATCTCAGAAAAGGCCTGTTTCATCGCCAGGCCCACTTCACGTGCTTTATCCATTGAAGTACTCAGAGCAAAAACGGAAGGACCCGATCCGGAAATACTGCAGCCAAGCGCACCTGATGCAATGGCAGCCCCTTTGATCTTGTCAAAACCGGGTATGAGAAGGGATCGCACCGGTTCGAAGATGATGTCATTGAGTGACCGGCTGATCAATTCAAAATCGGCCTTCCCCAGTCCGGCAATAAGTCCGGCAAGATTGCTCCACTGAATGACGGCATCACTCAGTTTGATATGTTTCCTAAGTATCCTGCGAGAGTCCTCCGTTCGCACTTCTATGTGGGGATGGAGGATAGTACAGCAAAGATTATCGGGGTAGTCAATCGAAATGACATCAAGCGGATCGTAGCTGCGAATCAGCACAAAACCACCGAGAAGACCGGGAGCAACGTTGTCGGCGTGCGGAGAGCCGCAGGCACTGGCCTCGGCTTTCATCGCAAATGGCAGCATTTCATGCTTCTGCAACGGTCCTCCGAGCAGCTGATTGGTGGCGTAGAGTGCTGCCACCGAGCTGGCAGCACTGGAGCCCAAGCCGCTTCCGAGCGGCATCCGCTTGTGAAGCATGATGTCCACACCCCGTGCTTCATCCAAATGCTCCATAAGTGCCATAACCGCCACACCGGCTGTATTTTTTTCCGCTTCACGGGGAAGCCGTTTCTCGTCACCCGTAATTCCGGTTATCCGGACACCCGGTGTCTTTGAAAGTGTGGCTTCGACGATATCGCCGGGCTGATGGATGGCAAAACCCAGTGAATCAAAGCCACATGCCACGTTGGCGACGGTTGCAGGGGCAAATACACGGATGCTGTTCATATTCTGTTTTCCATTTCTGTTTTCCCGTTCACTGAATTGCCTTCACAATATCTGCGAGCACCCCATTAGCCGTAACAACGGCGCCTGCACCGGGACCCTTGATCACAAGCGGGATTTCCGAGTATGCGGAACTGATTATGGTAAGCATGTTCTCCGATCCGCCAAGGGCATAAACGGGATTTCCAGGCCCTACTGCCATCAAACCGACACGCAGATCATTCTCGTCCATGACAGCCATATAGCGAAGCACCTTGCCCTCTTTACGGGCCGTTTGATACCGCTCGCTGAACGAGGTGTCAAATTTCTTGATTCGCTGGAGGAATTCGTCAGCGGAAATGTTTCCGCGCAGTTCTTCCGGCACCAGATTTTCCACGGAGATGTCTTCCAGCGACTCCTTGCGCCCGCAAATGCGTGCCAGAATGAGCAGTTTCCTTGCGGCATCCATGCCATTGAGGTCATCGCGCGGATCAGGTTCACTGTATCCGTTATCCCGGGCACTCTGCACCAGGTCGCTAAAAGGAACGGTTCCGTCAAACCGGTTGAAAAGGTAACTCAGCGTGCCGGAAAAAACTCCTTCGATGCGCTTCACATCATCACCGCTGGATACCCGATCTTTAACCGTCTGGACAAAAGGGAGTCCGGCGCCCACATTTGTCTCATAAAGGAAGCAGGTATCGTTGTTACGTGCCAGTTCGTCAAGTTTCCGGAATTGTTTCCAGTCTCCGGAATTGGCTTTTTTATTGGGAGTTACAAGGGCAATACCCTGTTCGAGAATGCGCTCGTACCACCCGGGAACCTCCTCACTTGCCGTTGCATCTACGATAATGCTATTTGGCGATTGATGAACCCTTACATAATCAAGCAGAGCATTGAGATCAGCAGCCCGGGAAGCATCAAGCTTTTCTTCCCAATCGTCAGCGGCAATGCCATGTTCGTCGAGCAGCATCCGGCGGCTGTTCAATATGCCGTTCACACGCAAATCCAGATGCCGTTCTTTCAGAAACCACTCCTGACGCCCGAATATATCCCGGATCAGCTGCCTTCCGATAAGGCCGGTTCCTATCACATAGATGTTGGCCGTCTTGCGGGGACCGTAGAAGAACGCATCATGAATCACACGAAGCGCCTTTTTCTTGTCTGATCGACGGATTACAGCTGAAATATTGAGCTCCGAGGAACCCTGGGCAATTGCGGAGATATTGATGCGGCTGCGACCAAGCGCCTGAAATACCTTGCCGGCAATACCGGGTGTCTGGCGCATATTCTCTCCCACCACCGCAATGATGCTGAGTTCTTCTTCAATGATGATGTCAGCCACGCGATGGATCGAAATTTCGTGCTGCAACTCTTTCTGCAGCAGCCGCTTTGCCTTGCCTGCATGATTGGGCAGGACGGCAAGGCAGACCGAATGCTCGGAAGATGCCTGGGTAATCAGGATAATATTGATTCCGCCCACGGCAAGCGCTCCGAAAATACGCTGGGCAACGCCAGCCATTCCCACCAATCCGCTTCCCTGGACACGAATCAGTGCC
Source organism: Balneolales bacterium (assembly GCA_007134845.1). GTDB lineage: Bacteria > Bacteroidota > Rhodothermia > Balneolales > Natronogracilivirgulaceae > SKNL01. The sequence continues at coordinate 42,242 of SLKA01000039.1, forward strand.
ACGTGGTCCATGGATGAAATCCCTTTAATCATATATTCGGGACCGCCGGACACGTTGCCGACCAGTGTACCGGGAAATGCCGGATTCAATGTGTTTTTGATGCGGATCGGGATGTTCCGGCTCATGGCCGGCTCTATTGTAGGCGGATGAATCACTTTTGCGCCGAAATGGGACATCTCCATGGCTTCCTCGTATGAGAGAACATCCATGGTGAACGCTTCCTTCACCAAACGGGGATCGGCAGTGAGCACACCATCCACATCGGTCCAGATCTGGAGTTCTTCAGCATCAAGGGCAGCTGCAAAAATCGCAGCCGTATAATCCGAACCTCCCCTTCCAAGTGTTGTCGTCACACCTTTTTCATTGGCGGCAATAAACCCGGTGACAACCTGGAGCCTCTTATTGGATTTAAAATGTGCCTCTATATTTGCAAGCGACTTTTTCATATCCACTTCTGCACTTCCGAACTGGTCATCTGTCACGATAACCGACCGGGCATCCAGGTAATCGCAATCAATCCCCTGCCTGCGAAATGCAAGATGAATGATGAAATTGGACAACCGTTCCCCAAAACTTGTAATAAAATCCATGCTTCTGGGCGTTAATTCCTTGACCAGGTACACCCCCTGAAGAATATCCTCCAGATCATTGAGCATGAATTTGACACCTGCAATGGCCTGGCTCTGCTCTGTTGTGGTGAGCAGTTTCCTCACGGCATCGATATGACGCTCCTCAAGACGTCCCAGGTCACTGGTATAGCTGTCATCACCACTTCCGGCACGTTCTGCCATAGAGATCAGCTGATCTGTCACACCCTGGAATGCCGAGAAGACAACCGCCTTGCACTGTTCTTTTTCCACTGCCCCGGAAAACCAGGAAGCAATTTCCTTGATACGTTCGGGCGTCCCTACCGACGACCCGCCAAACTTGAATACTTTCATCTGCCGGTTTTGCTATTCAGCTTTACTGGATTGTTGAATGACTACCACGGTCCGGATATAAAAACCGTATCCAACCGATAACACCAATACCGTTAAAATGAGCCTTGAACCCCGGTAGTCCTATGAGGGAAGAAGTTACAAATAATTGGCGCAAAAAAAACGGGTCTGTCAGTAGTAGAGATAAGGCTTCCAGCTTTCGTGTACGTTCCCGTAAAAATCCCTCAAATAGATGATATGATTAGGCCGGAAAGGCTTTCCGAGCAGATTCATCCCGGCTTCACGCGGAGTACGGTTGCCTTTTTTATGATTGCACAGGGTGCATGCCGAGACCAGATTTTCCCAGGAGTCGTCCCCGCCCCTGCTTTTTGGAATAACATGATCGATGGTAAGTTTTTCCCTGGATCCGCAGTACAGGCACCTGTTATTGTCTCTTTTCAGAATATTCTTACGCGACAGAACAATGTTCTTGTAGGGAATGCGGGCGTATCTTCGCAACCGAATGACAGAGGGATAGTCGAATTCCATGCGAATGGAGCGGATTTTCTTCATGGGATGGTCGTGCAGCATCTCCGCTTTTTCAAGCAGCAGAAGCAGCATGGACTTTCTGACATCACATACACTCAGAGGCTGATAGTCCTGATTGAGTACGAGTACATTAGCGTTGAGTCTCATGATTTTGCTGAATGGTATCTACATGAACCGGTTGATTTGGCCGGATGATTCCGACTATGCCTTCGGCAAGCGACTGGTTGAAAGAAAATTCCTGATCCATCTGGCGAAGCGGATCAATCTGCTGGATTCTGACCTGGGCCGATGCATGCAGCAGCAGCCCTTCACCAAGATAAAAACCAATATGCTTGATCGGACGATCCCGGTAACGGAAATAAATGATATCCCCGGCTTCCGCTTCTTCAAGCTTCGTGCCAATCCGATCACAGGCTTCGAACTGATCGGTGCTGTCGCGCGGAAGCGTAATATCGTGAAGCATGTGCGTGGTCTGGATAAAACCGGAACAATCGATTCCAGTGTCGGTTCTTCCGCCCCACAAGTAGGAAACCCCTAAAAAGGCTTTTGCTGTATCAAGGATCGTTTTGCCTTTGACCCTGACAGGCTCGGTTTGAAAATTGAACTCCTCATCAAACCACTCTATGCATTTATATGATACTGGCACATATGCCCCACAGGGAATCTGGAGAAATCGCTGCATGGACCCTTCAACCAGCGTGCTATGGTATGGAAATCTGCGCCGCTGCGGATGATTTATCCATTGATGATAATCCGGTTCAGACAGGCCTTTGATCTGACTGGAGCTCACCCATCCCTCATACCGGTCAAAGTGCGAGATTATCCGGGTCCAGACGCCCTCATGGGAGATTATTTCCACTGTTTCTCCCAGCAGGAGCTGGTTTACCATTTCGGCTGTTTCCGTCGGTGTTTCCCTGATCGGAACAATTCCGATCTGAGCCACTCCGTATCGTATGACTTCCTTCATACCTGTTGAATTAGATGGGTATTCGGCTTAATATCGAAAAGAGGTGCGTTTGTTGCAACTTTACATCAAAAAGCTTTTAAATTTATTAATTATACTTTTTTTCTTTCTTTTACTTTGCTCTTGCTATATTTCGTGGGCATGTAATAAGAGAGTTTCAAACTCATACCATATTCCGGATGTCACAAAATAAAGATCTCTACAGTTCACCCTATTACAAGGAACCCGGACCCCCACTGGACAAAGAATCGCCATTTGAGTCGATGATGGAGCGATTTCGCTTTGCCGCCAAAATCCTGGAACTGGATGAGGGTATGTTCCAGTATCTGTCCAACCCTGTCAAATCAGTAACCGTATCTATCCCGATTATCATGGATAACGGAAATATCCGCGTCTTCGAAGGCTATCGCGTGATCCATGATAACGTACTCGGTCCATCCAAGGGCGGACTCCGATATACGCCGAACGTCACCATAGAGGAGGTTAAGGCGCTGGCCGCATGGATGACCTGGAAATGTGCGGTGGTCAATGTTCCGTTTGGCGGTGCAAAAGGTGCTGTTCGATGCAATCCCAAAGAGTTGTCCCTTCGTGAGCTTGAGCAGATTACACGCCGCTATACCGCGGAAATGATTGAGGTCATCGGTCCGGATCGTGACATTCCAGCGCCTGATATGAATACCAATGAGCAGATCATGGCATGGATCATGGATACCTATAGCATGCATTCCCGCAGGACCGACAACGCCGTTGTCACCGGAAAACCGATCATACTGGGCGGTTCAAAAGGGCGCAAGGAGGCTACCGGACGCGGCGTTGTCACTGTGACACTGGAGGCATTGAACAAGCTCGGGATCATGGCCAATAAATGCCGGGTTGTTATCCAGGGTTTTGGAAATGTCGGATCAGTTACAGCACGGCTTTTATATGAAAGAGGTGCGCGCATTGTCGGCATCAGTGATGTCACTGGCGGATATTACCATCCGGACGGCATCGACATTGACCAGGCACTGCTTCATGTACAGGAAAGTGGTGGTACGCTGTACGGATTTCAGGGTGCGGAGAAGATCACCAACGAGGAGCTGCTTGAATTGGATTGCGATGTGCTGATACCCGCAGCGCTGCAGGATCAGATCAACAAACTCAACGCCCGGAACATCAAAGCCAGAGCGATTATCGAAGGGGCCAACGGACCGATCACTGCCAATGCCGACACCATCCTCGATGATATGGGAATTCTGATCATTCCGGATATTCTTGCAAACGCAGGCGGCGTGACGGTCTCCTATTTTGAATGGGTGCAGGACCGGCACGGATACTTCTGGACCGAGGACCGGGTGAATCGGCGCCTTAACCGGATGATGCGTGATGCGTTTCAGCTGCTTTATGAAGTAAAGGAGAAGCACAGTATTACACTCAGACAGGCAGCCTATGTGTATGCCATTCAAAAAGTATCCGACACACTCCGCATCCGGGGTATCTACGCGTAGGAAAAACAGATGATGGAGAACAACCTGTCTATGAAACTGGCTTCCGACCTTGATGAGTTGGGAAAAGTCGAAAAATTTGTCAAAAAGATCGGTTCATTGTCGGGATGCAGTGATGACCTGGAGCATCACATCATGCTCGTGCTTACAGAAGCCGTAACCAACGCCATTCTTCACGGAAACAAACAGAACCGGGAAAAGTCCGTTGATATATCGGCTGAGGTATCACCAGATCGGATTGCACTGTCTGTCAGGGACCAGGGGCCCGGCTTTGATCCTGAAAGTATTCCCAGTCCGCTTAGTGAGGAAAATCTGCTAAAGTCAAGCGGACGCGGTATCTGGCTGATGCGCGAATATGCCGATAACGTCAGTTTCAGTGAAAAGGGCAGGAAGGTTACCATTGAGTTTAAGATGTGATGCTTTTCCCCGCTGCCGGCTTCCTGCATCCGGCAGATCAGACCTGGCTTCAGGATTTCTCCCCCACCTCCTGCATCCGTTCCAGATTATCCTGGATACGCAGGGCCCTGATTACATCTGATAAATCCCCCTTGATAATGGCGTCAAGATTATACAGGGTGAGTCCGATCCGGTGATCGGTAAGCCTGCCCTGCGGATAGTTATAGGTCCGGATTTTCGCGCTGCGATCGCCTGTCGAAACCTGGGTTTTTCTGGCGGCGGCCCGCTCCGAACGTTTTTTTTCCAGTTCATTTTCATAGAGTTTTGAACGCAGCATGGCCATTGCCTTGTCGCGGTTTTTGTGCTGGGAACGCTCCTGCTGGCATGTCACCACAACACCGGAAGGTACGTGGCGTATTCTTACAGCCGAGTCAGTTGTATTGACATGCTGCCCGCCCGCACCACTGGCCCGGTAGGCTTCAAATTCAAGATCGGCCGGATTGATTCGGACATCCACTTCTTCGGCTTCGGGCAGAACAGCCACCGTTGCCGCTGATGTGTGTACCCTTCCCTGCGACTCGGTTTCCGGAACACGCTGAACCCGGTGCACTCCGCTTTCATATTTCATCTCTCCAAAGACATCCGCGCCTTCCAGTTTAAATACAATATCCTTATATCCGCCCTTTTCCGACTCATGCAGATCCATGAGCTCCAGGTTCCAGTTTCTGTGATCAGCGTACCGGCGGTACATTTCGAACAAATCACCGGCAAAAATAGCCGCTTCATCACCACCGGTACCCGCCCGAACCTCCACAATGGCATTTTTAGAATCCTCGGGATCTTTGGGAATCAGCTCCATCCGGATTTTTTCTTCAAGCTGCTCCAGCTCACCGGTAAGTTGATGCACCTCCTTACTGGCCATTTCGGTCAGCTCCGGATCTTCATTCTGTTCGATGATTTCCCGGTTACCGCTTATTTGTGATTTCAGATTTTGCCATTTTTTGTAATCGTCCACCAGTGATTTCAGGCTGCTATGCTCTTTGGTGATCCTGGTCAGTTTTTCGGGCTGATCGTATATCGCAGGGTCACTGAGTGCCACTCCAAGTTCTTCGTACCGCGATTGCAATTGCGCGAGTTTATGCTCAATATTCATGTGGTTCTATACATTCATGCAATTGAAAAGCAATGCTTCTTTGATTTGCAGCATCTTTAATTTGCAACATCTTTGATTTGTAAGGATACGGTGATTTATTTCAAATTATTGCCGGTTTTTAATCACCTTTTTATCGTATTGCTACGGGATGTCTCGTCGCCAAAAGAGATTCCCGTATTTTTTCTGGCAAGACTGAACCGTTTGTCATACTTTTCATTCTTTATAAAATAGGCATTTTATCCACTTTATTCCTGACCGAACATGAACCAGGCACTTCCCGTCTCTGCAAACACAACCATCGGCTTCCTTGGTGCCGGACAGCTGGCAAAAATGTCTGCGGCCGTCGCATTGCGCATGGGGATGAAAGTTGCGGCCTATTCGGGATCCGGAACTCATAACACACTGGATCCTGATGCCTTGCAGGACAAATCCATATCATTGCAACCGCTTGAGTGGATGACGCCGCTTCAGTTTGCGGGACGGTTTGATGATGAAGAAGCCCTTGTGCGGTTTGCCCGGAAATGCGATGTAGTGACTCTGGAGAATGAATTCCTGGATGGTGCACTTCTCAGCCGGATTCAGAAAAGATCCGGCACCAGCATATTACCTTCGCCCGCGAGCTTCATGAAACTGGAGTCGAAATTTCTGGAAAAGGAGACCTTCCGGAGAGCGGGCATACCGGTCACCCCCTACCGTAAAATCACCTCGGCACAGGAGCTGCAGGCATTCGCAGACGAGCACGGATACCCGTTTGTACTCAAATCTTCAAAAGGCGGATATGACGGGTACGGTAACAAGACTGTTCATTCACAGGATGAGCAGAAAACGGCTTTCGCATCATTGGGTGGTGATGCCGGACATGAACTGATTGCGGAGGCATTCATCCCTTTTCACAAAGAGCTTGCCGTACAGATCGCCCGAAACCAGACCGGCATAGCCGTTTATCCCTGTTGTGAAACCATCCAAAAGGGCCATATCTGCAAGACGGTGATTGCTCCGGCGCAGATCAACGAATCTATCTCCGATGAAGCATGCAGGCTGGCATCAGTTGCCATGGAAGCGATTGATGGAATCGGACTTTTTGCATTTGAGTTTTTTCTGACCGATGATGGCCGGCTGTTTCTCAATGAATCCGCTCCGCGCCCTCACAATTCGGGTCACTATTCCATTGAAGGATGCGTAACTTCCCAGTTTGAAAATCATATCCGGGCGATCATGGGACTTCCGCTGGGTTCAACGGACATGCGGGCGCCTGCTGCCGTCATGGAGAATATTCTTGGATTGCAAAATGGTGACGCAACATCGGATGTACCGGAAGTTCTCTGGAATACCAGCGAAGCACACCTCCACATATACGGAAAACAAAGCAGCCGTATCGGGCGCAAAATGGGCCACATCACACTTCTTGGTGATGATCCCATTGGAATTGCGCTTGAAGCTTCAAAGCTGGCCGGACAAATCACCCTGTGATCTCATTTAACGAAAACCAAGCAGATGGTTCCCATGAGTAACAATAAAAATTCAAATCAAAAAGTAGCGATTATCATGGGCAGTGATTCAGACTGGCCGGTAATGAAGGCTGCAGCCGATATCTGCGAACAATTCGGTGCAAGCTATGAGAAAGCCGTTGTTTCTGCCCATCGCACACCTGTTCATATGGCTGATTATGCATCAAAAGCCAGGGAGAAGGGAATAGGCGTCATCATTGCCGGTGCCGGCGGGGCCGCTCACCTGCCGGGGATGGGGGCGGCTCATACCATACTTCCGGTTATTGGCGTACCGGTTGCCACCCGACATCTTAAGGGGTTGGACAGTCTGCTTTCCATTGTCCAGATGCCACGCGGAGTTCCAGTCGCAACGGTAGCCATCGACAACGCCATGAACGCAGGTCTCCTGGCGCTTCAGATTCTTTCGCTCAACGACCCCCGTCTTGCAGAGAAACTCGAAGACTGGAGGCATGAACAAAGAGACGCTTCACTTCGGAAAAGCGATCTGCTGAAATAGTCTTCAGCCGATACCTTCAACGGATCTCCTGAACCGACGTGCCCTGAACCGATGCCCCGGCAGCCAGGCCGGCCGTCTTCTCAGGAAAAAACGGATTTTACACGCTCAAACAAATTCTCCCTGGCCTCCTTGCTGTGTGCCGGATTGAAATTCCTTGATTCCGAGAGTGCGGAAATATGCTTTTTCTCCTCCTCATTCAACTTCGTCGGAATAAAGATATTGACACGCACATACTGATCTCCATATTTGTGTGTATTGAGACCCTTGATCCCTTTTTCGCGCATTCGGAGCATCTTCCCGGGCTGGGTTCCCGGATCAATTTTAATTCTGGCTTTGCCTTTCAGCGTCGGCACTTCGGTGGTCATTCCCAGGACAGCTTCCGGAATGCTTATGTTCAGATCATAAAAAATATCATCCCCCTCCCGGCTAAAATGCTCGTGCTTCTTCTCTTCAATCAGTACGATGAGCGTACCGGGTTCTCCTCCGCGGATGCCGGCGTGACCCTGGCCTCGCAAACTGATGTAATTGCCTTTGGTAACACCGCTGGGAATCTGGATTTTCACCGTCTCCTCCCCTTTAACACGGCCGTTTCCATGGCATTTATGACACTTTTTACGAATGGTGCGTCCTTCCCCGTGACATGACGGACAAGGCTGCACATTCACAAACTGCCCAAACATGGTCCGGGTGACCTGGCGCACCTCACCCACTCCGTTGCAGGTATCGCAAGTCATGAAATCATCATCGGAATCGGCGCCGGTTCCGTTGCATTCGCCACATTTAACCTGTTTTTTTACCTTCACTTCCCGATCGGTACCGAAAGCGATCTCCTCGAGTGTGAGGTTCAGCTGGATTTTCATATCCTCTCCGGGTTGACCGGTGTTCGATCTGCGCCGGCTTCTGCCCTGGCTTCCTCCCATACCGCCAAAGATATCACCACCGAAAATATCACTGAAACGGCTGAATATATCCTCAAAGCTGACATCCTCAAAATCAGTACCAAAGCCACCTGCTCCGCGCAGACCATCGTGACCAAACTGATCATATCGCGCCCTTTTATTCGGATCCTTAAGTACATCAAAGGCTTCGGCTGCTTCCTTAAATTTCTTTTCTGCGTCAGGGTTGCCGTCATTGCGGTCAGGATGGTATTTCATCGCCAGCTTGCGATAAGCCTGCTTCAAATCCGCTTCACCAGCATCTCTGGCAACTCCCAGTACTTCGTAGTAATCTCGTTTAGACATTTGTTATTTATTGACTTACTATTACCTTGGCGTGTTTGATTATCCGGTCGCCAATTTTATATCCCGGCTCCATTACCTGAATGACGGTATTACTTTCGGTTGACTCGTCACTAGCAGGCTGAATCAGCATGGCATCATGCTTGTCGACATCAAATGGCACCCCGGTTTCTTCAATCGGCTCCACACCATAATCGTTAAGCACACGTTCAAAATTCGCAAGAACAAGCTTCAGGCCTTCAAGAAAACTATCATCCAGGTCGTGACCTTTGGATGCCTCGATAGTGCGCTTGAGATCCTCCCGGATGGGCAGGAATCGGGATACCGCATCGGCACGTGCCTTGTCGAATAGCTGCAGTTTTTCCATCTGCGTTCTTCGCTTCAGATTTTCAAATTCTGCAGCTTTTCGGAGCATGCTGTCGCGCGTTTTTTCGAGCTCCCCACTGAGACGTGTAATCTCTTGCTGCAGATCCTCAACGCTGCCTGTTTGCTGACCTTCCTTCTGATCTGCTTGCTGATTTTCGTGTTGATGTACTTCCTGACTCGATCGGTCATCCGTGTGCGCTGTTCCGGACCCTTTGGCTTCGTTTTTCAAAGAGTCATCGGAAGCAGATCCTTTTGCGGTCTTTTTGCCGGCTTCGGCAGCCGCATAACCGCTTGTGTTTGTTTTTTTATTATCAAGATTCATATGCATGTATTGCTTTAACTGAAATAACTGATGATCGATATTAAAATTTCATATTCACTGATTGCTGCCGGGTGAATGGGTAACCCATTGGATTGCAATTTTTCTGGTGATAACGCATGGACCACAGGCTGATTTTTTCTGAAACCATTTTTTTTTAAGCCACTGAACGGACCGTCTCATAGTTTGATCTGATACGCAAACTGACCTGCAACCGCAAGCCGTGACCATGCACCGCATCTTCCCGGATCTACCTCGGGTTATAAAGATTGAAGCGATTGGCCAGCTGCTCGACAAGCGCCACCATCCTGCTGTAATTCATACGTGTCGGGCCTACAAGTCCGATGGTTCCCTGAATTCCGCCATAGTGATAATTGGCAGAAACCACACTGCACTGTTCTACCTGCTGGATCTTGTTCTCCTTTCCGATTCGTATATGAACTTCCCGGTCACTTGTTTCCTGGTCATTTTCATCGAACAAATGAATAATCATATCCTCGTTTTCAAGAAGCTCGACAATGCCTTTGTAGTTGCTTAAATCACTGAATTCGGGTTGCATCGCCATGTACTCGACGCCACCGAAATAAAATTTACGCAACTGATGGTCATCAAATATGGTATCAGCGCTGTCAATAAACACCCGAATCAGACCGGTCTGGTCGTTTCCATCAAATCCGGCCAGCATTTCATCGATTTTCTGCGTGATTTCGGTCATCTTGTATCCCTGAAGACGCTCGTTTAGAAAACGGGCAACCCGCTCCAATTCATTGGGTCTGATTTCTGTCTGCACTTCGACTGAAAGCGTCTTGACAATGCCGCTTTCAATTGTCAGCACCACAAGGATTCTGTTAGAGCTGATCGACAACAGTTCGATTTTGCGAAAAACTCCCTGCGCCAGTTTGGGTGCAATGACAACAGCCAGAAGATTGGAGAGCCGGGCCAGAATTCGTGCGGCTGATTGCACCGCATCATCCACATCCGAGGTGAGGTAATTTTGTATGGTATCAAGGATCTGGCGCTCTTCCCTGCTCAGCACCGAAACCTTCATCAGGGAATTGACATAGATCCGGTACCCATCCTCTGTCGGAACTCTGCCGGAAGATGTGTGCGGATGATCCAGCAATCCCTTGCTTTCAAGACTGTTCATGGCATTTCGCACCGTAGCCGAACTGATGTTCAGCCGGTATCGCTCAACCAAAGTCTTGGATGCGACCGGACTTGCTGTCACAATAAAGTTCTGGATGATATACCTGAGTACTTCCTGTTCGCGATTCGTCAGTTCGGAAAACCCGGATAATCTCATTTCTGTACCTGATTTTTTGATCTTTTATAACTAAGTAAAATACAAAAAAATCCAGTCAATTGAAATGGACGCGGTATGTGCCGCTGGCATCTTCATGCAAACTCATTATCATGCCTTGTTTTCTTGCCTCATCATCATGCCTCATTGAAGATCTCGATCATATTTCCGTCGGGATCGGAAATGAAAACAAAGCGTCCGTTTTTGCGGTTGGACGGTCCACTCAGGATAGTTATTTCCTGCTCCCGAAAAAAAGCGGCCAGTTCATCCACCTTTTCCGGTGCATCCACGAAGAAACCGAAGTGGTCCATCCGATAGTCTTTCGAAGTTTTTTCGTATTCGGTTTCTGCCTCAACCAGCACAAGAGAATCTTTTCCAATGCGATAAACGGTCATGCTCCGACCCATTTTTTTCTCAATGGTGAATCCGAGTATCTCACTGTAAAACTGCTCGGCCTTTTCAATATTATTGACACGAAGCGTGATGTGATTGAGTCCTTTAAAGGTGATGTTGCTCATAAAAATTTGAATTTGATGTCAAGATTTGAATTTGATGTCAAGAAGTTTGTCTGATGTTCTGCTTTCGCGCCTAATATAACGCAATTTTATTTATTTCAGTTTAGTCATACCTTTGGTAGAATCTGACTGAGCAAACCGCTAACACGTCATGGATGCCCGCGCGGGGATTCTGTCTTAAATTAATCATTCACATTGGGAATTTTATACCTTGTTGCAACCCCGATTGGAAATCTTGCCGATTTCTCGCATCGGGCGGTCACAATCCTGAAAACGGTCGATGTGATCGCATGTGAAGATACCAGGACTTCCACCCGGCTCCTTCAGCACTACAACATTCAAACCCCTACCCTGTCGTTTCATCAGCACAACGAGCACCGGAAGGTGGCCGCGCTCATGGAGCGGCTCGACAACGGACAGAACATCGCCCTGATAAGTGATGCCGGAACTCCGGGTGTATCGGATCCCGGTTTTCTGGCTGCAAGGGAAGCTCACCGCAAGGGCCATTCTGTTTGTGCCATTCCCGGCGCATCAGCTGTACTGGTGGCGCTTGCAGCCAGCGGACTTCCTTGCGACCGATTCCTCTTTGAGGGCTTTCTGCCTGTTAAAAAAGGGCGTGCTGGCAGACTGGATGCGATTGCCGGACAAGACTCCACTGTCATCCTTTTTGAAAGCGTCCATCGCATTCAAAAACTTGTGGATGAGCTTGCGGCACGATGCGACGAAAACCGCATGGTGGCCGTATGCCGGGAACTGACCAAACAGTTTGAGGAGATCATTCGCGGCAGAATTGGCGATGTCAGAGAGAAAATCGCGGCTCATTCCAATGTAAAGGGTGAGTTTGTCGTTATTGTCGCCGGAAAAAACTACTCTGAATAAATGCACTCATTTTCATATTTCTGGAATCAGAAATGGCTGGTCAGTCTGTCAGCCGGGCTTCTGCTTGGACTCAGTTTTTCGCCGTTTCCCTTTCCATTCTCACTTCTGGTTTTTCCGGGATTTGTGCTATTGCTGCGGCTGACCGACCTCAGCGAATCTGCACGGGAAATGGCTTATGTATCCTATGCCGGACTGTTGCTCTGGAATATCATCACCACCTACTGGCTGATGTTTGCCACGGTGGCCGGCGGCATCGCAGCCATTCTGGCCAATGCGGTCATCATGACCATTCCGCTGATGATTATCTGGCAGCTCCGGCATAGCAGTATGTCTCTCACTGCCTCTTCGCTGCTTGTCCCTGCGGTGTGGCTGACCTATGAGTTCCTCCATTTTCGCTGGGATCTTTCTTGGCCCTGGCTGAGTCTTGGCAACAGTTTCGCTACGGCACCCTGGCTGGTCCAGTACATATCCCTTACCGGCATGCTGGGAATAACATTCTGGATCGTACTATCGGCATGGCTGCTATACAGCAAAACCCCTCGCTATGTCATCCTGCTGGTGCTACTTGTACCACCGGCCGGTTCACTGATCCGTTATGCCGTGCATCAACCCGAACCGGTCGATGAGATTGAAGTGCTCATCATGCAGCCCAACTATGACTCCTACCTGCATCTTTCCGGCTACCCCGATGTCATCACACCCCTTGAAGAGCTTTTAGAGCTGACTTCCGATGCCATCACACCCGGCACCCGTGCGGTATTCTGGCCGGAAAATTCGATCAAGGCCCTCATTGTTCAGGGCTATCCGGGTGAGTCGGACCGCCTCATCCGCAAGTACGTCCGCAATTGGGATGTTCCCCTCATTGCCGGCTCGTCATTTCTTCGCCGCTACGATCCGGGAACCGAACCACCGGTTATCCGGGGCCATTATGGCGGCAAACCCTTCAACATATACAATTCCGCCCTGGGCTTCCGGACTGACGGCTCCCTCGAATTCTACAAGAAAGCCAAGCTGGTTCCCATGGTGGAACGCTTTCCGTTCGTGCATACCTTCAGCCGGCTGGACCGATTCGACTGGATAGACTGGAGTGATGTTGCCATGTTTGGAAAGGGAATTACGCCCGACATGTTCAATATCGATGGCTACGATGTGCCGGCGCTGATCTGCTATGACTCGGTCTATCCCGACTGGGTCCGCCGGTTTGTAAATCAGGATGCCGCGTTCCTGGTGGTCATCACCAATGACGGGTGGTGGGGCAATACCAGCGGCCATATCCAGCATTACGAATTTGCCCGGCTGCGTGCCGTTGAGACCGGCAGAACCGTACTTAGAAGCGCAAATAATGGTCTTTCGGGTGTAATTCATGCCAATGGTGACGTTGCAGTGAAAACAGAATACTGGACCCGGGATCTGTTTACCTATGCAGTACCTGTCTATGAGCACAAAACGTTCTATGTGCGCTACGGTGACTGGATCGGATGGCTGTGCCTGTTACTGAGTGCCGCCGCTGTTGTCCTCGTCAGATTATATCCTGCGCAGGGACGTATAAGGAGATAGGATTGATGAAGATTGCCCTGCAAGGAAGCGCCATCAATTGGAACGGATGGAAACCTGAACATTGAACCGTATATCCTGATCGGTTCGCGGGAACACACCGGTTGAGCGGGGCATGGTTCGGGAAAAGCTGTACTCGAGTCCGGCATTGATGGTTCTGGAGAACTGGTATTTCACAGAAGGGCGTATCTGCAGTGTCGCGCTGCCCTGTTCATCGGGTCTGGCGCGGACAAAGCTGCCAATTTCGTCCGGCGGCAGCCGTAGTGCATCCACAATATCCTCATTAAGTCGATAGGTATATGTGAGATCCCCGCTGTAGCTGACCGAGAGGCTGAAATCGATCTGGTTGTTCAGCTGCCGGAAAAACGGAACCTGGAATCCACGCTTGGAATAGCTGAAGGATGATGTGAGGCCCTGTGACTGACGTTCGCGTATCGTATTGTTTGTTAACTGAAAGCTGATGGATTTGCTTCTGTTGTACTGAATCTGGGTCCTGAGGTTGTTAACCCAGTTCAGCTGCAGTCCGATCAGCGGTGAAAAGGATCGCTGAAGGTCAATAGTCCGGCTTTGGAATTCCGGTCTTTCAAAAAAGTAGGTATAGGGTCCGATCGTGCGATCAATTATGTTTCCACGGTCAGGGTTCAGCTGCCAGCCCATTCTGTATGTGCCGCTGTAGCTGTGATTGATGGTGGCGGACTGCAAGTAGCGATTCAGAAATCCAAATCTTTTTTCCCATCCGGACCACGATATCTGCCAGTTGGGCAGTGGAAACGGCATATAACCGCGAGCTCCAATCGTACCGGATGCAAAGCCCAGGTAGGCTTCGCGTATATCTTTTTCCAGGCTGCTTCGGGTAAGCGGTATATCGCCGGCATGCAAATCCCTGATTTCCGTCATTTCGCCAACATTGGCAAGCGCCCGTTCAAGCTGCAGGTCGAAAAGTGCGTCATATCCGCCACCGAAGGCCCATGATGTGGTGGAAATACCACCGGTATGATCCAACTGAACCGACGCGGAGTCGGGGAAAAACAGTGTTCTGGTACGTGTTTTGGTATCATCCCAGCTTGTCTGCCAGTTGAGTGTCACTCTCACATCGGGGATGGGGCGAAGTCCGGATCGAACATTCAACTGATGCTGCGAGCGTTGCGTACCCCTTAGATTTAGAGCCCTGGTCGGATCCAGGTTGCGGATAATCTGCTCATCAGGCACCTCATCCCAAATTCCGATCCGATAACCGAACGGCGGTGAAAATTGCTCGTCATCACCGCTTCCGAACATATAATAAATCTGAGAATCACCTCTGTATCCACTCTGGTTGGAACTGCCTCCCATATTATAGGTCACGTTCAGGTTCTGAATGCTAAGCACCCCAAGCAGCAGCGTTCGCGCATAGTGTTTGAGATTTTCGCTCATTTCCCGTTCGGAAGGAGTGCCGTTGTTTCTACTCCGGGTGCGCTCCTGATTGCGCTGGCGCCGCTCCTGTTCATGCGCCTTAACTGCATTATCGTAGAGAGGTATCTTTTGAAGAAGGGCCTGAGTCCGCAGTTCAGGGTTATGGTTAAAGCTGAACGAGTTGCTAAGCGTGGCGCCCAGTCCAGAACCTTCCGCGCTGTTCTGCCACCGGAAACTGCCCTGGAAAGATGTGGAGTAGGTCAGCCAGTCGAGACCCTCTATCTGATTCAGCCTCGGCCGCCATGATGCCGACCAGTTTTCCCCATACTGGTCGCGACGCGGGTTTACGGCCGGGTCAAGCAGCCAGTCCTCCAGGACCTGGAAGGTCGGTACCAGTTGAAATTCGAAACTGGTGTCACCCGGATCAAACGGCACATCGAGGTCGGAATCCGGCCCCGTAAAAGTCTGGCCCAAAGGCTCCAGATTCAGTTGTGTCTGATTCGAGTAGGACAAGGAGATGGATTGAGTGAAATTATAGTCCAGGGAAAAGTTGGAATTTGCATTAAATGTATGCTGCTGACGAAGATCAAATGGATCATCTGTAAAGCTTCGCTGCCTTTCCTCGGAATACCGGCGGGCAAGGCTGCTTCTGAAAGTGACGCGGGATGGTACGTAGGTGAATCCCGTTCCGGCAAACCAGCGCAGCACCGGTATCGGCTCCAGGAAAAGCAGCGGCCTGACAACATTCACATTGCGGATATTCAGCTGATAGTTGAAATTGACCCTGTAATCCCATGCATCCCTGAATTCCGTTCTCGGATTGCTCTCCTCGCTGATATTGTATACATAACCCAGCGTAATGTTGTCCACCGTATACCTGAGCAGAGCGGACTCTGAATTCCGTTTTGATATATTGGACATATTGACAGAGTAGCTCTGCCGCTGCGTGCGGATCTCATCCAGCATATCCTGGATCTGCCGTTCTTGTTCCTCCTCCGAAAGATCACTGGCCTCGACCGCATCGCGGAAATCAGAGAACCGGATATCCCCTTCACGGGAGAGGAAGCGTGGAGTTTGCTGTCTGCGTCGGGCAGAAAATGAAACAGGCAAACTCCAACCGTAACGCTCAGGAATAAAGCGATGCATATTAATGCTCGTGGACAGGTCATAGGAGTACTCATCACGCATGTGCCGGTTGCCCAGGCTGGCATCAAGCGGACCAAAACCATCTGTTTGCCTTGAAAAATTGGCTTGCACCGTGGCCACATCTGCCAACCGTATAGTGGACCGGAAGTTGGCGGCCCATCCTTTTTCATCATCAAACCCTGAAACACGAAGCTCATTGACCCAAAGCTCCGCATCCAGCGACGGTCTGCCCGTGTTAGAAGTTCGGGGTCTGCTGCTACCCGAGCCACTTGTTCCATTTGTACCGTTCGTTCCGTTGCCATTGAGTTGGTGGGGGTTCCTTACCCCTATTCCGATTTCACGGACACGTTCCAGCGAAGGATTTCCTTTTATGGCAATAATGGTGCCCGGAGGCGCATCCTGAACCAAATCACTGCGTTCGTAAAGCACATCATCCTCCACACCTGCCAGGTTCCTCGCCTGCTTTAGCGCATTCATGGATGACAACACCAGGTTCACACTGTTTGAGTCCGGAATCCAGATCCAGTCCGTTTCACTGCCAAGCACCGAGGCATCAGGATTCTGTATCAGGGGCGTAAATTCAAAAGTGGGATCTGTAGGTGTTACCGGCTGGCGATACTCGTAGTAGTTATTGGTCAGGTCATTGCCCAGCCGGATGACAATCTCCACATCTGAGCGGCGTTCGTATCCCTCGCCATGCACGAACATCCGGAGATTCGAATAGTTCAGCAGGTTGAGTCCGGATGGATAGAGACGCTGGATCATCCGGTATTCACCAGAACGCAGATCCTCCACCCTCATGGCGAGTGACTGCTCGTTGGCAAGCACCTGTTCCTGCTGTCCGCGCTGCACCGAGCGAATCGCTCCATTGGGAATCCGGTACGGGATGGGTTGGCGATTTGAGTTCTCCTCAATATTGATGGTGGATATATCAAATACGGTGTTGGGACTTCCCTCCAAAGTCAGTTCCTCGAATTCCCGCCACTGATTGCCCACAAGTTCAAATGTAGCAAATCGCATGGTGAAAGGCTCCTTGTACCCTGTCATCCAGAGCCGGATGTGCTGAACACGCTCCAGGTCTTCTATGGCCCCAACCTGGCGAGCCACATCCCGAAGCGGAATACGCACCAGATACCAGCGATCGGACGGCTGGTCCCCTTCCACCTTGTCAACGATGTAATTGTTACCGATCTCGAGTGATGATTCATCGCCCGGATTCATCGGTATTTCAAACTGAAAAAAGGAATTGGAAGTTTGAACATTGGCCGGATTCACAAGGCCCTCAGTGTCGGGCCGATTGGTGATCGCCCGTGATTCACCTCTGGTAATTGAGTTTCCCTCAAGAAAACCATACATGCGGTGGAATCGCTCATGCAGCGGCCGGTCACTGACAAGCGGATCGTTGAAATAGAAATAGCGGTCATTGGACGGATCAGAGAGTATCTGCTGGAGCAGTTCCGGCTGATCGGCGTACTGATTTTCCATGATTTCAAGCCAGTCGGCGAACAGCACCTGCTCGTTGAATTCCCCGTCGGTGCTGTGTGCTCCGTCCAGACCGACATCCTCCCGTTCCTGGGTTTCAACAGAGAACTGTCCGGTCAGATTGCTCAGCCTTTCAATGACAAAGGAACGTCCGTTGGCATCTATACCAACATTGCCGCGATCGATAGCACGCGCCAGGCCATCTTCCGTATTAAGCGTATTGTTTGGAATGATGTCCTCTGAGATCAGTCCCAGATCAATATATATTTTGCCATCATAGTTTTCGGCATCCATGGCGCTTGGCGGACGTCCATCCGGAAGCAACGGCTGAACCCAGAATTCCAGAAACTCGATATTGTTCTGGCGAAGGTTGTCGAGTCCGCTTGGTAGAACCGCCGTCATTCCTCCCCAGGTATCCTCCGGGGTATTATCAAGCAGATCTCTCAAATTGGGATTGTAGTTGTAAGGACCACGCTTTCTGGGATTATAGTGGATGTCAAGAGTCTGCAGGCGGTCCTCTTGACGAAGCACCTCCCGGTTGGGAAATACATCGGAGACCGACACAGGCAGACTTTCCGGGGTTCGGGCGGCATCGGTAATACGTCCGATATTGACCGGTATCATGTACCAGGAAAATTTACCGCGCAAATCCGATCTGGCAATGCGGGATTGCGTGCTGTTGTCCTCCATATCCATATCAAAATCGTAGCCCGGAACCGCATGAGGCGCTGCGGCCAGATTCCATCTGCCCGGACTCAGAAAATTGATGCTGGTTTTAGAGCCTTCAAAGTCATCGATGAATGAGAGCCCCCTTTCTTCATCCGCATAAAGATCGCCGCGATTTATGGCTCTCGAAACAGCGCGTGTTTGCGCCACATCCGGACGCAGCTGAGCAAATTCCCCACTGAGTCTGATATCGGAATCGGCACGGGTCTGAAGCAGCGGCAGCCAGTTGATGGCGCGTGTCATCCAGGGAGTGTCGAATTGGGCTGATCCGTCAAACCCGAAAATCGAATTGTTAATCGGCTCATCACCCACAGGGATTTTATCCTGGAGCGGCCGTTCACGCAGGCTGAAATAGGTGCTTCCAAACCGGATGTTGTCATTTACACGGTACTCCGCGCGCATTCCGGCAAACGTGGTCTGCTGAATCTGCAGCATCTGGTTGCTTTCATAGTCAATAACGATCTCCTGGCCGGACTGCAGATACCGGTCATTGGTGATGATGATATTGCCAATGTTGTAATCGACATCGTAATCGACACCCTCGGTAAGTTCCACTCCATTGGCCCGAACCCTGACAGATCCCTCAACCAGTGCAAAACCGAGATTGTAGCTGTCCTGGACGGTGCCCTTGCTCAAGCCGGTGATCATATACAGATTGTTACGGCCGATCTGGCGGGCATTCTGCTGGGTGTTGGTATACAATTCCGGAAAGGCGTAACGGTCGATATTCTCTTCTATCTGCGCCTGAGGCAGATTGCTGGCCTGATACAGGTCAATGATTCTCTGTCCGAACGGCTCTACATAGGGAAAAATAATACGACCCCGCACGGCATCAAGGGTCCCGGTTCCGAAGTCAATCTGGTTGTTGGAAGACAACTGGCCTTGTGAGTTTACCCGGTCCAACCCCAGATCCTGCATCAGGACATTGCCAAGGCCGGGAAGGTTGTTTTGAGCTGTATTCCCCCCGTCAAA
The DNA here is from genome assembly GCA_007134845.1 of Balneolales bacterium. Lineage (GTDB taxonomy): Bacteria > Bacteroidota > Rhodothermia > Balneolales > Natronogracilivirgulaceae > SKNL01. Next base: position 61,598 of record SLKA01000039.1, read on the forward strand.
CACAATTTCGACATCGATATCTTCGGGGGTCAGATTGGTTGCGTTGAGATTATAAATGTTGCGCATGGTGAGCACCCATGACGAGCTGCTGGATGTCATGTACGTCGGACGCAGGAGTTTCAGGAACATGCGTCTTGCGTCACCCATATTGATATCACCCACACGCACAATGCTACCGTCCGGACCCAAATAGGAGAAGGCTATGGCCAGTGCCTGATTGGATCCGAGTCGCGATTCCAGCGTGATATATCCGTATACCTGATCCAGATAATAATCCCTTCCCCGCTCCAGTGGCTCAAAGCTTCCTTCCACAAATTCATCTGATGATACGCCGAAGTCGGATTCAGACGGTGTTGTTGACGGATCCCGGAAATTATCCAGCAGCTCGTCATCAAACGCGTCGGCATCCTGATTGGGTCTCAGGTATTGATCACCCTGCCTGACAACACCCAGATCCACCAGTGCCGCCGCCCTGATCTGTCCCGGCCGCTCTTGTGATGAAGTATTCAGCACATAAACTTCAATGTCCTGAATCTGAAACATTTGAGTAGGATTATTGGGGTCGGCCATCGCATTTTCAAATTCCTGCCGGGAAAAGAAATCCAGAAAAAAGTGACGGTCGTTATCGTAGGAAGCCGGCCGGATTTCAAACGTGCTCTCCTGAGAGCCACCGGAGATGGTCTGTGTGTTTCCCTGCCCTTCCTGCTGGGAAATGACTGAAGTGAAGCTCAGCGGTCCAAATTTTGCTTCCGATTTGATTCCAAACAGTGCACTTCCGCCACGGATTAGTGAATTTCCCGTCTGCATGGAGACGTTACCCAGTTCGATGCTCTGCAGTATCTCGTCCTCGTATCCCTCATATCGGATACTCATCCGGTTTTCGAAATCAAAAGTGCGTTCTGTATCCCAATCAGTACGGATGGTCAGCTTGTCCCCGATCGTACCCTGTATGTTGAGCCTCAGATTCTGTTCAAAAGTCGGATTCACGGTTTTCTGCTGATCGGGTGGCAATGCCGGATTTTCGGTTTCCTGGATGGATGCACCCACATTCATGTTGGCTGTACCGGTTACACGAAGATTAACTTCCGGTCTTCCAAAAATTGTGGTAAAGGCTGAGCGCTCACCTACGGGCAGATCGAGCGTAAAATCCAGCAACCCGCGTCTGGCATCCCGCTGGCGTCGCTTCTCTTCAACCAGACGCTTCCAGTTGGACTGTACATTCTTCTGAAAACTCAGCTCTGAAAACGTATCGAAATCCATTCTGCGGGTGAAACCGGCGGGTACGTCATGAATCTCACGCCGGGCTGAATAATGCCCCAGAGAATCAAGGGTGATTCGAACGACATCCCGCTGGGATCGAATCTCAACCAGCGGGGAACGCACGCGGGGGAAAGGGTTGGTCATGAAACCGGTTCGCGGACCGGAGAAACGCAGTGTATCGATACGAGGAGCGCCGGATTCCACATCAACCCCCATCCGGACCGCCGTCTCCGGATTGATGCCGTTTTCCGGAATGGTGTCCCTCTCCTGGGCAAATACCGTCAGGGGCATGCAGAGCACAGTCCAAAATAGGACCAGGCCTGTTAAACCATAATGAACCGTTACAAAATGCAAGGAATAAAACTCTATTTAACCCGGTTACAATAAAAATTGGTATGTTCGAGCGAACGGTAAATTATGGACAATAGGCCGGCTTGGTTGTTATATGAGGGTAGTCTGGTAAAAGGTCACAAATTATAGCCCCTGCGACAAGTAATCAATGCCTGATTCCGATTTTCTTGGTGAGAAACGACAGAATTATCATATTTTTTCGTTATCTAAGCGTTATCCAGGCAACGGTTGCCTGTATCATAACGTCTCTTCGGGTTTTTTATTCAAAACATGGTGTCGGAGTTTCTAAAAAAAATTGTTCCTGGAAGCATTGAGCGCGACCTGCTGAAAAGGCATGTCGGCCCTTTTGTTTTCTGCTTTTTCACCATCATGTTCCTGCTGCTGATGCAGTTTCTGATCCAGTTCATGGACCACCTCATTGGCAAGGGCATACCGCTTATGGTGATTCTGGAGTTGATCACGGTCAATCTGGCCTACATGGTCGTACTTGCCGTGCCAATGACCATTCTCGCGGCATCCCTGATGGCATACGGCAAATTTTCTGAACAGAACGAATACACGGCGGTCCGCGCCGCTGGTGTCCACCCTCTGCGCATCATCCGGCCGTCACTGGTCATGGCGCTGCTGATTACCGTTTTTCTTGGTTGGTTCTCGAATGAAGTGCTGCCGGAGGCCAACTACAAGGCCCGGGCGCTGTTCCTGGATATCAGAATGAAAAAGCCGGGTTTCGATCTTCAGGAAAATATTTTTTATGAAGGAATTTCCGGGTACACCTTTTTGGTACGAGAGATGCCGCCGGAATCCGATTCCCTGTATGATGTCACCCTGTTTCAGAATCCCGAACAGGGCCGGGATCGTGCCGTTATCAAAGCGCGCAAAGGCTTCCTGGAAAGCGATGAACGCCATATGAGCCTGACGCTGTATCTCTACGACGGCACCATCATGCGTTATCTGCAGCGCGGCCGAAGCTCAGCAAAGGTCATGCATGAGGAGACTGCTTTCGACTCCTACCGCATCACCTTTGACATGTCGGACCTTACTTTTTCACGGACCAACCCCGAAGATCGCAGGCGCGACGGACGCTCCATGCGGGCTCAGGCCATGCTCGCCGTTGTTGATTCTCTCAAAAGTGATATGGACCGGGAGATCAGGCATTTCAAACATTCGCTTCACAAGGCCGATATCACTCTCATGAAGGAAGAACAGGTAACCCAGCCATCGGGCCCCGTTGACCGCGAAAGCGATTACCTGGCGCATCGCGAGGATTATTCCGAAAGTCTGGAGGGCACCATTCCGAGGCGCGGAAAGAGCCAGCTTCTCCCTCCCGTCGATGACATTCCGTATCGGGTCCTGCAAACTCTGGAGTCACTTCAGGATCAGCGTGAGGTGGCTCTTCGGGCAGCAACGCATATGCGCAACACCCAGGCGATGGCGGACAACCTGCATAATAATCTGCGCTGGAGAGAGGAGCGCGTTGCCCGCTTCATGGTTGAGGTTCACAAGAAGGCTTCGATCCCATTCGCATGCATCCTGTTTGCGATGATCGGGGCGCCACTTGGCCTGCTGGTCAGAAAGGGTCACATGGGCATTCATGCGATCATCAGTACCATCCTCTTCACCTACTACTGGATCAGCATCATACAGGGCGAAAAAATGGCAGACCGCCTGTTCATTTCTCCGTTTCTGGGGATGTGGTTCGGAAATATCACCATTGCCCTGGCCGGGTTTATGCTGATGTATCTTGTAATGTTCAGGAGATAGGCGGGCCCATGATCAAAACTTTTGACCGATATATCTTTACCAGATTGATGACGATCACCGGATTCGTGACCGGTCTGCTGATCTTCATCTTCATCATCATTGATTTTTCGGAAAACAGCGGTGACTTCACCGATCGCGGCGCCACGCTAAACGAGATCTGGTATGACTATTATCTGAACTACATTCCGGAAATGATCAGGCTCGTCTCGCCGGTCGCCGTTTTCGCTTCCTGCCTCTGGCTTACCGGACAGATGGCCAACCGGTTGGAAATTGTAGCTTTGCGGGCTGCCGGTATCAGCCTGTATCGACTGCTCGCCCCTTATCTTGTTTTTTCCATACTTGTTGCCGGTTCTATCAGTTACATCGACGGCTATGTCGTACCGCGATCCAATGCGGTGCGGGCGGAATTCGAACAGAAATTCATCATGAAGCGAACCGAGCGAATCGACCGCAACCGGATTTATCGCCAGGAATCCCCCGACCGCCTGATGCTCGTCAACTATTTTGATATCCGTCAGAATATCGGCTATCGTGTTACCTTTTATACCTTCGATGACGATAAACTGATTGAGACAATGGATTTGGGACGCATGGCCTGGGATGCTGAAAAACAGAAGTGGACGTTGGTCAATGGCACCATCACCCGCTTCCATGAATTCGGTTACGAGGAAATCACCTTCGACCGCAGAGATACGACACTGAATCTGTTTCCCCGCGATTTCGGCCGCACCTCTTCTGATGTCTATCAGCTGACCTACCCCGAAATCCGTGACTATCTTGCCTCTATTGAACGCAGTGGTGCCGGTGGAATAGCCATGCCAACGGTACAGTTTTACGGCAAATTAAGCTACCCTTTTGCCATTATAACCGTAACTTTGATCGGGGTTGCGATTGCCTCGGTCAGACGGCGCGGTGGGCGTGGCGTGCATATCGCTGCCGGACTTGTCATCAGTTTTCTCTATCTGGCCCTGATGAAACTGTTTGAGCCCTTCGGCTACAGCGGAGCCCTGGATCCGATGCACGCAGCGATCATACCGCACATTTTCTTTTTTGCTGTGGCCCTGCTGTTGTTATTTTCAGCCCGTAAATAGCCGACGGCATTCTGTGCTTTCGGCTACCCTGTGCTTTCGGCTATTCCTGCGCTTTCGGCTATTCCTGCACCCCGATCATCCATGCACCCTGGTCAGCTTACTATGCTTCCGGCAGCGGTCCCCGAAAGCTGATATGCTGCTGGGGCTCGTTCTTGCCCCGCTCCTTGATCTCGCCGTGAAGTTCTTCATATCGGCGAATATTGTCCTGAAGCGCCCTGGAAAACCTCTTGGCGTGTTCCGGAGTCAGGATCATCCGTTTCATCACCTTGGCTTTGGTCAGCCCGGGCATGATCGCAATAAAATCAAAGACAAACTCGGACGGCGAGTGCGTGATCATCACCAGATTGGAATACGTACCCGGTGCCTCCTCCCTTGTCAGTTCAATTTCCATTTTCTTCTCTTTTTTCTTTTCCATATCGCTTAATTTTTTTGGTGATGCCTGGTAACTGGTTTCTCTTTTTCTATTACGTCCGTTCCGTGATATTATTCCCGGGACAGGTCCGATGCTTTTGACAATGTATTAATGAGATCGCTCCGGGTGACGATCGTGTGGCGTCCGTCATCCAACCGTACCATCACCGCAGCAAGTCCGCCCGATAACATGCGGGTAATCTGATCGATTTTCAAATCCATTGCAACAGTCGGAAACGGCTCATCCATGACCGTTCCCACCTTTTTGTGCCTTGCATCCGTTGATTTTGTCAATAGGCCCAGAATTTTCGTTTCTGTAAGGCTGCCAACGATATCGCTGCCACTGATAACCGGAAGCTGGGAGATATTGTGCCGGTTCATCAATTCTATCGCCTCTCCGAGCGTTTCATCTCTGTCAACTGTAATCAGCTTCCGTACTCCATCACTGCGAAGTTCAATCACTTCTTCCACATCGGGCCGGTGCTCTTCTTCAAGAAAACCATTGGTGCGCATCCACTCATCATTATAGAACTTTGAAACGTAGCGTGTGCCGCTGTCCGGCAGCAGGATCACCATGATGTCGTCCGGTTTCAGGGGATTTTTTTTGATATGCTGCAACGCTCCCCAGACGGCTGAGCCACAGGAGCCACCAACAAACAACCCCTCCCGCCGTGCCAGCTTGCGGGTAGTCAAAAACGCTTCCCGGTCAGGGCACTGAATGATGTCATCTATCAGGCTGAAATCCACATTTTCAGGAATGATATCCTCACCTATGCCTTCGGTCATGTAGGGAGCAATATGGCGCTTGTCAAATACACCCGTCTCAAAATAGGATTTAAAGATGGACCCGACCGAATCTATCCCGATGATTCTGATATCCGGATTTTTCTCTTTGAGATACTGCGCCGCACCGGTAATTGTACCGCCGGTTCCAATTCCTGCAACAAAATGCGTGATTTTCCCGTCTGTCTGATCCCAAAGCTCGGGTCCGGTCGTCTCATAATGCGACTGCCTGTTGCTAAGGTTGTTGTATTGATCCGGATAAAATGAGTTGGGGATCTCCTCGCTCAGCCGTTTGGCAATCGAATAATAGCTGCGGGGATCCTCGGGTTCCACATTCGTTGGGCAAATCTGCACTTCACAACCCAGCGCACGCAACAGGTTTACTTTTTCCATGCTCTGCTTATCCGTTGTCGTGAATATGCACTTGTACCCTTTCACCGCCGCAACAAGTGCCAGTCCCATTCCGGTGTTGCCGGATGTACCTTCTATGATCGTGCCGCCGGGTTTCAGTTTTCCTGCTTTTTCCGCATCCTCAATCATCTTGAGGGCAATGCGGTCCTTGACACTGTGACCAGGATTGAAGTACTCGACTTTGGCAAGCACGGTTCCCGGCTGCTCCTTGTGAAAGGTATTCAATTTGACCAGGGGTGTATTACCCACGGTTTCAATGATGGAACTGTACCACATGTTAACTGCGTTTGTTTTTTTAGATTTGCCAGACAGGGCCGGAAAGAATCTGCCAACTTGTCGATATTCAACTTGTCGATAATTTTTTTCAGACAGCGTAAGCACTACAGTCTATAACCCGTCTGCACTATTGGTGTTTCTGACACTGAAAGATACTATATTGTGATGTTATTATTAACTATTAAGAACTTGCATATGTTTCTACCCAAACGTAAACCCGTTGATTTTGATTGCGGACTCAACCTGGACCTTATGATTGAAGCTGTTCCACGCATCAGGGATGAGCAGAAGCGGCTGGAATATGCCAAGCGTATCGTTGGACTGATCAAGCAAAGTCATATAAGCTGGGTGGATGAAAACGGCTGCAGCGAAGAAGCATGGAATCATTTTTTCAAACTGGCCGATTTTGATCCCAGGGATTACAATATTCAGAACCCCTACGAAGTCGGTGAAGTGGATGATGCCATGTGATGCCGGGTAATGCTTGATTCCATGTGATATGACCACCATCACAGTCATACCTGATTAAACTACCTTGCACAGGTAACTACATCTTTCAAATCAATACTTTTGGGAAACTGGTTTTACAATATGTCGGACCACATTGAAAAAATTTCTACCGCCCCGGCTACATTCATGGATGCACTGGTGGATTCCGACCGTTTCATCCGTTTTTACGAGAGCACCCGTTTCCGAAATGAATCCGGGTACCTGACACTCTGTGTTCCATTCGAGAACATTGATCCTCTGGCTGTCCTGGAGTTGAACGGTGACTCGGACGGAACCCGGTTTTTTTGGGAGCGCCCCGAACATGAAATGGCCATTGCAGCGGGTGATCGCGTAGCGCTTATCAGGAACACTGGCAGCAACCGCTTTGAAAACGTTTCTGGACGGGCCAATGCGCTGCTAACCAAAGTGCGCCATTTCAGTGAAATCAATCACAGCATGGCAGGTGCACATCTGGTCGGTGGATTCTCCTTTTTTGATCAGCCCCTGTCCGGCGCATGGAGTCCGCTGGGTAATGCGTCGTTTTTTCTGCCCGAATGGCTTCTTGTCAGGGACGGTCAGTTTTCAATGATCAATATCACGCGGCCATGGCTACCTGATGATGATCTTCACGAGGTACGCTACTGGTTCTCCGAATGGATGCACAGGTTTCTGAATCGGCTGAGCACCAATATTGAACGAAGCCATATCCTGAATGATGCTTCCGGGCCGGGGAAAAAGATCACCCGCCTGGAATCCGATCAGGACCGTATACGATGGATCAACAATGTAGAACTTGCCCGTGACGGCATCAAAAACAGCATGTACCGGAAGATTGTTATTGCCCGTGACCTCAGACTTCGAACTGAAAACAGGGTCTCCAGTACCAAACTTGTCCATTATCTCCGCAAGGAGTACCCATCCTGCTATTCCTTCATTTATCAGCTCAATGGTGAAGCGACGTTTTTGGGCAGCACACCTGAAAAACTGCTTTCGCTACAGTCCCAGTACGTCAAAACAGAAGCCCTGGCCGGAAGCATATCTCGCGGGGTCACTGCCACTCAGGATGCCATCAATGAAAAAAAGCTGTTGGAAAGTGCCAAGGATCAGGAGGAGCATGCCTACGTGCTGGATTCGATCAGAGAAAAGCTTAATCTGATTACCGATTCGCTGGAACATGCGCCGCGACCGGTTATCAAAAAATATGCCAATGTACAGCATCTGTGCACCCCTGTGGCCGCTTCATTGTCCGCCGATATGAATCCTGTGGATATCGTTGCCCGGCTGCATCCCACACCGGCTGTGGGAGGATATCCTGAATTTGGAGCTCTTGGCCACATCCAGGAGCTTGAGCAGATAGAGCGTGGATGGTATGCCGGACCCATTGGCTGGTTCAACACGAACCGACGGGCTGAATTTTCCGTTGCCATTCGCAGCGGCCTGGTGCGGCGCAAACATGTCCAGTTTTTTGCCGGATGCGGCATCGTGGAGAATTCTGATCCGGCCGCCGAATGGGAGGAAACCCGGATCAAGTTCATACCCATGCAAAAAGGACTGGAATATGCTATTGAGTGACCGGGCCGGACTCTCTCTGAAGTGGTGTTTTCATCTGGTGGATGCGCTTCGGCGCAACGGCCTACGTGAGGCGTTCATCAGTCCGGGATCCCGCTCCACCCCGCTTACACTGGCTTTGATTCGTCATCCTGAAATCCGGTGCCATTCTGTTCTGGATGAACGGGCGGCGGCGTTTATGGCGCTTGGCGCCGGTAAGGAGAGGATGAGGGCGGCTTCGACATATACGCCGGCACCGGGTCCGGGTCCGGGTCCAGCATCAACTTCCGTTTCGGCGCCCTCACCATCAACTGCGCCCGCGTCCCCACCCGCACCCGCTCTTTTTGTCTGCACCTCCGGAACAGCGGCGGCCAACGCCTTGCCGGCCGTCGTTGAAGCCCGCATGTCGGGCACGCCGCTGATCGTCTTGTCGGCCGACCGTCCGCCTTCGCTGCGCGCCACCGGATCGTCTCAGACCATCGACCAGATCAAACTGTTCGGCGAGTATCCGGTCTTCTTTTTTGATACAGGTGAGCCGTCTGAAAACGGGGATGATCTGCTGCGTCTGGACCGGCTTGGCTGGCAGGCCGTGTTTTACTCTGTCTCCAGGAAAGGGCCGGTTCACCTGAATCTACCGTTCCGCAAGCCGCTGGAGCCAAATGCGGACCAGATCCGGCAGTGTGTCGAAACGATCGGAAAAAGACAACATGAAGAGATAAAAACCGTTCCGGAAGCTCCGCGGCCGCTTCCGAAGGAGATCATCACCCTCCTGTCGCGATGCCGGCAGCCGTTGGTGATTCGCGGCAGTTCGCATCACGATGCACGGTCACTCCTCGCTTTTTGTGATGAGGCCGGCATACCGGTACTTAACGAAGCGGGCGGCCAAAGCGACGACGATGCCCACATCCACAAAGTAACCGGTAGCCAAAATACAGCCGGCAAACAAGGCAAAACCGGCAATCCGGATCCCGGAACCGGGGCGCACGTACCATCCTTCCGGACAAACCATCATTCCCTGGTTCTGCAGGGTGACCGGACGCTGAACGAACTGTCGCCTGATCTGATCCTGCGGATCGGTGGGGATCCGGTGCACCGGTCCACCTTGCAGGCCCTTGCGGATTGGAGATCACCCCAAGTCGTGTTCGGAGACCATGCAGATACGAAAGATGCGACACTTTCTGCGACCCATTACCTGTCCGGCGGCGCTGGTGACTACGATTTTTCGGATCCGGTGGTGAGGAATATCATCCCCGACCGGTCGAGGCAATGGTCGAGATATGGAAAATTGTGGATGGATTCGGTCCGGGATACCATTCGCAGGCTGGATGAGCTGCTTGGAAATGAATCCCGGCTGACCGACGCTCATGTCTATGCGCAGCTACTGCCGCTGATCGGAGCACGTCCGGATACCCTTGCAGCGGTATCCAACTCATTCCCGATTCGTGACTACCTGCAATTTGGTCCGCAGGATGTGGTGCAGAAGCTTCCGCTACTGGCAAACCGCGGGGCCAGCGGCATTGACGGGGTGACGGCTACGGCCATCGGTGCAGGGCTTGCGGGTACCAGACCGGTAGTGCTGTTTACCGGTGACCTCGCTTTTCTTCATGATGCGAGCGCCCTGAACAATCTGATGAAGAGAGACCTCTCATTGAAAATCGTCATTTTGAACAACAGGGGCGGCACCATTTTCCGAATGCTGCCATTCGAAAACCACGATCAGAACTATATCGATTTTTTTGAGACACCGCAGCAGGTCGAGCCGGAGGATCTGGCCCGTGCTCACCGCATCCCGTTTGCATCATCGGACACACCGGACAGCCTGGCGCCGGCCTGGAAGTCGCTGGAAGCACACCGGATCGGCATCCTCGAATGCCGGACCGACACCGAAGCTTCCATGCGCCTTCGCACATCCCTTTCTTAACTCCCCGCAACTTTGGTTTCCATGGAAATAGTACGTCATCATGATCTGGAGTTTCATGTGCAGCGTCACTGCGGGAAGTCCGGGCCTGACCTTGTGCTGCTGCACGGTTTCCTTGGCAGCGGTCAGCAGTTCACGCATCTGTTTCCGGAACTGAGCAAGGTTGTGAATCCGGTCACCATGGACATCATTCCGTCACATCCGGAAGCCCGCCTGGATGCGCCATCGCTGGTGGAGGGGCTTCAGAAAACAATAACCCGTATTTCGGCCAACAAACAGGCACCGCCATGGGTCCTCGGCTACAGCATGGGCGGACGGTTGGCGCTGTCATGGGCTGTGCGATATGCCGAATGCGCGGCCGGCCTGATTTTGGAAAGCACAACGGCCGGCATTGCCGATCCGGAGCAGCAAGCTTTGCGGCGGGAAGCGGACGCCGGACGGGCGCAGCGCATCCACCATGATTTTTCGGACTTTCTGGATGAATGGGAGCAGAATCCGCTCTTCAGGGCACCGGATGCATCAGACGAAAAGGGATTACCAGGCAAATCCGGTGCAACAGGTGAAGCTGACACAACAGGTGAAGCTGACAAAACAGATGGAACTGATTCAAAAGACACATCTGATTCTACTGATACATCCGAAGCATCCGCCAATAAACATCACGACAAGCATAGCGAGCCCCATAACCGGCTTGCCGCCATCCAGCGCAGTCAGGATCCGGAAGTGATGGCGCGCTGGCTCCGGGACTTCGGGACCGGATCGATGCCGCCGCTGTGGGATGAGCTGCATCATATCAACATACCGGTCCTACTGGTCACAGGAGCATCCGATCCGAAATTTTACGATCTTGCCGACCAGATGGCCAGGCACTTGCCGAATGCGCGTCACGAGATGATTCCGAACGCAGCTCACCGGGTCCATGTTGACAATCCGGCCGGTTATCTTTCCTGCCTGTTGAGTTTTCTTGCTGAAGCCGGCCGAACCGGAAGCGGCGACATACCTTGATAGCAAGGAATTTGATTGCAAGGAGTATCACTAACCTCCCCCCCGATCGCACAATTTTCATATATTCAAACACTTTTTTCACTGCTAAAACATGGACCGATATGAACTGGAAAACCGTAAAAGAATTCGAGGACATCACTTACAAAAAGATGGACGGCATCGCACGCATTGCCTTCAACCGGCCGGAGATCCGCAATGCCTTCCGCCCGAAAACCATTTTCGAGATGTATGAGGCGTTTGCCGATGCGCGTGAGGACAATGAGATCGGCGTGGTGCTGCTGACGGGCGAGGGTCCGGCCAGGGACGGCAAGTACGCGTTCTGCTCTGGCGGCGACCAGAAGATCCGCGGCGAGGCGGGGTATGTCGGCGACGACGGGGTGCCGCGCCTGAACGTACTGGACCTGCAGCGGCTGATCCGCTCGATGCCCAAGCCGGTGATTGCGCTGGTGGCGGGTTATGCCATCGGCGGCGGGCATGTGCTCCATGTAATCTGCGACCTCACCATTGCGGCCGAGAATGCCGTTTTCGGTCAGACCGGACCCAAAGTGGGCAGTTTTGATGGTGGATTTGGCTCGAGCTACCTGGCGAGCATCGTCGGGCAAAAAAAGGCGCGGGAGATCTGGTACCTGTGCCGGCAGTACAATGCCGAAGAGGCCGAAAAAATGGGCCTGGTGAACAAGGTGGTTCCGGTCGACCGGCTGGAGGCCGAGGGCGTGACGTGGGCGCAGGAAATTCTGGAAAAGAGCCCGATTGCCATCCGCTGCCTGAAATCGGCCTTTAATGCAGCCATTGACGGACAGGCGGGCATCCAGGAGCTGGCCGGCAACGCGACCCTGCTGTACTACATGAGCGAGGAAGGCCAGGAAGGCAAAAACGCCTATCTAGAGAAGCGTAAGCCGAATTTCCGCAAGTATCCCTGGCTGCCGTGATGCATCTTCACAGAGAACCAGGTTATTGGATTGATCGTACCTGAATCGGCTTATCTGATCAGTATCATTGATACCGCTGGACAGATCGGCGGCCTCGAATATATCCGTTCACTCATCCGGAAAAGGATCATCATCAAGATAACCGGCTTGATGATTTCGGCCGTCCAGTAGAATATAGACCATTCCGTCATTTTGGATTGGCAAGCGCCTGTGATCCGTAATAATGTTCCCCGGATCCATTACAAAAGCGAACCAGGAGGCGTTATTGTCCCCTACCAGTGGCCATGAATACGTTGCGGTGTCCCCTGGCTCCAGTGTGAATTCAGTTTCTTGCTCAAAATAGGGATATCCATATTTATAAGTGGTAAATATCAGCTCCGCATTGCCGGTATTTTCAACGGTAATATCATTTCTGGGCACATCATAGCGACGCAAAGTTCCTTCATACAAGCGGCTGTTTAAAATTCCACCGGACGGACTACCCAAATCAATCTGTTGTGACCCGCTGTATATCTGCAAGTCGGACAGCCTGGCCACTACTGACACATCGGCATTCAGCTCAGCTTTCAGCGAATCGCCCTGTTCATTCTTTGTTCTGCCCGATATCTGAAGAGCTGATGTCAGCGGACCCGGTTCCAATAGTGGAGCATGGGCCACTCCGCTGGGCGATGTGCCGTGTGTGATCGTCAGTTTCAACACCTGGTGCAGAGACATCTCATTTTGAGGTGATAGGACTTCAATGTAGTTCGGTGAGATCGTAAAGCCGGAATGCTGCGTTTCGAGTGTGATGTCTTCAATGTCGGTATCACCGGCGTTGGTCAATACAAAGAAGTAATCAGAGGTATTATCCACATTGCCAAGATCAAACGAAACGGTATTCTGACTCGATTCGTGTCCAGAAGCCGCCTGATGTACCGCGGCTTTAGTATGAATTCGGGATATGGCAAACGAACCAGGTTCTACGGCTGTAGTGTCCGGGGAAGTAGTGCTGTCACAGCCGTATGTCAACAAACCGGCGATCAGAATCTGCAAACCGGCAACCTTGCACACCCATTGCCGGATAACCTTTGGGCTTATTGTGACTGACATTTGCGCTTTCATTTTTTTCTCCCGTTATGTTGCAAGTTGATATAGCTATGAATATTTGCTCGCATTGCATCTGATTTTATAGACGACTGCCAACAAACCAAATGCAATTCAACGTCTGTCAACCGCAGGCGCAACCGGACACTCCTCTGTTGCAACACCATGGCACGCATGATGCAAAATAAAATGGCGTGTCTTATGGCATTCTAATCCAATCAGGGATTAAAAGCAACCAAAATCGGCGATGTGCAGTCCGAAATTGAAGTGGTTGGGATAATTTTTATACACTTTGTATGACATTGGAACCGGGGCTGATGGCGGTTTTATGGAAATTGACGTTCCTGTTTTTCCGATGCAAGTACTGGCCTGCCGGGAGTCTTCATATCATCGGAATAGCAGTCAAGCAGACTGTTCCACCCAGGGATTGACGACCACAATGCCGCAGCCCTCAAAATCCGATACATTCCTTGTGGCAAGCCGTCCCTCCCGCGACCGGGCAATCGCAGCAATTTGTGCATCAAACTGGCTAATGGGCCGTCCAGCCCGGCGTCGATCGGAGGCGATCAGGGCATAATTCATGGCAGCTTCGGCATCGAAAGGCAGCAGCCGTCCGGCAAACAGTTCATCAAACATTCTAAAAACTGCTTTCAGCAAGAGCGTTTTGCGGTCACCATCCGGCATCAAAGTAACACCGTATAAAATTTCCGCCTGGGTGATCGTGCTCGTAAATAGGGAAGCAACAGGTTTTTGACCGATCCAGTGCACGACATTCGGATCCGGTGAAGGCTTGACAAGCTCTGACAATACATTTGTGTCCAGAATAATCATATATCCATACCGAATTCTTTCGGTTCACGGATGGGTTCCCGGGGCGTCTGTGGCAGCTCTGCGCCACCCAGAGGTTTGAAGAGAGTGCGGATGGCCGATGCGAGGTTGTCCGGTTCGCGGGGCTCCTTGCTGAGCACCGATTTGAGGATGCTCCGGGCCTCCTCCTCCATGGAGTGACCATGCAAGGCGGCCTGAATCCTGAGCCGCTTCTTTACATCCTTGTCCAGATTTCGAATGGTGATACTTGCCATGAGTTGAATGGATAGTTATAACGAAACTAGAGACCGGAACAGGGACAACTGCCGGTTCCTCGCTCAGTTTCATTCGATTTTCATGATATCACTGATATTAAATTAATCAATGATTGCACTTTATGCAAGCCAGCTTCGGTAGAGGGAATAAACGTAATTCACTCCCCAAAAACTGAACAGGTTATATGTTGGAAAAACTGCTTATTTACTATTAGGAAAATTTTCCGGTAGGTTGCCATTGATTGTTATGGAATCACAGCTGTCCAAAACGTTTCAAGATATTCAAATTCTCTATGATTAGGTACATTTAGGACAGATTATTCGTCTTTTCCAAAATCAATCCCCCCCTATGAAACAATGTTATTTGTCCGG
>SLKA01000077.1 GCA_007134845.1 Balneolales bacterium
AAGAAAGCCACGCCATCCAGGAACAGGCGAATCCAAAGGCGTACGAGCAGGTGTTTTGATCGCACGTTTTTCCAGATCATTTTCAGGTTATTGCGGTAGTTGTAATAAATCTTGCGGGGAGAATCGGGTGGAAGGGAGCCGCCGCCCAGATGGTACACGACCGAATCAGGGCAGAAACGAACCCGGTATCCCCGGTTCCAGAGCCGCCAGCAAAGGTCGATCTCCTCCATATGAAACTCGAAAGTCTCGTCAAATCCACCGCACTCCAGAAACAACTCCCGCCGGATGACCAGCGCGGCCCCACTGGCCCAGGAGATATCACACGCCTGGTCGTACTGGCCCGCATCCTCTTCCAGCGTATCGAAAATGCGTCCCCGGCAAAACGGGTAGGCGTACCGGTCGAGCAGACCGCCCGCCGCTCCGGCATATTCGAAATAGTTCCGATCGCTCCAGCTTCGCAGTTTCGGTTGCACTGCTGCCACATTGGCATCCGACCCGAGTATCTCCCTGAGTGGAGCAAGCCATCCGGGAGTGACCTCCACGTCATTATTCAAAAAAATAAGGTTTTCCGCCCGGGCATGAACCGCAGCCCGGTTGTTCCCGCCACAGTATCCATAATTGCGGTCCATGGTCACAACCATCATTTCCGGATAATTCCCGGCAATCCATTCCGCCGTCCCGTCCGTTGAGGCATTGTCAGCTATGATGATTTCAGCTTCGCTCCGGGAGTGCTCCCATACCGACGGCAGGTAGGTTTTTAGATGATGCAGGGCATTCCAGGTGACAATGACGATACTGAAATCAGGCATTTCAAACAGGTTTGGACAGGTTCAGTGTGTGATGGAAAAATCGGTGAGCAACATCAGAAAATGCTTTACCCCGGTTTCATATTGCCGTATAATGGCAGGATAGCAAACCGAGACCCTATGATACACAATATGTACGATGCTTAAAATAGGGCTGATTTCAGACACCCATCACTATCTGGATCCGCAAATTGCCGATTATTTCACCGGTGTGGATGAAATCTGGCATGCCGGCGATTTCGGGAGTGTTGATGTCGCCAGAAAACTTGAAGCGATTGCACCGCTCACGGGTGTCTATGGAAATATTGACGGTCAGGATATCCGCGCCGACTACCCGCTGCATCAGCGGTTTGACAAGGAGGGGGTGGATATCTGGATCACGCATATCGGCGGCAATCCCGGACGCTATGCGCTTCCCATCAAAAAGGACCTTGAACAGAATCCTCCCGACCTTTTTATTTGCGGACATACGCACATCCTTAAAATCGCCCGTGATCATGAAAAGGGTAGTATGATCTACATGAATCCCGGTGCGGCCGGGGTGCACGGGTTTCACGAGTTCCGGACTGTCGTCCGGTTCGGACTTGAAAACAGCAAAATTGTGGATGTGGAAGTGATTAATCTTGGAAAAAGGGTGGGATGCAAAGGAAAGACAGGGTCATGAAACCGATTCGCAGTGATGCCGGCAGAGCCGTTCTTACGAATTATGACCAAACCGGCGCTTCACCAGCGCATCAACATTCATGGCCGATTGCATCACCAGTGGAATGCCTCCGCCCGGATGTGTGCTGCCGCCGCAGAGAAAGAGATTGTCGTACCAGGGCGACTTGTTGCGCGGTCTGAGGAATGCTGCATTCCGATTATTGGAGCTGGTTCCGTAGATGCTTCCTTTATTAGATCCGTACAATCGCTCAAAATCAGGTGGAGTGATCACTTTCCGGACCACAATGGCATCCCTGAGTCCTTCAAGTCCGCGTGCCTCCATGGTGAGGATGATGTGATCCGTATAGGTTTCCATCCATTCATGCCAAAGCTGGCCATTTGCCGTATATGGTGCATTCACCAGCATGAAAAGGTTTGAGCATTCGGGCGGGGCGTCATGGGGATCGGTTACGGATGTGTTGGTGACATATACCGTGGGATCCTGCGGTGGCTCTCTCAACTCAAAAATCGCCCTGAACTCCTCTTCGTAATTTTCAGAGAAGAAGATGTTATGGTGCCGGAGTTGCGGATAGGAGCGATTCAGTCCAAGTAATACGACGAATCCCGAGCATGAAGGTTCGATGCGTGATATCTTTCTTTTTTTCAGTGGAGATAATGCGTTGCGCGGCAACAGACTCATATAGGTTGCAGTGGCATCGCTGTTGGCGACCACGGCATCGGCCTCGTACTGCTTGCCGTTGATCATGATCCCCGATATCGTGCGTTTTCGGCCGGGATCCGGAACGATCATGTCCACCGGTATGCCTGTGTGAATACGCACCCCGGAGTCCTCGGCCAGCTTCACAAGGGCGCGCGCGAGATTGTACATGCCGCCTCTGATGTAATAACCGCCCAGACGAATTTCTACATATGGAATCACATTCAGTGTCGCGGGAGCCAGGTATGGTGAAGATCCGTTGTAAGTCGGAAAACGCTTGAAGAGCTGGCGAAGCCTTGGGGAGCTGAAATAATCATCAACACGCTTTGATACGGTAGAGAAGGCGTCAATACGGAGAAAATCGGGGATGTCACGGAGCTGCATATCACGCAAGTCCTGCAGCGGGTTGAAAAGAAACGTCTCGGCGGTTCGGCGGTACAGATCGAATCCGTAATTCAGGAAATCATCCCACGCTTCCACATCCTCCGGGGCGATACGCATCAGCTCTTCCCGGTTTCTTGCCGGATCATGATAATTATGAAATACGGCGCCGTCAGGGAACTGATAGCGGCATATCGGCTCCGGCTGGACCCATTCCAGGTAGTCGGATGCAGATTTGCCGCATCGTTCAAACACCTGCTCCAGCAGAAACGGCATGGTAAGCAGGCTCGGACCGGTGTCGAATCGGAAGCCGGCTTCGCGTATTTCCTGCATTTTGCCGCCAATATTCTCATTTTGCTCGAATAAATCCACCCTATGCCCCTGGGAGGCCAGCATTGCTGCTGCAGATATTCCACCTAAACCGGCTCCGATGACACTGATTTTCATCTGTTTATAATTATTGATTCAAGAGGTCAGATAGAATGTCCATGACGATTATAATCATGCTCCTGTGTGTCCGGGATCATTCCCGATCATGGACATTTCATCTGATTCGCTAATTTCAAATAGGTTTCTTTGATAGAACGGCCACCGACTCGATATGATATGTCCGGGGAAACATGTCGACCGGCTGGATTTGTTTCACGTTGTATTGCTCAGCAAGCATGGCAACATCACGGGCCTGGGTGGCGCTGTTGCAGCTCACATAAATAATTTTTTTCGGAGCGA
>SLKA01000104.1 GCA_007134845.1 Balneolales bacterium
AGACAGCAAACAATCGAATTTTTAATGTGGCTAAGCCTTATTTTGATGATATACTCGCTCGGCTCATACGTGCACCGCTACATTCAGATTCAAAAGAAAGGCGCCGAGTACAACTGAGCCGCATCATCCCGGGTACTACATTATCTGCAATCATAACCAAGGAACAACCATAATGGGATTTTTTGACAAACTGGGATTCGGGAAAAAAGAAGAAAAGCTGCAGGAGGGATTAGAGAAAACCCGGACCGGATTTCTGGATAAAATCGGCAAGGCGCTGGTCGGCAAGGACCGGGTTGATGACGAAGTGCTGGATGATCTGGAGGAAATCCTCATCACCTCCGATGTAGGCGTGAAAACCACACTTGAAGTGATCCGGCGGATTGAGGAGCGGGTTGCGAGGGACAGGTTCGTCAGCAGCAGCGAATTGCAGAACTTACTGAAAGAGGAGATAACCGGACTCCTGAAGGACAACGAAGCGGATCGTCCGGCCGAATTTGATGCGGAGCTGAAACACAAGCCGCATGTGATCATGGTGGTCGGTGTCAATGGCGTCGGGAAAACAACCACCATCGGCAAGCTTTCCCACATGTACAAGCTGGCGGGAAAGAATGTAATGCTCGGGGCAGGCGACACCTTTCGCGCAGGTGCGGTAGCGCAGCTGCGAATATGGTCGGAGCGGGCCGGCGTAACACTGATCCAGCAGGGACAGGGTGCCGATCCCGCTGCCGTTGCCTACGATACCGTGGCATCGGCCAAATCACGGGGTGCCGATGTCGTTCTGGTGGATACGGCCGGCCGCCTTCACAACAGAAGAGCCCTTATGGACGAGCTTGGAAAAATCAAGCGCGTCATGGGGAAAGTGGTGGAAGGCGCACCTCACGAAGTGCTGCTGGTACTGGATGCATCTACCGGACAGAACGCATTGCAGCAGGCCAAGGCGTTTTCCGATGTGGTGGATGTGACGGGGCTCGCACTCACAAAGCTGGACGGCACAGCCAAGGGTGGTATTGTGATCGGAATTTCGCATGAGATGTCCGTCCCTGTCAAATATGTCGGGGTCGGGGAGAAAATCGAGGATCTGCAGGTATTTGAACGCGCTCCGTTTGTCCAGGCCCTGTTCGAGAAAAATATCAGCGCATCATAGCGGTGTGACGGCCTTTGGGCTGCATCAACGGGCGGGAATGCGGTTGCGCCCGAATCGCTGCCTGTCGGATTCCGGCCTCTCCTTAACCTCCGACAGATACCAGACCAGCTCCGTAATCAGTTCTGCGCGGGCAGCAAGTTGCGCTATGGCTATCTTTTCAGGGGTATCCGACGGCTTGTGGTAATGTTCGTGCAGGCCGGAGAAAAAGAAAACGAAGGGTATGTTTCTCAAGGCAAACGGCCAATGATCGCTTCTGCGGTAGAGCTGCAGATAATGTCCCGTGTCGTTGTAGACTTCGTCTAAATTGAGCTTTGTTGTGGCCTCGTTGGCCGACCGGACCAGATCATCGAGCAAGGTGGACACCAGTCCGGCTCCAATCACATAAACGTAGCTGCTGTCCTCTTGTCCGGAGTAGATATCATCCACACTGCCTACCATATCCACATTCACATTTGCCACAATCTCCTGATCGGGAAATGGATTATTATCAACGAAATACCGGGCTCCGTGAAGTCCCCACTCCTCGGCAGCGGTATGCAGAAAAACGAGGGTGCGGGATGGATGATAGCCATCACCGGCCGCTTCATGAAACGCCTGCGCAACCTGCATAAGTACCGCTGTGCCGCTTGCATTGTCATCAGCTCCGCTATATACCAAATCGTTGCTGTCATCCGGCTCTCCGAGCCCCAGATGATCATAATGGGCCGTGAGCACTAGCATTTCCCGGCTCAGCTCCACATCCCTGCCGGGAATAACCGTGAACAGATTGTCCTCTTCGAAGGTGCGGACATTCAGCGATGGCGTGCTTCTGAACCGATAGCCGGTATCCCTGGGCATCAGAGAGGAACTGCTGTTCTGCCAGTGCCGGCGCAGGCTGTCGAGCTCCGCGTAATTTTCCAGACTGAGCATGCTGACAGCAAGGTCCGGCCGGACAGAAACGCTCACGCCTGCCGAACCACCCGACCCGCTGTATCTTTCATCAGGACGACGGACAAGTGTCGGACGCTCCAGCTGGCGACTCATCTCCAGAGATTTTTCCCGCCATGGCTGCGTGTCATCAACCGGGATG
Organism: Balneolales bacterium; assembly: GCA_007134845.1. Taxonomy (GTDB): domain Bacteria; phylum Bacteroidota; class Rhodothermia; order Balneolales; family Natronogracilivirgulaceae; genus SKNL01. Next base: position 2,214 of record SLKA01000104.1, read on the forward strand.
AAAATCACGCCCGTTGCGCCATATTTGGTGGTCATTTTGTGCACATCTGAAGACCGCGACCCGTCCCGACCGGATTCGGGTTCGAACATCATCACCCAGCTGTTCTGCAGCGCGCTGCGCACATCCCGTACAGGCAAGTCAAACACGCCGTCACCGGCAAAGACCACCGGGGCATCGTAAGCACGGGTTCCGTTTGATAGCGGGAAAAAATCCGCTCCGCTGCCCTTTTCCAGCATTGCACGTGACAAATACACCGTATCCCCGGCATCCACCCTGTAGACATCATAGCTGACGGCATCCCAGAAGACCCCCTCCAGCAGAAACGATTGGCGCACAACAGACAGGCCGTCAAATTCAGAAAATGAACCGGAGGTATAATACTGTTCCAGGTAATCCACAGCCCGTTGTGAGCCTGACTGACCCGTACCTCGACCCATCATGTCGTCGGAAGCCAGTTGCCGGATCTGTTCCATCAGAAATGATTCCTCCACAAAACGCGCCGGGCTTTCGCCGGCAGGAAGGACAGATGCCTCCGGTGTCGCATCGCCGGGGAGCTCCGACGAGGCCGCGCAGGCGGGACAGATGAAGATCAGCAGGAGGATGAGAGTCCTGCCAGAGAAATAATGAAATAGCCTGGACATGGGCAATATTGCGTGATTATCAGGCTGGTTTGCCGGCTTTGACCAGTTCATCGGGGGTGTAAAGTTCAAGGAAGAACTCCATGTGATTACCGGTTGCAAGCAGCTTAACCTGCCTTTCCTTTATTAGTTCGAGAATAGCCAAAAATGTCACAATAACATAAACACGGGATGTCAGACCCGTGCATAACTGCTGAAAGGAGCTTTTGCCGTGTTTCTGCAGGTGACTGACAACGTAGTCTGACTGTGTTTCCACATCCGTCTCCATTCGTCGGACATCGTGGTACTGGATGTCAACAACCGACTTCATGACATTTTTGAATGCAGCCATGATGTCCAGCATCGTCACCTCCTTTAGCGCTTCCCCCTTGTGCTCCTGTTCGACCTGGTCTGGCTCCATATTGCCTCTGATGTAAGAATTCCTTGCTTTTTTATCAAGCACGATCATCTCTTCGGCAACCTCCTTGTATCGCTTGTACTCCAGAAGGGCCTGGACCAGCTCAAAGCGAGGATCCTGCTCTGCATCGTCATCATCATCTGTTTCCGGTTCCGGCAGCATCATCCGCGCCTTTATGGCCATCAGGGTACTGGCCATATATATAAACTCACTCGCCACGCTCAGGTCCAGCTCCTCAAAAAACCGGATGTACTCCAGAAACTGTTCGGTGATGTAGGATATGGGGATATCGTAGATGTCCAGTTCATCCCGCTTTATAAAAAAAAGCAGCAAGTCAAGCGGTCCTTCGAAGTTTTGGAGCTGTACTCGATACATGAGTTTCACACGGGGTTCTCAACATTTGGATAAAAATAACTTTTTTTACAACAGGATGCGCAGTTTCATTATTATGCGTACAAATTCGTGACAATGATCGCCATTATGTGCTCTCGTGTTGACTGTTGCACGGTGATGATGTTTATTGGGCTCATAGCAGCTACACGGGTTTCAATCGGGATGATCCAATTACAAATGCAGAAAAATAACGGAAATCTGAGGCAGGGTATGGACTACAGGAAGTTCGTAGAAGCACTTGAAAACGGGAACACCAAGGAGTTCAGTGAGCTTTACAGTGAGGCTTTTGCAGTTCTTTGCTCCTACCTGCGCACTACCATGAGGGCGGACGAACATAATGCGAAAGACTGTGCCCAGCATGCTCTTGTCAAAACCATGGAGCGCGTACGGAAAGGGGCGATCCGTGATCCGGACAGCATTTACTCATACCTGCTGCAAAGTGCAAAAAACAGGTATATGCGCGTCCGGTTTGAGCAGAGAAGAAGCAATTTTCAGGAGGATATGGAAATATATGCACCCGTCGAGGAACAGATTGACCGCCTTGCAGCTCAGGAAAGGAAAAAAGCTCTGGAATCGTGTCTGGAAAAACTCGATGAAGATTCACGCGAATTCATTCTGTTCTGGATTGAGAATCCCAATGCACGGGGAAGCGTTGTGGCCCAATTGTTTAACATGTCTGTCAATAATGTATGGACAAAAAGGCACCGGCTGGTAAAAAAGCTGAGCGAATGCATTAAAAAAAAAATGAATGAGTAGGTGTAAGGAATGGCTTCTATCCTGGTCTTATAGATAAATATTTAAACATTGTTACTATTATGCCAAAAGATACCCCATCAGACGTCGTAAGGCTTATTGATGATTATTTGAAAGGACGGCTCAATCAGTCGCAGACAGATCATCTGTGGATCCTGCTAATGCAGAATCCTGAATATTACCCCCTGCTTGAGACTCAAGCGGCAATGAAGAGAACGGATGTGGAAAAAATCCGTAAAAAGCTTGAAAGAAATGATGATGAAAGTTTGAATGACAATGATCCTTACAGCGGTTTTGTCAGGGACAGTAAAACACCATGGGTGGCTGCACTGGCCGCAGTTGTCTTAGTCGCACTCCTTCTGAATATATTCAGGAGCCCGGTAGATACCAGTATTCGACCACTGATCGATGAAATTCACAGTGCCAATCTGATCGCTCCTGATATTTCGAGATCGCCGGCATCCGAGATACCGGAGTATAAGCAAGGGCTGTACCGGGCCTATCTTCTGTCCCTGTCGGGAAATTCCGATGGCGCCATAATGGAATACGAACGTTTGCTGGAATCCGATAACATCAATCGGGACTGGGTTAGTTACAACCTGGCCATTATGCACTATAACTCCGGCAACTACACCGCTTCAGCTGATCTGTTTCAATCCGTTGACTGCGTACAGCTGAACGGCGCTGTCCGGACCGAATCGTGCTACTGGCTTATGACCAACAGCTTCCTGGCCATTAATGACCTGGAACGGGCACGGGAGAGCGCCGGCATCGTTCTGGAAAGAGGAAGTGAATATCAGCAAGAGGCCATAGACTTGCTTCGAAAGATTCGATATGTGCAGCAGGAATAATTTCCAAACGTTTTTTGGCAATTGTGCCCCGGTGCTGTGTATTTTTACCTCTTGTATCATCCTTTATTCACGAACGTTCCTGTACTGTGGCTAACCCTCTGCTGAGTGCCTCCGACCACGATCCCGGCTTTGAGCAGCATATCCGTCCTTCCCGGCTTCCTGAGTTTATCGGGCAGCATAAAATCATCTCCAATCTGGAGGTTTTCATCAAGGCAGCCCGTCGGCGCGGTGATGCCCTGGACCATGTGATTTTATCCGGTCCGCCCGGCCTCGGAAAAACCACGCTGGCCTACATCATCGCCCATGAAATGGGTGTTCAAATCAAGCCGACAACCGGCCCCGTATTAGAAAAGCCTGGTGATCTGGCTGGAATGCTCACCAATTTGGAAAGAGGTGATGTGCTGTTCATAGATGAAATACACCGGCTGAACCCCGTAATAGAAGAGTATCTTTACTCGGCTATGGAGGATTTCAAACTGGATATCGTCATCGATTCCGGTCCCAGTGCGCGCAGTGTACAGATCGACCTAATGCCATTCACCCTTATCGGGGCCACAACCCGAAAGGGTCTGCTTACTTCGCCACTCCGGGCCCGTTTCGGTATTGATCTGAGGCTGGATTATTACGGCGTGGAACTCCTTCAGCACATTGCCGTGCGATCGGCGGGCATTCTCGGACTCAATATCACCGAAGGCGGTGCATATGAGCTCGCCCGGAGAAGCAGGGGCACTCCGCGTATTGTAAACCGCTTGCTGCGACGAACACGAGACTTTGCTGAAGTCGAAAACAAATCGGAAATTGATGAAAAGATAGCAGACAAAGCTTTAAACGCGCTTGATGTGGATCCGCGCGGACTGGACGAAATGGATATCCGGATTCTTAACAGTATCATCGAAAATTACCAGGGCGGTCCGGTAGGTCTGGGTACCCTTGCCGTTGCTGTGGGAGAAGACAAAGGAACGATCGAGGAGGTCTATGAGCCATTTCTGATACAGGAGGGTTTTTTGCAGCGAACACCCAAGGGCAGGGTGACAACCCGAAAAGCCTTCCAATATCTCGGCATCCCGGTTCCGGTAAAGTATGATTCTGGAAAAGATCTGTTTTCGGGCGGTTAATGCCCTTTTCTTAACCAGTGCTTTTTTTCGTATATTTGCCAGCTACAAAAAAGATTGAACAGACCTGCACCAGTATCACAATACAATGAAAAATTTCTTTACTTCCGAATCCGTTTCCGAGGGCCATCCCGACAAGGTCGCCGATCAAATCTCCGATGCCATCCTGGATGCCATGCTTGCCCAGGATCCCAATTCTCGCGTAGCTGTAGAGACACTTGTTACCACCGGTCTCGCTGTAATATCAGGAGAAGTGACAACAGAAGCATATGTTGATGTCCAGGAAGTGGTTCGGGATGTGATTCGTGAAATAGGGTACACGAAGCCCGGATATCGGTTCGATGCGGACTCATGCGGCGTGATGGTCTCAATACATCAGCAAAGTCCAGATATAGCCATGGGGGTCGATCGTCTTGGAGCTGGCGATCAGGGCATGATGTTCGGTTATGCCAGCCGGGAAACCGACACCTACATGCCGATGACGCTTCAATATGCGCATGATTTAGTGCGAATACTGGCCGATATCCGTAAAAATACCACCCACATGCCCTATCTTCGGCCTGATAGCAAGAGCCAGGTAACCGTCGAATACGATAATAACAACAACCCGGTTCGAATTCACACCATTGTCGTCTCAACCCAGCATGATGAAGCCGTGGAACAGGAAAAAATAAAAGAGGATGTCCGAACCTTCCTGCTTCCCCGTGTTATCCCTAAAGAGCTGATGGATGATGACACTATCCTTCACGTCAATCCCACCGGAAAGTTTGTTATTGGTGGGCCGCATGGTGATACCGGCCTTACCGGACGGAAAATCATTGTGGATACCTATGGCGGACGGGGAGCCCATGGCGGCGGCGCTTTTTCGGGCAAGGATGCCTCCAAGGTGGACCGCAGCGCAGCCTACGCGTCAAGACATATCGCCAAAAATATTGTCGCGGCCGGGATCGCTGACGAGTGCCTGATCCAGCTGGCCTATGCTATCGGCATAGCCGAGCCGGTTTCCATCAACGTCAACACCTATGGAACAGGAAAAATCAGTGATGACAAACTGGTTTCAATCGTTAAGAAAAACTTTGACTGCACACCGGATGGAATCATTCGCCGCTTTGACCTTCGCAAACCCATATTCCGAAAAACTGCTGCATACGGCCATTTCGGGCGGGAGGAGTTCCCATGGGAGAAGCTGGATGCTGTTGATGAACTGAAGAAGCAGGCCGGACTGTAATCCTGCGTATGTCCGGATTAAATGGGTTTTCAGTAGCCTTGTATGCCCGTTTCAATCCTTTTTCAGCTAACCGGATTCAGCCTCCCGGTTTATCAGGGAATTGTGGCATCCCGGTGGATGATGCGCCCGAAGAAGAGGCTGTTGCCAAACAACCGGTTTGTCCCGAACCAGAAAGCGCGGAAATTCGGATTGTCCGTTGTCATAATTACACGACCTGAACCCATGCGTGCCACCAGATAAACCGGTATTTCCGGCAGCCAGTCCCGGTTTTCAGTGGATACAAAACCGCTGAGCAGCGGCTCTTCTGTATATCGGACGGGTACCGCAAACTGGTTTTCCGGATCATCAAGGAACAAGGTGCTGTTCCTTAAAACAGGTATTCGGTCACGCTTGAAACCATACCCGAGCGGATGGGTCCGGTCCAGTTCCGCCTCCATTATTACCCCGCCAATAACACGCGATCCGCGAAGTGATGCCAGGTCCCGGTAACGAAAATCACTGATCCCCGAACTGGAATACGCTGCACTTTGTATATTAAAGTCTACCAGGTCTTGTTCCGCAAACCAGGAAACGGCTCCTTTCTGCAATATCAAGGCGTTGCCCGCTTCAACCCACTGTTTCAGCCGTTCATTGAAAGCCTCCGTCACCCGCTGGTAATTGCCGTGCACCATTACCACGGTATTATAGCGATTCAGATCGACACTGTTCAGATACCTGATGTCGGCCATCGTCACCTGCATCCGGTATCGCTGGTCCAGCAGATGCCAAACTTCACCCGCCTCGTACGCGTTGACCCCGTCACCTGTGACAACCAGGACCGCGGGCATTTCCAGGGCCTGAAAGGATGGGCTTCCCAAATCTATTCCCCGTTTCGTCAGACCCGTGTTTACCACGTGCACATCCACACCGTCCTCATTTGCAGCTTTCACTATCAGTTCACGGAGCGCATCCGCATCCACTTGATCCTGAATGCCGGTACTCACCAGAATCGTACCAAAATCAAAGTCGTGCGGCCCTTCAGCTGTAACTGCCCGGAAGGGCTGTGTCGCTACCTTGATGCGTACACCGGCCTCCATCAAACGGTATGCCGCTCGTGGCGCATAGTATTCATGCCATTCAAACAAATAGGCGTACGGACCGGTCTGGTTCGGGGAATGGGCCGTGGCCGAATCTGCCGAGGGATCTGGATTCAAAGCATCAGAAGCAACCCGGGAGGGTGTTGGGTTGGAGGTCTCACTTGAGGCAGGCGAGGTAACATCAGAGGATGCTTCCGTACTTGTTCCTGATCTGAGTCGGCCGGTTGGAAAAACAGGATCGGTAATGACTGCTCCCAGCATGTTTTCACGATACCTTCTACGATCCAATTCAGCATACGGGATATCAAAAGCCAGCGGTAGTGTCCAGGTGGATATGTCATAAAACACACTGTCCTGGAACTCCTTGCGCATCTCAAACAGGCTGCGGATCAGCCGGTATTGCGGCTGTTCGGCCGGTATGATCCAGGCATGACCACTCTCAAAGCGATGTCCGTCCACGGTAACCGATCCTTCAAGTTCATGGATGCGAATGGCATGATGTGACAGAAGGTCCAGCAGATGGGCATTCCGCGCCCGGTCAAACGGATCCCCGAAAACCCACGCTTTCACCGGATTGTTCCGGGCGTCTTCTACCGCACTCGATGCGGATTCCCTCATGTGCTCCAGGAGCTCAATGCGCAGATCCCTGGCTCCGTACAGTGTGGAGAGTGATGTCAAAAACTGGTTGCGGATAGTCACTGGAAAGGCAACATCGCCATGCCGGCTTTCCTGCAGATGTCCCCGAGAACTGGCCTGTTCAAACAGTATTCCAACAGTCCCTTGCAAATCCGGATAGGTGGAGCCCTTGCCAATGAAAAAATCATCAAAAATTTCGCCGGTCCAGTAAAGCTGGTCCACCTTGTTAAGATAGTTTGCATGGTACTCTGCCAGCATGGCGGTGAGCTCGAACGTACGCTGCGGCGTGAGCGGGTTGTCGCGGGATGGCACTCCCGGCTGAAAAAAGTAGGTTGCCTGAGGGCCCATTTCATGATGGTCGGTGAGCACATTCGGCTTCCAGGCCTGATACGTGCGCACCCGGCTTCGGCTTTCGGGATGCTGGACCGGCATCCAGTCCCGGTTAAGATCAAACCAGTAGTGGTTGGTGCGTGATCCGGGCCAGGGCTGGCGGTGTTCGCGGTGGTAAGGATCGCCGGATGGTGTGAATGAACGGTTATTGTTCACCCACGTCGCAAAACGATCAATTCCGTCCGGATTGTAGGTCGGGTCCAGCAATACGATCGACTCCTGAAGCAGGCGATCTACTTCCTCTCCTTCGGCTGCAGCAAGATAGTAGGCAACCAGCAATGCGGCATTGGCCCCGCTTGACTCGTTGCCATGCACAGAATAGCCCAGCCAGGTGACGACAGGCATTTGGCTTGTGTCGAGTTCTCCTGAGAGTGATGGGTCGTTAAGTTTCAGGTGGTTCGCCCGAAGCGAGTCGATGGAGGCAAGATTGTCCGGATCTGATATCGTCAGCAGAAGCAGAGGACGACGCTGCCAGGTCCGGCCGTACTCCCGGATCTCTATACGATCCGACTCCTCCGCCAGGCGGTACATGTAAGCCACAATCTGGTCGTGCCTGACGTGCCACTCGCCGGGTTCAAAACCGAGTATTTCTGCCGGGGTGGTGATATTCTCTCGAAACGACCCGGGAATTTGCAGGGCTGTTCCTTCCGGCAGAATAAGGGACCAAAGCTCTGCGTTTGCTGCGGATTTAGGGGTTGATGCACTATATGGCCCGGCTGAATTGTTTTGAACGGTATCAACACCCGGAATGATGCGGGAATCAGCAGAAGTCTCGGATCCCGAAATGGAAGCAACCGCGGAGGGGGATGAGCATGCCTGTATTGAGAGAAGCAATAAAAGCGAAAGCAACATGCCGACATTCTCCTTCCGGTTGGAAATGCGTGAACCGTTCTTTACGTTATTCATAACAGATGGACTGACCTCTAAACCTGGACCAACTTCTTGTTACCACGTTCCTGAAATGGATTACCGTGAATAATATAAAAATTCAATACCACCAGATAAAATTGGGCCGGGCATGCGGTTATATAAAAAACACGGCGGCAGGTATCCATAATAATAAAGTAGCCTGTTATTAAAAACCGGAATCCGATAAAACCAATCCACATCTCTTAACAAAGCATACTCGTCGCAATGTTTCAAAAAATCCAAAATTATCCCGTTTACGGGCTGCATGACGAACAAACCCTCCGGCAGTTTCTGGATGTAATGAACCGGGCAGAATATGGCGCATTGATGGCAGATGGCCACCTTGGCTATGTGATGCCGATCGGAGGTGTGGCGGCCTACAGCAACAAAGTCTCTCCTGTCGGTGTTGGATTTGATATTGGTTGTGGAAATCTTGCCGTACGCCTGGATATCCTCAAAAAAGATCTTAATGTTGATCTGCTGCTGGACCGCATCGAAAAATACATCTCCTTTGGTATCGGTCAGACCAATCCGGATGCACCGCGCAATCACCCTATATTTGATCATGATGACTGGAAAGCGTATGAACCGGATTCACTGCGGGCGGATCTGAAAAAGCTGGCACGGGATCAGCTTGGAACCGTGGGCGCAGGAAATCATTACGTGGACATTTTTTCGGATGAACTGGATCGGATTTGGATTGGCGTTCACTTTGGCAGTCGGGGTCTGGGCCATAAAACCGCCACCGGATTCATCAACCTCTCACAGGACCGTCCGTGGAACATCCGGGCCATCGAAAAAGAGGTTCTTCTTGACCTGGACAGCGATCTTGGCGAGCGTTATTACCGCGCCATGCGGCTTTGCGGGGCATATGCCCGGGCAGGAAGGGAATGGGTCTGCGATTATGTGGCCGAGCTTGCAGGCGCCGACATTGTAGAGCGTGTTCACAACCACCACAACTTCGCCTGGAAAGAAAAACATACCCGTGCAGAGCTGCTCAGGCATGCCGGTAACGGACAGAATACGGATGCTGATCCGAAAAGCGGCGACTGGCCGGGTGTAAATACAGGACCTGGTGCCGACACCAGATTGGATATTGACGCCAGGCCCGATCCCCATGACAAATCTTCTTCTGAATCAAAAAACCTGCGCGAATATATCGTAGTTCGCAAAGGAGCAACTCCCGCCTTCCCCGGACAGGTTAGTTTCGTCGGCGGCAGCATGGGTGATCCTTCCGTCATCCTTGAAGGCATAGACAGCCCCGAAAGCCGATCCGCGCTATATTCAACCATTCACGGAGCAGGCCGGGTAATGTCACGAACCAGAGCCGCCGGAAAATACAAGGGACGGGGGAAAAAACGAAAACAGGTCAAATCGGGTGAGGTTACACCCAAAATGATGAAGGAATGGCTGGATAAAAAAGGAGTTAAACTCCGGGGGGGCGGTTTGGACGAGTCGCCACATGTCTACCGGAGACTCACCGAGGTGCTCAACGCCCATCAAAATACCATCAAAATACGCCACTGGCTGCAGCCTCTCGGTGTCGTCATGGCAGGTCCGGATATCTACGATCCCTTCCGTGATTGAATGCCATATTTGAATGGCTTGCTTGAATAACTGCGCTCACTTTCCGCATATCGGGCGGATCTAATCACAGATCCCGGGTATGATTTCACTCATACTTCCACTTGATTAACTTTACAATTTCTTGTACTTATTGTGATTTCATAACATCCACACCTGATCCAACATGTCTATACTGGCCATTCTGGCGGGAACCATTGCCATTCTGCTGAGCGCTTACCGCCTCTATGGTTCGTTTATTGCTCGAAAACTGGGCGTGGACAACAGTAATATCACCCCCGCCCACACACAAAAAGATGGG
>SLKA01000023.1 GCA_007134845.1 Balneolales bacterium
ATATACGGATATACCGCTGAACAGCCCTTGCTTCGTATATGACTGTGTCTTCCATCATCTGTTATTTTTTTTCACCTTTTTTGACGGGGTGCCCTTTGAAAATCCTGGTCGGAGAAAACTCGCCGAGCTTGTGACCCACCATATTCTCAGTTACATATACCGGAACAAACTGTTTGCCGTTATGCACCGCAAAGGTGAGTCCGACAAAGTCCGGTGATATCATGGAACCGCGGGACCATGTTTTAATGACTTTTTTACTCGCGGATTCATTGGCCTTATCGACTTTCCGCTGGAGCTTGTAGTGAATGAACGGGCCTTTCTTAAGAGATCTTGGCATACCGATTTACTGTTTTTGGTTTCTTCTGCGAACGATAAACTTGGAAGAAAGCTTTTTCTTCTTTCTTGTTTTAAACCCTTTGGCAATCTGTCCCCACGGTGAGCGTGGATGTCCGCCGGATGAACGGCCTTCACCACCACCCATCGGGTGATCTACCGGGTTCATAACCGTACCGCGAACGGTAGGTCTGATACCCTTCCAACGGTTCCTGCCTGCCTTGCCTATGGTTACATTGAAGTGATCCGGATTGCTGACCATACCTACAGTAGCCATACACTTGCCGTTGATCATCCGGATTTCACCGGATGGCATCTTGAGCGTTACATTCTTCTGGGTCTTGGCGATAAGCTGAGCACTGGATCCGGCACTGCGAACGATCTTGCCACCGTTGCCCGGCTGATACTCAACGTTATGCACCTGTGTTCCAAGCGGCATATTTTCAAGAGGCATGGCATTGCCGGTATCCGGGGCAACCGTTTTCCCACTTATGACCTGATCGCCGACTTTCAGCTTGTCTGGTGCAACGATGTAACGCTTTTCACCATCAGCATATGCCAGGAGAGCAATCCTTGCAGTTCTGTTCGGATCGTATTCAATGGTCTTGACAGTTGCCGGTATATCGAACTTATCCCGCTTGAAGTCGATGATTCTGTAGCGTTTTTTATGACCCCCGCCAATGTGGCGAACCGTCATTTTACCCCTGTGATTACGTCCACCCGTCCGGTGCAGCTTCACAATAAGAGACTTTTCCGGGGTGTTGGATGTCACATCCGAGAAATCCGGTGCAATACGGTGACGCGTACCCGGGGTATTCGGTTTGAGCTTTTTTGTTGCCATGCTGTTTATACCTTAAATTTCTGTAAAGAAGTCAATTTCCTGACCTTCTTTAATAGAGATAATCGCTTTCTTGGTTGCTTTGGTCCTGCCGGAGATATACCCTCGCCGAGTGTTGCGGCCTTTCGGCTTGCCGGAGTTGATCATGGTGTTGATGCTGATCACCGTGACATCCGGGTACAATTCCTCAACAGCTTTCCTGATTTCAGGCTTTGTTGCGTTGCGATCCACTTCGAATGCATACTTGTTCTGTTTTTCCTGTATGCCTGTAAGTTTTTCGGTTATCAACGGCTTGATAAGAACTCGTTTCATGCTTCAGCCTCCACTGCCTTTCCTTTCATACTTTCTTCCAGCTGCTTGAGCCCACTTTCCTGTAAGACGATGAAATCGGCGTTCAGAATGTGATATGTTGCCGGATCTTTTGCTTCCATAACGCTCACACCCGGGATGTTGCGGCATGATCTGTACACTTTATCCCTGATACCTCCGGTGAGCACGAGTACCTTTTTGTTCTCACACTCAAGCGCCCGAAGGATTTCAACAGCAGAAGCTGTCTTTGGTGCATCAAAGTCAAAATCTTCAACAACGATGATGGCATTGTCTCTGATTTTGTAGGCAAGTGCCGACAGGCGCGCCTGACGTTTCATCTTCTTTGTTAGACGCACAGAGTAGTCTCTCGGCTTCGGTCCGAAAACGGTTCCACCACCTTTGAGAAGTGGAGAACGGATCGTTCCGCGACGGGCCATACCGGTTCCTTTCTGGCGATATGCCTTGCGGCCTCCGCCCCGTACTTCCGACCGGCCTTTTGTGCTGGCCGTGCCTCTGCGCTGATTTGAAAGATAGGAGCGAACATCCTCATAAATCACATGGTCGTTTGGTTCGATCCCAAAGACAGATTCATCCAGTTCCACCTCGCGGCCGGCCCCAGATCCATCTGTTTTTAAAACTTTGATTTTCATAGCAAAATGCTGTTGAAATTATGCGTGGTTATAAACTTCTACTATACGGTTCTTCGGACCGGGAATGGCGCCTTTGATCAATATCAGATTGGATTCCGGAATGATCTTGATTACCTCAAGGCGCTTGATCTTGACACGTTGATTACCGGTTTGTCCACCCATCCGCATTCCTTTGAATACCTTGGAGGGATCGGAGGATTGTCCGATTGAACCGGGAGCCCTCTCACGATTGTGCTGACCGTGAGTTCTGCCGCCGACACCGGAAAACCCATGCCGTTTGACAACACCCTGGAAACCTTTACCCTTGGACGTGCCAACTACATCCACGTAGGTGTTTTCACGGAAAACATCCTCAATCTTCAGGACATCTCCAGGTTTTGCTCCTTCCGGCACGAAGTCACGGAACTCGCGAATGTAGCGCTTCGGGCTTGTATTTGCTTTTGCGAAATGACCTTTCAGCGCTTTGCTTACCAGCTTTTCACGTTTATCGACATTGGCAACCTGAATGGCATCATATCCATCCACATCCATCGATTTGATCTGTGTAATAACACAGGGATCGATTTCAACAACCGTTATCGGTACGTTGTTGCCTCTTTCGTCGAATATGTTGGTCATTCCGACTTTTTTTCCAATTAATCCAGTCATCTTTGTAGGGAACTGATTTCCTGATTACACTTTAATTTCTACATCTACACCAGACGGAAGCTCGAGCTTCATGAGCGCATCAACAGTCTGAGATCCGGTCGACAGAATGTCGATCAGGCGTTTATGAGAACGCGACTCGAATTGCTCACGTGACTTCTTGTTCACGTGTGGTGATCTGAGTACTGTGACAATGTTCTTGTCCGTAGGCAGAGGAATGGGTCCTGAAACCACGGCACCTGTCGACTTCACAGTTTTAATGATTTTTTCAGCTGACTTGTCGATCAGATTGTGATCGTAAGATTTCAGCTTGATTCTTATTTTTTGTTGGGTAGCCACTATAGTACCAGATTTTAGTCCAGAATTTTACTTACAACACCGGCGCCCACCGTACGTCCGCCTTCGCGGATGGCAAACCGGAGTCCTTCTTCCATGGCTACCGGCTGGATCAGGTTCACTTCCATGGCTACGTTGTC
>SLKA01000012.1 GCA_007134845.1 Balneolales bacterium
GGTGATTTCCTGGCTATCGACCTTCGGGCAGCGCTCAACGAACTCGGTACCATCACCGGAGAAATCACCACCGAGGATCTATTGGACTCGATTTTCTCGCGATTTTGCATCGGTAAATGAATTAAAAGTGTGATAAACTCCCGGAAATTGGACCGTTCTATGACTATCGATGTGGCTATGAGCGCAGGTGCCCGAACAGATGCATGGCTTTGCCAAAAACATGGCGCTAGGGGTAGCTGTGCGGCAGCTCGATACTGATTTTGGTCTTTAACTCGCGCACCCATCCAGCCACTTTGAGCACCACGGATAATCGGCGCGGCCAATGCATGCAGGCGTTTATTACCGCTTAACCCGGTGATAAAATGGACATTGGGCTGCTGGTGGCACCAATTCATCAATTTGGGCGAGGAAAAATGAGCATCCCCTCGAAAAATGATACGCATGGACGGCCAACTTTCCCGCAACCGGGTGATCAGACGATGCAATAAATCAAACACATGGGAGGCTTTTGAGCGGCGTCCGGGCTTGAGCACGGTGGTAACCAGCCGTCCGGAAAGCCCTTGATAGATATGAAGCGGCATGTAGCAGTAATCCTGGTAATAAGTATTAAACAACGAGAGTTGCTGGTCTCCCCAAGTCGGCGAATCGGTATCGTCACAGTCGAGAATAATGACCGGCGGGGGCTTCTGGTAGCTGGCGATGAACACCTCCAGGAGCGTCTCGGCCATTACACATTTTCAGGATGGCATCACCGCTCAACGCGTCGCAATTATTGGCGTCGGCATAGCCGCAGCAGATTTAATAAATACGCTGGACCAGTAATTCGCTGAGTTCATGATCGGTGTAACGCGCATAACGACTATAGCGAATACAGCTGGTGAGTTTGTAGATCAATCCGATCTGACGATCGGTCTCGCGAAGCAGCATGGCCCCGCAATCCGAGGATAAATCATGCCCGAAAAAATGAAGGTCAACCGTATTTTTTTATCCACCGTGGAGAGCGGAAATATTTCGGATTGAGCGGATTGTTGCTGACCGAATTTTTTTGTAGTATGTGTCACAGGGTAAGTTTTTTGTGCTTAACCTATTGTAATATAAGAATTTATATTCCTTATACAAACAAGCTTTCCCCTTTTAAATGAATAATTCAGGCTATATCAAGTGTTATAGTTGCGTTATAACTGTAATTTATTAATAAGTGATAGTGTCTTGTCAAAGCAGATAATTGGGTTTTACCTGGGTATTGCAATTTTTTTTGTGCTGTTATTCATTCCCGAGCCCGAAGGAATGAATAAAGAAGCATGGAAGACAGCTGCTGTTGGTTTGTTGATGGCTACATGGTGGATTACGGAAGCCATCCCTATTCCGGCCACATCACTGCTACCCATTGTACTTTTTCCGATTCTGGGGGTAATGTCCATCTCAGAGGCAACCTCTCCCTATGCGAATCCCCTTATTTATCTCTTTATGGGTGGATTCATTATTGCTATAGCCATGAAGCGTTGGCAGCTTCACAAGCGAATAGCATTAAATATTGTAAATTTCGTCGGCACAAATCCCAAATCGATCATAATCGGATTCATCATTGCTTCGGCATTTTTAAGTATGTGGGTAAGCAATACGGCTGCTGCATTGATGATGCTTCCCATTGCTTTATCGGTCATTGAAATGTCCAAAAAACAAGGAGGATTGGAACAAAATGAGGGGCACACCAAAACCAATTTTGAGCTGGTTTTGGTCCTCAGTATTGCATATGCCTGTAATATCGGAGGAACGGGAACCCTCATTGGTACTCCCCCCAATGCCGTGCTGGCCGGATATATGCTTGAAGCACACCAGTTCGAGATAAGTTTTCTGGACTGGTTGCTGGTGGGGCTGCCATTTGTAATTATTGGTCTACCAGTGATGTATTTTGTCTTATCCAAAGTGGTTTATCCGGTTACACTGGACAAACTGCCGGGCGGCAGTCAGGCGATACAAGATGAATTGCAGAAACTTGGTACTATTACCGGACCGGAAAAAAAAGTTGCAACGGTATTTGTATTAACGGCGTGCGCATGGATTATAAGGCCTTTTATATCGGATATTGTTCCCGGGTTATCAGATGCCGGTATTGCCATTACGGCAGGAGCGATCCTCTTTATGATACCGGCCGATAGAAAAAAAGGGACAAATATACTTGAATGGAGTGATATGAAAGACATGCCATGGGGTATTTTAATTCTGTTCGGTGGGGGTTTGAGTCTTGCAGCAGCGATATCGGGAACCGGCCTTGCCGCCTGGATTGGTTCTGCGATCAGTGCACTGCAGGTATTACCACTGCTTATGTTGCTCGCATTCGCAGTTTCAGTAATGATTTTTTTAACTGAAATTACCAGCAACACAGCCACAACATCGGTATTTGTACCTATTTTGGCATCGGTTGCTATTGGCCTGGGACAAAATCCCCTGTTATTTGCCGTTCCGGCCGCACTTGGAGCCAGCTGCGCTTTCATGCTTCCTGTAGCTACGCCTCCCAATGCTATTATATATGCAAGCAACGAAGTCAAAATATTTCAAATGTCCAGAGCGGGGTTATGGCTGAATATCGTGTTTATTGCATTCATCACCCTTTGTGCATATACTGTCATTTTATATGCTTTCGGCATTGAATTAGGGGAAATACCTGAGTGGGTTATTAGCAGATGATGGGGCTATGTACGCGTGCAATCATTGTTCCTCAACAAAAGCAAAAATTTTTGAAGGAAAAATTATGAAAAAAACCAAATCTAACCTGAATTATTCATAAATCCGATTTCGTCTTCCTATTTTTGAAATCCGGGTTCAGAATTGACTAACATTAGACACTGAACTCCATGAATGATACGAAAATTCAGACATCGTCGGCTTATCTGTCGGCATAGCCGGCTCTGTGAAGAAGTTTTTATGGCCTTTTAAGGCCATTTTTGCCGCAGTTATCCTGTTACCGTTGCTCGTGGTGCTGTTTTTTTAAAATCTGTTTCCGTTTCAAAGTGATCTCACACGTCGTGGCTATGAGCGCAGGTGGCCGAACAGATGCATGGCTTTGCCAAAAACATGGCGCTAGGGGTAGTTCTGCGGTAGCTCGATACTGATTTTGGTCTTTAACTCGCGCACCCATCCAGCCACTTTGAGCAGCTTGACCTGGATGGTTGCAAAGATGGCCCGGGCACAAAACGACTTCTTTTCCGACCGCGGATAATGCCCAATGGGAATCGCAATCTCCCTAAGCCCTCGGGTGGGTCACCGGCAAGCTAATCGTCGAGCAGTATTACGGCTTTTTCCGGTATGAGTCGGAGTGGTACTGGGCATAGGCCGGCAAAACGGTCACCGCGCTGCTGATCGGAGCGCTCGAAAAACAGGGCATGCTGGATATCCGCGACCCGACATCGGACTACCTCGGCACCGCCTGGACCTCCGCTTCGCTGACGGGACACTGTCGCCGTTCAACAAGGTAGTGGTCAGCAGGCTCTCGACATGGCCCGTTTTGGGCTTCTAAGAAGGGAAACCGCATGGAAAGATAACGAACGCCTGCTGGACAGCACGTTTTACTCCAACATGCTGACCCCGAGCCAGGAACTCAATCCCTTCCGAAATGATGCTCCTCCGTGATATGTTAAATAGATTAGCAACACAGCTGTGCTATATAAATATTTCACCAAAGGAAACCATTATGGAAGAACAAGTGAATGACCAGTTTTTCACCGATTTGATTGTAAGCGGCAAGTACTGGTTGATAAACGAATTTCCGGGAGTTCTCCTGGTCATGATCCTGTTTTTTATTCTGTTCAAGGTGGTCCGTTTCTCCTTCCGCAAGCTTAAGAGGAACCTGATCAACCGGGCGGATAAAAAAGAGAGTGTCGATACGGGAGAGGCCGTCAAAAGGATCAACACTCTGACAGGTATCTCGGGCGCCTTCGTAAGGGTACTGCTCTGGATCGTATTCCTTATGATGCTTCTGCAGAACATGGGCATCAACATCGGCCCAATTCTTGCCAGCGTCGGTATCATCAGTCTGGCGGTTGGTTTCGGGGCACAGGAACTGGTCAGGGACTATATCACCGGATTCTTCATGATCCTGGAGAACCAGATCCGCGTCGGAGATGTTGCTATTTTGAATGGAACAGGAGGTTTTGTGGAAAGGATTGAATTGCGGACAACCTCCCTGCGTGACTTTGCCGGCATCGTGCATGTGTTCCAGAACGGAAAGATCAACACACTTTCCAATATGACGAAAGAATGGTCCGCAATGGTCTTTGACATCGGTGTGGCCTACAAGGAAGATGTGGAAAAGGTCATGGACATCATGAAGCAGGTTGGGGATGAACTCAGTGAAGATCCTGATTTCAAGGAACTCATCCTCCCGCCTGTTGAAGTTTTCGGACTGGATGAATTCGCCGACAGCGCACTGGTGATCAAGGCGCGTATCCGAACCAAGCCGATCCAGCAGTGGACAGTCGGCAGGGAATACCGCAAACGCCTGAAAAAGGCATTCGACCAGAACAACATCGAGATTCCGTTCCCACATAGAACGGTTTACTGGGGCGAGAAAATCAACTCCCTCAAGGTCGAGTCCAAAAACCGGATCCATGGCGAACTGAAGCAGACGAATTAGTCATCTGTATTGCCCTGATTCGGCCCAGTGTCACGCTTTTAGGCTATTTGATGCCGGATCTTGATACTTTCGCATTTGGTAAGTAGTCAGAAGGGGGGACCATCACCCCTTTCTTTTTTCTGTTTTTACCGGGATGTCAAACACAAGAGCTTTCCAGGAAGGGTTATATTATGGAAATCAATAAGGATGTTAAATAAAATAAATAAATGCCCGGACGCTTTTTGACTGAAAAAGGGAGGCGAAAAAAATTTATTACATTACATAATTCATTAAACTATCATCTTTTCTTAACGGATCTGACAGTCCTATTTCAAACCATGATCCTGCAGGATCGGAACCAGTGCTCAATACCGAGCAGCCCGCGTATGGGTAGCTGCTGAAGAAAGATGACAACCTGCTGAAAGGTCAGAATATCGTTGTCTTTGAAAAGAGCACAACCACCGCCGCCGAAAAAGCCCGGGAAGTTTCGGCATCCCTCGGCGGGGAGATTTCCTTCGTTTATGAAACGGTATTGAAAGGCTTTGCACTGACCCTGCCGGAACATGCTGCTGAAAAAGCCGTAGAAGCACTGAAGAACAATCCGAATGTCGCCTATGTGGAGCCGGACCAAATGGTGTTCGCATTCAACACACAGACCAATGCGACATGGGGACTGGACCGTGTCGATCAGCGAGATCTGCCGCTTGATGGCGTGTACCGCTACGAGGCGAATGGCGATGGTGTTGCAGTCTATGTTATGGACACAGATCCACCCGGCGACAACGAGCCGGCCATCGACAATATCTCTGTCAACTCCTACAGCACGGGACCGTGGTCACGCGCCGATGTGAGCTGGAGCGTTTCGGAAGTGGATGGGGACCTGTCTTCGGTAACGACCGAACTGCTGAGCGGATCCACCGTAGTGGACAATCAGACTTCCAGCGTCAGCGGTAGCAGTGCATCCGGTTTGTACGAACTTCGAAACCGTGGAAGTGTAAGTGCAGTCAGGGTGACCGTCACGGATCAAAACGGAAACTCCGTTTCGAAGAGCCGTTCTGATTTGTTTCAGGATGGCTCTTTTTGCATTATAGTACGAGACCTGTCTCGTTAGTTATGATTTAATACTGGATGTTGACAGGTGAAACATCAATCACCAAGGCTTGGCACACCCTGATTGTCAGGCAATCAAGTAAACAGGACAAACAGACAAACACATGAAATGCCCATGACAGAGCACAAGCTCTGACACACATGCGAATGATTAAAAACTGTCATGGCATTCTATGTGACATTATAAATCCAAGCATT
This sequence comes from Balneolales bacterium, assembly GCA_007134845.1. Taxonomy (GTDB): domain Bacteria; phylum Bacteroidota; class Rhodothermia; order Balneolales; family Natronogracilivirgulaceae; genus SKNL01. The sequence goes on from SLKA01000012.1 coordinate 5,921, forward strand.
TAATCACATGAAATGAACATGACGACTCCCCGTCACACAGAAGCATGATTATAATCGTCATGGACATTCTATGTGACCTTAGGAATCAAAAATTATAAACACATGAAAAGAGCAACTATTGCATTTTTTGCTTGGTGGATCATCTTCTTGGTACTTTCCACAGCATTTGCGGAGGTTCATGGACAACCGAAACGGGCGGATGAGCTCGGTGTGCATGTGGGCATGTTGCCGGCCGGACCCCTCAATATGATTACCGATGTGCCCGGGGTGAAGGTCGGACACGCCACCCGGATCGAAGGCGAGCACATACGCACCGGTGTCACCGCCATCCTCCCGCACGGTGGCAACATCTTTCAGCAAAAAGTGCCGGGCGCAATCTACAACTTCAACAGCTTCGGCAAGATGGCCGGCTCGCTTCAGGTCGATGAGCTTGGCAACATCGAGACACCGATCGTCCTGACCAACACGCTGAGCGTCGGCAAGGCGGTGGAGGCGACGGCGGCCTGGGTCCTGGCGCAGGAAGGCAACGGGGACGTGCGCTCGGTGAACGCGCTGGTCGGCGAGACCAACGACGGCTACCTTAATGACATCCGCGGACAGCACGTCACGACAGAGGATGTGTTCCGGGCCATTGCGTCGACGTCGACGGGCGAGGTGGCCGAGGGCAGCGTGGGCGCCGGTACAGGCACCCGTAGTTTCGGGTACAAATCGGGCATCGGCACCGCCTCGCGCGTCACAGCGCCCATTGGCGGACAGCAATACACCGTGGGCGTGCTGGTGCAGTCCAATTTCGGTCGCGATCTGTATATCAACGGCGTGCCGTTCACGCGCGAAATGGAGCGGATGCAGCAATTGGAGGAGGGCTTGCAGCAGCAAGAGGACAACCAGATGAAAGGCAGCCGGCTGGAGGAGCTCAGATCGGGAAAAGATCAGGTGGATGGGGATGAGCCCGGTCCTGAAAGTGCTGGCTGGGATAAAAACCTTGAGGAAGACGACGGATCGGCCATGATCATCATTGCCACCGACGCCCCGCTGTCGGACCGCAACCTGCGACGCATGGCCAAGCGCTCGTTCATGGGAATGGGCCGCACGGTCTGGTACATGTCCAACTTCTCCGGCGATTTTGCGATAGCCTTTTCGACTGCGTATACCATTCCATCCGGCGGGATGCGCCTGGTGGATCCCGCACCATCTCTGATCGGTAACAGCGAAATGAATACACTTTTTCAGGCCGTGGAAGAAGCCACACAGGAGGCCATCTACAATGCCCTTTTCATGTCGGAGGGAATGACGGGTCGTGACGGCAATCGCATGGAAGCCATTCCGATTGACAAGGTGATCGACATCCTGGACCGCTACAATATGCTTTATTTAAACGACCGGTTTTCTAATCAGTGACGCTAACTTTCATAACGGGCCATGATTGGTTTTTGAAACAATGAACGACCCATCACAGAAAAACATCATCGGGATTGTCGGCGGGATGGGGCCGGTTGCCGGAGTGGATCTGGCATCCAAAGTCATCTCCCAGACGGTCGCATCCACGGACCAGGATCACCTGCCGCTCATGCTGTATTCTTTTCCCGAAGAGATTGGTGACCGGACCGAATACATCCTGGGGCATATGAAAGAAGCAGTGCCGGAAACAACGAATCCGGGCCTGGCGATTGCCCGGATTTTGCTGAAGATGGAGCAGGCCGGGGTCACCGTGGCGGGCATGGCGTGCAACTCTGCTCACGCACCGGGAATTTTTGACCGGATTACATCAGAACTTGAGGCAAACCGGAGCAGAATCAGCCTGCTCCACATGGTGCGGGAAGTCGGATGGCACATACTGTATCAACATGCCGGTATCCGAAAGGCAGGGATTGTCGGCACGACGGGCACCCGGACTTCAAAACTTTATAACCTGCTGGAGGAGTTCGGCATGGAGGTCGTTGATGTTACTGATGAGGAGCAAATACGGCTTCAATCGGCCATATACGATCCGAAGTTCGGGATAAAATCTTCGTCTGACGGCACATCCTCGAAAGCGGTGGAGATCCTGACCGAGACCTGCCGGTCACTCCGAAAAAGAGGAACCGAACTCATCGTGTTCGGATGCACCGAATTTCCGCTGGCCTACCAAGAGCCGGAAATCGAGGGACTTCCGGTTGTTGATTCCAGTATGGTACTGGCCAGGGCGCTGGTCCGCGCCTGTGATCCGGAGAAGCTGAGACCGGCCCGGCAATGAGACCGGATTTTCGAACCGTCAGATAAGTGTAAAAAAACTATCAGAAAGAACGCAGGTCGATGTGCATGATTCGCACATCGCGGCCGGGGACGGTCGGATCGAGCCTCAGTTGTTGCCTGTCCTCCGATCCTCTCGCCGTTTGAAGGCTACGTTCTCCGGTAATAAGTTCACGGATACGATAGGATCCGGCCTCATCCACCGTGATGTTCACCCGGGGTTTGACTTCAGACTCGCTATGATTGATCAGAAACAGCAGATAATCGCCGTCGGTATTCCTTTGAACGCGCGCCACCAGCGGGGTGTCCGAGACCTTGTCCAGATTGGTGACGACCGGTTTGCCGACACCTGCCCAGTCGGCCATGCCCAGGATGAACGTGTTGTTGACGGGGCGGGTGTCAGGATAATTGGCCATGCCCATGAACGAACCGATCATGATCGTCTCGCCGTCACCGTACCGGTTGGCCACAATGGCCGGATCACCGGTCATGTCAAGATGCGCCAGTACCTCCGCATGATCGCTGATAATCTCAAGCGACTTGCCGTACAGTGTTCCTTTCAGGGTGTCTTCCCATGTGTGACGATGGGCCGCAGCCATCTGGCCCGGATTGTAGAAATAGTTCCAGACGGCATGATCGCTCTTATGGGGCATCAGGGCGATGTCGCGCTCGCGCATGTAGACCTCTTTTTCGCGGACACCGAACACCTCATGCAGCCCCATGCCCGGGATTTCCTCGGAGGCATAACCGCGGTCATCATTCCATCCGATCCGCGTTTCGCCGACGGCATATCCGCCATCAGTGACAAACTGCTTCAGTCCGTCGGCCGCTTGCTGCGTGAGCATCATCGACCAGGGCAGGATGACCAGCTTGTATTGCGACAGATCGCCGGATTCCAGCTCTTTACGATGGATGAAATCGACCGGGATATTGTTCTCGGCGAAGACACGATAGTAGCCGATCAGTGAATTGTGATGCGCCATCGGGAAATCGGATCTACGCTGCGCGCCGCCTACCATTTGCGAGAGCGGGTTGTAAACAATGGCCACCTTTGCCGGCACCGGCTGTGAGTCCAGGAAAAGTTGCTGATGCCGGTCTACCAGTGAAGCAAGATAGCCGGCCTCCATCGCGCGCCTGGTAAGGGACCCGTCCTGATTCACCAGACCATATCCACCCGATTCATACCCCGACGACATCGGATACCATGCGTAGATGTTGATGGCTTTGGCGCCCTTGGCGATGGCGGACCAGATCCACACGCGATGATCTCCAGGTGTGACCGGATCACTGACGATCAGGCCGATAGTGCCTTTGCCGGCCTGGAGTTCACCGACGTACCAACCCTCGTTGTTGCGGTTGGCGCTGCGGGCGAAATCCATCATGTTCATGACGCGCCAGGCAGGCCAGTGGCGGTCGGGATGATTGTGCTTCGGGTAGAGCGACACGCCGTAGAAATCGACCGATTCGGACATGAGGAAATCATCCGTGGCGCCCACACCCATGTGCGGGGAGATGATGATGGAAGAGACGGCCGCGTGTGACGTGATTACATGTTTAGGATCGGCCTCGCGCACCGCGTCATAACGCATGCGTAAATCTTCGGCCAGTTTTTCGTAGATAAAGGTTTTCCAGTCGAGGTAGTCCGTGTAGCTAAGAATGGTGCTGAATCGGGGCGGACTCACATCCTCCCATTCCAGAAAGCTGCGATGCCAGGCGGTGTTGAGCGCATCAAGGGTGCCGTATTTATCGCGGAGCCATACACGAAAGCGCGCCTGTGTGAACGGACAGTAGCAAAACTGAGCGTTCGCAACATAGTCGATGTTGGCCCAGTTGATGATGTGCGGCTCGCTCCACAGGTCCCATCCGTAGAAATTGTCGTATTCGTTCGCAACGCGGGCAGTCTCGGTGTAGAAATTGAGTACCGCGTCACGAACCGCGTCATGATCGGTACAGAATCCGGGGGCAGATTGTGACTCGATCAGAGTACCATCCTGTGCCTTGAACTTTGCATCGGGATGCTGTTGGCCAACCCAGTCGGGTGCCGAATCAACGTAAAACTGGACGAACACCTTTAGTCCGACCTCATCGGCCAGCTCCATCAGCAGGCGCAGGTTCTCGAAGTTGTACTCGCCCGGCCGGGGTTCGGCGCGCTGCCATTCCACCCACGTGCGTACGGTATTGAAACCCAGTCCTTTGATTTCAGCCAGGTCGCGGCTCCACCGGGTCCGCGATTCCGGTGTGATTTCCGACAGCATCGGAGCCCGGGCATCCCCCCCGCTGTACCAGACCGAGAACGGGTAAAAATCAGCAGGAGAAGAACGTTCGGGAATTAGCTGACCGATTGTCGAATCCGTGATAATCAAACAGACTGCAATAATCAATAAAGCATTCATTATCCATTTGCTCATATCCGTTGCCCCCGTTTTTTTGTAAATAGTAATGCGTAATAATGCCTTCCCGTGAATTGTTTTACAAATGGCATACCACGCTGTTATGCATGTTTTTCATGGTACTGTTACATGAAAAATAGCACATTAATGAACTTATACAACATCGAATGGAAGTGGTCGACAATCATAACTCGGATCACTGCACCTGATCCGTCAGCTTATTAATCATTCCGTTAAAAATAAGAAAGTGGAACGGCAGCACCAGGTACCAGTATAGCCGGCCCCAAACCCCGCGCGGACGAAAAGTTGCCTCCTGGATGAGCCGGTCGTCCTCGATGCGGAATTCCAGCCAGGCTTCGCCGGGCAGGCGCATTTCAGCGAAGAGCAGCAGTCGTCCCTCTTTTTTGTCAGCGAGCAGCACCCGCCAGAAATCCAGTGTGTCACCGGTGTTGATGTCATCGACGGAGGTGCGTCCGCGGCGCAAGCCCACACCGCCGAAGAGTTTGTCGATGAAACCGCGTGTCCCCCACAGCCAGTTGGCGTAGTACCATCCGGTACCGCCACCGATGGACCAGATGCGCGATAAGACGGCCTCTCGGTCATGGACGGGACGCTCTTTGCGGTCCTTGAAACAACCGTTTACAGGTACCTGGATGTGTTGTGCCAGGCGCGTTCGGAACCGGCCGCTGATCAGCGAATCTTTCCAGCTGGAGAGGATGGCGTTCTGCTCGATTTTCTCAAAAGCAAGTGAGACCGCTTCAGGATAGGCGATGGGCGAAATCCCGAGCAATTCCGCCAGCCGGTTGTCCCGGCAGGTGACATCCACTTTCATACTGTCAACCAGCTTCACTGCAAGGGAGTAGGATGTGGAGGTAACAAAATAGAGCCAGTAGGAGGAGAGTTTGGGCGTGAGCACCGGGACGGTATAGATTGCCCGTCGCAGCCCGCGCACCTGCGCGTACTGCATCAGCATTTCCTTGTAGGTAAGCACATCCGGTCCGCCAATGTCGTAATTTCGGTTCCATGTCCGCTCGTCACCCAGGCAGCGTTCCAGAAATGTGATCACATCACGGATGGCAATCGGCTGTGAACGCGTTTTAAGCCATTTCGGCGCAATCATCACCGGGAGCTTCTCAACCAGATCGCGGATGATCTCGAATGATGCGCTCCCCGATCCAATGATGATCCCGGCCCGCAATGTGGTCAGTGCATACCTGCCGGAATCCAGAATATCCTCCACCATTTTACGGGATGCGAGGTGCTTCGAAAGGTTGCGGTCGTTAATGATACCGCTTAGATAAATGACATGCCGTACGCCGGTCCGGTTCATGTAATTGCGGAAATTCTCCGCGGAAATACGCTCCATATCCCCAAAATCACCTGATTGGGATGACATGGAATGAACCAGGTAATACGCTCCGTCAATATCTTCCGGGATGGATGGCATGGTGCCGGGATCCAGGAAATCAGCTTCGACAACCGATATTTTCGATGCCAGGTCACGATTTATGTTCAGGCGGTTACGGTCCCGCACACAACAGACTACTTCATGACCGCCTTCGACCAGGACAGGGAGCAGTCGCTTGCCGATGTAGCCGGTCACGCCGGTGAGCAGGATTTTCATTGTGGATTAGCCTATTGGTTCGATAAAATGCATCAGCAGGTCGGTATGCGAATGGCGGACAGTCTGCAAATCAAAACCGTTCTCATGTAACTTTCGTTTCGCTTCATAAGTCATTGCTTCACATATTCCTTACGAAAATACAGCAATTATGGCAGGAATCACTAACTTATGGTTACTGATATTCGATTTTCCTTGCGCACAGAAAACTGAAAAAACGAAACGCCATGCATCCAGCCGGAAATTGTTTACATGCAGATGGGATCGAAATACGACGGGATAGGGCTCGGCTTTCAATCACCCCAGCCTGCAAGCCTGAGACTGAATTATATCCAGTTGCCGTTACCGCTCAGAGCATATCTTCCGCTTCCCGGCCCCGTTTCCCCACACCTGTTCGGCGGACCCTTTGTCGATTTCCTCACGGGAATGGAGTTTTGTGTCGGTGATCAGCTTATCCCGAAAGCTGATGAATGGTACCGGGACAGTGACTTCGGATTTGTGATCGGTATGGGCACAAAAATCGGACTGAGAGTTGTGGATATTGCTTTAGATGCTCGTCTGCTTTACGGAATGGAGAATATTTTTGACCAGCAGTTTGAGTATGATGAGCAAAATCGCGCGATCAATTTTTCGGCCGGCGTTTTATTTTGATCTTTAAAAGGTATTTTTGATGTTGTTTATGCTTGCGGTCTTGCAGCCAGGGGCACTATTCAGACCGGGGTTCTGTTTAAATGCCGATGAGTCCACTTCATCACATCATCAACCATTTTGAGATCATCAACCATTTTAAGTAGTAAGGAGATTGCCGTGCCTGAAAATTCCGATACCCTTGAGAAAGCCTATGAGTTACTGACCATTGATGATGCCCGCGCATGCCGGGAGATTCCGGAAAGTGCCTGCCGCGAAGCGCCCGGCAATTTTTTTCTGAATGCCGGAAACGGGGCGCTGACCAAGCTTGCAGAACAGATCGCAAGTCCGGGCCTTGTCCTGCCGTGGATGTTGAGCGCAATGGGTGCACCGTCATCGCTCAGTGGCTTTCTTGTCCCGCTAAGCCGCAGCGGTTCACTGATGCCGCAGCTGGTGGTATCCTCGCGCATCCGAAAATATGCCCGCCGAAAATATTTCTGGGTGGCATCGGGCTACACACAGGCACTGTCACTGCTGCTGATGATCCCTCTTACACTGTTTGTGGGCGGGCTCTGGGGCGGAATCGGCATCCTGCTCCTGCTGGCACTCTTCAGCATGGCAAGCGGGGTGGCATCGGTCAGCTACAAGGATGTTATGGCCAAGACCATCCCGAAAGGCAAGCGCGGAACGCTCCTTTCGATACGCGCAACTGTTGGAGGGGCTCTGGCTCTTGGAGCCGGAGCATGGCTTATGTTTGCAGCCGGTGAGGATGAGCCCATTCTTTTTTATGCTGCACTGCTGGCGGTGGCGGCATTGCTCTGGTTTGTGGCCACGACCCTGTTTGCATTTATTAAAGAGGAGGCGGGTGCCACCGATGGCGGACGTAATGCCATCGAGGAAGCGAAAAATGGATGGAGGCTTCTAATAGAACAAACCGGTTTCCGGAATTTTATCATCGCCCGAAGTCTGCTGCTTGGTGTACCGCTTGTCATCCCGTTCTATTCACTCTTCGCGCGTGAACTTGGTGCAGGACTGAGCGGACTCGGACTTTTTGTGATGGCCAACAGTCTGGCCATGGTCCTCAGCAGCTATTTCTGGGGACGGCTTGCGGATCGATCCAGCAAGCACGCTATGGCATATGGTGGACTGGCCGGCGTAGCTGCGGCACTGCTTGCCCTGTGCCTCGGCTTATTGCTGAATTTGGAGTACACCGCCTGGTGGCTGGCGGGTATCATCTTTATCACCGGATTTGCCCAGGCCGGTACTCGCATGGGGCGCAAAACCTACCTGGTGGATGCAGCTCCTGAAAAAGAGCGGCCGCTTTACGTCGCGGTCAGCAATACACTTGTCGGTATTATTTTCCTGGGCTCGTCGTTGGTCGGACTACTGGCCGGTCTCATCGGCGTACAGGGGGTAATCGTCGCATTCACCCTGATGATGCTGGTCGGATCCGTTATGGCATTCCGCCTGCCGGATCCGGAAAACATGGTTCCGGACCCGGAAGCGGCTAAATCAGCACATTAATACGTTTCGTTAAAACTTGGTGTCACTCCATCACGACACAGCCGTCGGTGGCATTGTTATCGAAAGCATTGACATCACAGACGTCATTGTTGATTTCCGAGCCGGAGTGAACATGCAGTCCCTGGCCATCGCTGAACCGCATGGTACTGTTACGGAGTTCCAGCCGGGCATAGTTGGAGGATACGGACCGGCCAACAACCAGGTTTGCAGGCTGCACGCTGGAATGCCATGCACTGCTGCCGGCATACTCAATGACGACATGCTCCATAATGTTATTCGGCTGCTGCGTTCCGATGATATACACGCCTTTCCACCAGCCTGGAGAAGATTCCATAGCGGTGAAAATAATGGGTTCAGCAGCTGTTCCGACGATGGAAAGCGAAATATCGCCACCCAATATGAGGCCTGCATTGACATCAAAGGAGAATTCAGCGCCGGGTTCTATGACAAAATTGCCGCTGTTGACGGTTGATTCTCCCATCATGCCGTATGGTACGTCGAGCGCCTGCCAGGTAACAGACTGGTTTTGGGAGTTAGCGTTAATCCATACATAGTCATTCGCACCGTTTCCGGAGTAGTTGGAACCGCTGTCGAAATAGTGGGCGCCGGTAGTGTAGGCACGCACCGGTCCTTCTTCATTGTCTGTGTAGGTATTGTATTCAGAACCCTCCATGTTTCCGTTGCTGTGAAGGAATAGTCCGTACCCCGCACTGTGCCTCATTGTACTGTTTTTGAGAGACACTCTGGCGATATTGCTGCTTACAGACCGGGCAATGGTGAGGTTCGCCGGTTCGGTGCTGCTGTGGAACGCACTCCGGCCGGCATATTCGATGACAACATGCTCCATGATGTTGTTAGGATGCGTTGTGCCGATGATGACCATGCCATCCCACCATCCCGGTGTTTCCTGGCTTGCCGAAAAGGTGATGGGGTCATCTTCGGTGCCGGACATGGTGATGACCGTTCCGCTGCCGATCAGAAACTCCATCTCGGCGTCAAACAGGAAGGTCGCGCCGGGAGCGATACTGAACTCCGAGTTTGTGATCGAAATATCACCGCGCACGAAATAAGGCACATTCAGCGCCTGCCAGGAGAAATTCTGGCTGATGCTGTTTCCGATCACCTGCACGGCATCGCTTCCGGTGTCATTTCCGGTATAGTCCGATCCGCTGTCAAGATAATGCAGAGAGGAAGCATCAACGGTAGCAGGACCCAGGGTATTTTCTGTGAATACGTTGTCTCCCGAGTCCGGCATGCTTCCATTGGCATGCAGAAACAGGCCGAAACCGGCACTGTGCCGAAGGATGCTGTTGGTCACGGTCACACTGGCCGCATTGGTGGAAACAGACCGGGCGATGGTGAGGTTCGCCGGCTGGGTGCTGCTGTGAAACGCCTCCCCGCCGCCATATTCGATGATGACATGATCTAACAGATTGTGCGGATGCGTTGCGCCCTGGAACACGAGTCCATGCCACCATCCGCGGCTTTCGTTGGTGCCGGTGAAAAGGATCGGCTCCTCTTCCGTGCCGTCGGCGACGATGATACCGCCGCTGCTGATGACCAGCCGCGTTCCCTGGTCAAACCGGATTTCCGTGCCGGGCTCAATTTCAAGCCGCGCATTGTTCAGGGAAATGCTGTTGGTGACGATATACCTGTTTGCGGAATAGAAAATCATGTCACTTGAAATGTTGCCGGAAATGACAACGTCACCGCCGCCAACAGGGATGGTGATCGTCTGGGAATCCTCAACGCCCTCAGCCTCAACCGAAAGTGTGACGATGTAATCACCCTCAACATCAGGAGTAAACGAGGTGACCTGGGCGGAGGGTTCGGCAATAACAGTCGAACTGCCAACAGGCACTTCCATACTCCAGGAGAAGACAGGATCAGTACCTTCATAGACAGATTGGCGCCCATCAAGTACAACCGGAACACCAATAGGCGGAGCTTGGTCTTCAATGGTAATCACGGCTTCAATAACCGGATCATCTGTTCCGATTAAGCTATCGCAGGCTGTAGTGAATAACGAAAAGGTCAGTGCTAACGATAAAATCAGCAGTGGTGAGTTTGGTCTGGTTAATTTCATAGGTCCTCATAAATTTATCCTGAATGTGTCCCTGTGAAACAGATCGGACTTACAGAAGAAATCACATACTGATTTTAAAAGTACAATAGTGCGTGTCTCTCGTCCGACCATGAAGCAGGACAACTTTTGTTCAGATTTAGATGATGGTATGTTATTTCTGTACCCCAGTTTTTAAACTAATAAAATGCACTTTTAAATAAAAGCACTTCCCTGCATGTGATTGATAAATAATACCGGTTATGATTCTGCCGGAGAAAGTCGATTCAGAACTAGGTGCACGCAACTGGCGCCTATGCCGCCGGTCCCTCAATGGTGCCGAATAAATCGTAGGCTTCCGCATCCACAATGCGCACATGGTAAAACGACCCCGTATGAAGTTCACGCGCGGAGAACCCCGAAGCGGCATCCTGGATAATGACCTCGTTATCCACTTCCGGTGTGTCCCACTCGGTGCGCCCGTAAGCGACACCGTCCTCGATGCGGTCGATCAGTACCGGAAGTACACGGTCAATCAGTGCCTCGTTGTGCTCTTTTGATATCTCTTCCTGGACCGCCATCAGCTCTCTTACCCTGCGCTGCTTTTCCTTGGCCGATACCGGATCACCAAGATCGTAAGCCGTCGTGGCTTCTTCCTGTGAATAGGCGAAACAGCCCAACCGTTCAAATCGGGCCTCTTTGACGAAATCGATAAGCTCGTTGAAATGCCCGTTGGTCTCGGCGGGATAACCGACGATCAGCGTGGTGCGGAGCCGTATTCCGGGCACTTCCACCCGAATCTGTTGCAAGAGTTCACGTAAACGCGGACCGCTCATCCCGCGGCGCATGGATTTCAGAACTTCGGTATTGACATGCTGGACCGGCATGTCAAGGTAGTTGCAAATGTTGTCCCGTTCCCGGATAACCGGAAGGATGTCCATGGGAAACCTGGCGGGATAAGCGTACTGAAGCCGGATCCAGTCAAAACCGACATCCGAAAGATTGCGGAGCAGGTCGGCGAGGATGCGTTTACCGTAGATGTCGAGACCATACCAGGTAAGATCCTGCCCGATCAGTACGAGTTCTTTGACACCCTTGCTCTTCAGTTTGTGCGCTTCGGTGAGCAGCTCGTCGACCGGACGCGAAACATGACCGCCCCGCATGATCGGAATTGCGCAGAAGGAGCAGCTTTGGTCGCATCCCTCCGAGATTTTCATGTAGGCATAGTGGGATGGATTGGTGAGCATCCTTTCACCCACAAGCTCCTTGCGGTAGCGCCCGCCGAGTTCCTTCAGCACCTCCGGAAGCGAGGTGTGACTGCTGCCAAAATAATTGTCCACTTCGGGGATGTCGGCCCGGAGATCGTCGAGGTAGCGGTCCGACAGACAGCCCATCACCAGCAGACGTTCCAGCTTGCCCTGTTTTTTCAGGGTGACGCCTTCAAGAATGTGCTCAATGGACTCCTTTTTGGCGTCTTCAATGAATCCGCATGTGTTGATAACCAGGACATTGGCCTGCTCGATATCCGTTACAATCTCGAATTCGTTGGCACGTGCCTGGGCGATGAACACTTCGGAATCGACCTGATTCTTGGAGCAGCCGAGGGTGTCGACATAGATGCGGGGAAGACGGGTTTGCATGGATAGTGGTGCTGTGTAGTGGTTCCGGGTAGTGATTTTTTGATGATGTTATTGCGGTGCCTTGCGGATACGCCATCCGGACGGATAATAGTTGTTCATTCGCTTGCCGATGTTCTTGGTCCAGCCGAGAGCAAGCCCCTGATACCTCACAAGATGCCACCCCTGTTTGGCATCCGGCGGAACAGCCAGGTTTTCCCGCCGCAAATATCCGAGTGCATCCTCAAGGCTGCAGTCGATCATTGGAAATACGGCGGAGTCAAGGTGAATGTCAAGCGCCGCTGCCGGAGCAGGCAGCACTTCGTCACGGATAACCCTGCCAACCTCGGTGCCGGCATATCGGATAGTTAGAACGCCGGAGAGATGCTCAAGCGTATGCAGATGGGATGACTTTATGCGGAATAGGCGCTCACGGATCTGATACCAGTTAAAACCGCTGCCATTGAACCATTTCCCTGCATTGCTTGCGGCAGCAGGATCCGGGGACTGAATGTGAGATGCTCTGCCTGCAGCCCGCCGGGAATGAGATCTGGCCGTCTTGCCGCCGGGAACATGGTCGTTTGTATTTTTTCGGATTACGCTAAGGAAAAAGCCTTCTCCGGGTGTCCGGTGCGGATAAAATCCATATCCGGTAACTGAACCATCTGCGACCTCGTGAATACTGTTTTGATGATATGAGCTGTCGTCGGGCATATCGATCCGGACACATTCGCCACCGGTTTCACCAAGCAGCCAGGCTACGTTCCGCTCATTCTCCTCCGGGTTGAAGGTGCATGTGGTGTAAATCAGATATCCACCCGGTTTGAGCGCAGGCCAGAGTCCGGTGAGGATCGACCGCTGACGCAGCGAGCAGTGTGTTGCGTTATCTGCTGACCATTCCAGCCGTGCAGAGGGATCCTTACGGAAAAGCCCCTCACCCGAACAGGGGGCATCGGTCAGAATCAGATCAAAAAAACCGGGGAGTGCGGAAAAATGCGATGGGTCGTTTTGTGTGACGACCAAATTGCCGGTTCCCCATTTGATGCTGTTTTCCATAAGCGGCGAAACCCGTGAACGGATAACCTCGTTGGCAACAACCAGTGACTCCGGAAAAAAAGCGGCGAGCAGCGTGCTCTTGCCACCCGGTGCGGCGCAGGCATCCAGGATAATGCCGGGTGGACTTTCCGCCGGTGCCGGAGACTCGGCCTGTTTCGGGTTTGCAAGCCGGGACAGCACATATTCAAGAAACATGGAACTGGCCTCCTGGACATAGTAGCTGCCGGCATGAAACAGGGGATCGAGTGTGAATGAAGGGCGCTCCTGGAGAAACCTGCCGTTTATGGACCACGGAACGGGATCTCCCGGGAGGTCCTGACTGCCCTGGATGCGGGACCATTTGTGCGGGTTCAGACGGATGGATGTCAGCGGCGGCCGGTCAAGTGCAGCGATAAAATCCGGGTGGCTGTCCGGGAATTGTTCCCTGATCCTCCGGCTGAAAGCATCCGGAAGCGGTGTGAAGTTATGCTGTGAACTGTTCATATGCATTATGATACTCTGTAGATCGTGACCAGTGGATGCCGGATCTCAAAAACCGGGCATGCATTACGATCAGGGTGTTTTCCGGGGTGGGTTCTCCTCGTCGTCAGGCAGCCCCCAACCGGTATTTCCCTCGCGTCCGCGGTCGTAGTAGCGGATGGTTGGATAGGCGAACGAGATATCATCATATTGGGCGAATTCGGTGAGCACCTCTTCCCATATCTGCTGTTCGGTGCCCCGGCGCGTACGCGGATTGGTGAGGTAGCGGATGGTGAGCACGATGCCGAAATCCTTCACATCGGTGTAAACGGTGGGGGTGAGGATGCGGTAAGTGATCAGATAGGAGCGGGCGGCGCGGCGCAGCTGTTGTTTGGCCTGATCCGATATATTGGCCGAGTGACGGTCGGCTATGTCCTGAAGCAGCTTCTTGGCTTTCTTCCAGTTGCTCTCCAGGCTTATGCGCACCGGAAGCTCATTCCATATAAATTGAAAATCGGCGGTGTAATTGGCGATGTTTTCCGTGAATACCTTGTGATTGGGAACGTGGACCACACGTCCGGTGCTCTGGTCGGCATCCACCCAGTTGCCTATCTCCATCAAGCTGAATTTGAATATGCGCTGATCGATCACATCACCGCTCACCCCGGCAATATCAATGCGGTCACCGATCTCGAACGGCTTGCGCCAGATAAGAAAAACCCATCCCGCCAGGTCCGCCACCGTATCCTTGAGAGCAATGACGATACCGGCCGAGAGCAGTCCCAGAAATGTGGCAATGGATTGAAACCCTTCAAACCATCTGCGGCCAAGGATCAGAATGGCAATGAAAAAAAGCACACGGGTCAGGTATTTGCGCCATTTATAATGCAGCTCCGGTTCGCTGGTCTTTCGGTAGACAATCCGCAGTATGATCCTGCGGAACAGCCAAAACACAAAAATCAGTACAATGGTGAACAGCAGATTCTGCGTAAAGCCATGGCCCAGATCAGCCATTTCGGCAATACTCCGGGTGATCCGGTTGACAATATTGAAGTCCTCCTGCATCATAATTTATGCGGCTGCGATACCGTTGAACTTTTAAACGTTGTGATTATTTGAAATGTCCAGACAATTCGGTAATTTACAAATCTTATCATGTCAAAAGTAGCAACAAAATTATGCTTTATACACTGACTATTATTCTTATTACGATTATCGCGGTTCTGATTGTCATCGTGGTACTGCTTCAAAGCGGTCAGGGACAGGGATTGTCGGGCGGTATCGCCGGCGGCGGCGGCATGGTCGGCGGCGGCAATATGATGGGAGCGAGAAGGACAGCCGACTTCCTCTCAAAGGCGACATCCATACTTGCCACGATGTTTCTGACGCTCTGTGTGCTGGCGAACTTTTTCATCGATCAGGAAACGGTTACGCAAAGCACTATTCAGGATCGTGCCGTTCCTCCGGTACAGACTCAGCAGGACTTCGGCGCACCTGCCGAAACAGCTCCGGCACTGCCTCCGCAGGATCAGGATCAGGCGCCCGCACCAGCTCCGGAAGAGTAATCGCATTGGATCACTTCAGTTTCGGACTGATCAGGTCCGGGCCGTTATTGCGCACATTGTTGACATCGGTGCTTACCTTGAACGTGGACATGCGTTCGGTTGGATAGGGGGTTAGCAGCGATTGCAGCATCTCAGGGCGTGGCTGCACCGGATTGAGCCAGACATTATAGTCGTCCTCGCGCAGTATGACAGGCATTCGATCATGAAGGGGTTGCATCAAAGCATTGGCCCCGGTTGTGAGAATTGCAAATGTGTGCAGCTCGCTGCCGTCCGCATCCTTGTGGGTTTCGTAGATGCCGGCCATGCCGAAAAGATCCCGATCAAGCAGACGAATGTAGAAAGGGATTTTATTGTCGCCTCCGAAATCCTTCCATTCGTAAAACCCGTTGGCCGGCACAATGCATCGCTTTCGCTGAAATGCCTTTCGGAAGGAGGGTTTTTCGTTGACGGTCTCGCTTCGTGCATTGATAAGCGGCTTCCAGTCCGAAAGATTTTTTACGAAAGGCGGCACGAGGCCCCATTTCAGCTTTCCGGCAACGCGTTCATGGGTTCCCTTGACCATAATCACCGGCCTGAGTGTCCCCGGAGCCGCATTGTAATCGGGCCGTATCAGCTCCCCGTCACTTATTTCAACCTCAAAGTGATTTTCAATTGCTTTTTTGTCTGAATATAGCGTATATCTTCCGCACATAATGTAAAATGAGTCGATGTTCTGTGTATAAATCGCATGGTTGAATACCGTAAACGGTATCTGGGTAGCATGCCGGCCAGCAAGATACATTATTTTTAACAGATTGGTTATTAGATGAAGTTTATTGATACCATTTTTCTGTCAGAGGACAGTAGAATACGCGCCGGGTGGCGACTGCTTATGCAGCTGGTTTTCTCTGTGTTATTCTATATTCCATTGCATCTTGTCGCGTCACAACTGGGCGGACAAAACCTGCAGATTGTCGCAGGCGGATTGGCTATCACCCTGGCTGTCTGGGTGGCGGGACGCATACTTGACAAGCGACCGATGCGCGATTTCGGACTCAGGGTGGATGCGCAATGGTGGCGGGACTGCCTGGCTGGATTCCTGATGGCCACGCTGGTCATGACCCTGATTGTGCTTTTTCAATGGGCTGTGGGCTGGATCGAATTCACCGGCTTCGGATGGAACAGAGCCGCGCAACGAAGTTTCGTTGTATCGCTAAGTGGATATGTAATTACCATGGCAGTTGTCGGTTTTTATGAGGAGTTATGGTCACGCGGATATCAGCTCAGGAACCTTACGGAGGGTTTTTATACCGGCAGTAATAAAAATGTTGCCGGACTCATCGCCATCGGTATTTCGTCGCTGCTTTTTGGAATCCTGCATATTGGAAACCCTAATATCACATTGCTTGGAATACTGGTTATTTTTTTGGCCGGTGTAATGCTTGCGCTACCGTATGTGGTGACGGGTCAGCTTGGGTATTCGGTCGGACTCCATTTCGCCTGGAACGCGATTCAGGGAGCGTTTTACGGCCTGCCTGTAAGTGGCATCCGGTTTCGCCATTCTCTTTTGCAGTTTGAGGCGGTTGGACCTGAATTATGGACAGGCGGTCGTTTCGGACCGGAGGGCGGACTGCTTGGAGTCATCGGGGTATTACTGCTGATCGCCATGTCAATCGTCATTCTTCGACTTCGGAATTATCAACTGACCATTTCCGACGAGCTTGTGCGGCCACCGGCTGCAGACAGCTCTTAACATTTACCGGTATTTTCCGTATATTTAGAAGATATCATAAATCGCTTATATCAGTCTGTATAAGCCGTTATTTTAACCCTTATTATTTATTTTGTCATTTGAAAGATTCAACCTCCATGATGAGGTATTAGACGGATTGAGGGACATGGGTTTTGAAAAGCCCACCCCGGTCCAGGAAGCATGTGTTCCATTGATTCTGGAAGGCCGGGACATCCTGGCATCTGCACAGACAGGCACCGGCAAAACAGCTGCGTTCGCCATTCCGGTTCTCCAGAACCTTTTGGATAAGAAAAAGAAGAAACAGGAGGGCATTCGCGCACTCGTGATCACACCGACACGCGAACTTGCCGGACAGGTTGATGAAGCCTTCTTTGCCATCGGCTATCATACCGGACTCACCACCGCCAAGGTCTACGGGGGTGACGACTGGTCCCGCCAGGAAAAAGCACTCACCCGCGGGACCAATATCATTGTGGCAACACCCGGACGTCTGCTTGACCATATAAAAATTCATGATGTCGACTTCAGTAACCTGGATTTCCTGATCCTCGATGAGGCAGACCGCATGCTGGACATGGGCTTCATTCCCGATATCACCACCATTGTAAGCAAACTGCCCAAAGAGCGTCAGACTCTTCTCTTCTCGGCAACACTGCCTCCGAAAATCGTACAGCTCGCCAAAAAGATGATGAACAATCCGGAGAGCGTCAATATGGCACCGCCGAACATGGCAGCCGAGGGGGTGACCCAGGGCATGTATTATGTCGAGGAGCGGGACAAACTTCCGCTTGTATTGAATCTTTTTGAAAAAGAGCAGTGGGCATCGGCCATCATTTTCATGTCCACGAAGCGGGCGGTTGACAAACTCAGCCGGGAGTTGAAGAAAAAAGGTGCGAATGTGACCAGCATCCACGGTGACCGGACACAGGCCGATCGTGAACGAGCGCTCGAGAGCTTCCGAAAAGGTGAATTCCGGATCATCGTTGCCACCGACGTGATGTCACGCGGAATTGATGTGGATGGAATTTCACATATCATCAATTTCAGTGTTCCACACGATGTTGAAGATTATGTGCACCGGATCGGACGCACTGCGCGTGCTGATGCAAAAGGCGATGCCATCACCCTGGTTTCCGGGCAGGACCGTCGCTACATGGAGAACATCATCCGCGCGATGGAGTCCAAAATCGCGAAACTGGAAGTGCCCGATCTTGGCGGTGATGACCGATCCGACAGGGGCCGGAAGCCGCAGCGTGATGATTCCAGCGGCAGAAAACAGGATCCGGTCAAGGACAAGAAACAGGAAAAGCCCGAAGATCAGAAAAAGCAGGATGGCGATGGGAAGCAGGCTGGACAGGACGAGTCCGACGAATCCAGACCTAAAAAACGCCGTGGCAGGAAACGGCCGGGGGGAGGACAACGCAGAGGAAAAAGACAGCCACAGGACCAGGATAAACCGGACGAGAGCAAGCAGCCGTCTGGAAAAGCAGCCTCTGATGCATCCGCTTCCGGCAAGTCCGGAGATCAGGGTAAAGCTGAGAATGGCCAGGCCGACACCGCCTCTTCTGAAAAACAGGAAGACTCCGGCAAGCAGGCCGGCACCCCGAAGGACCAGCCCAAAGGCGGACGCGGACGTGGTCGCAGAAAACCGCAGCAGCGCCGCAGGGGCAAGGACTCGGAGAAAGAGGATGATGCGCATAAGGGCGGACCCGCACAACAGAAAAGTCAACGCCGCGACAAAGGTCGCGGTTCCGGAAAACCAGCAACCAGCCGCAAAAGTGGAACAAGCAAAAAAGATACCGCGCGCAGGGAGCTCTTTGATAACATAACCTCGCCCGATATGGATAAGGTGAACAAGGCAGTCGGGAAAAAACGGGGACTCTGGTCCAAGGTGAAGGGCATCTTCGGAGGCGACTGATTTCTGATTGTGAGTACATTTGCAAGCCCATGAATATCTATGCTGTCATCATAGTGCTGGCCCTGGCGGTCAACTATCTGCTGAATCTTGTCTCGGATCTCCTCAATCTGAAGGCGCTTCAGAAGACACTGCCTGATGAATTCCGTGATGTCTATGACGCGGAAAAATACAAAAAAGCCCAGGAATACACACGGGTCCGCACCCGCTTCGGCCTGATCACATCCACGTTCAGCCTGCTGATTTTGATGGCATTCTGGTTTGCAGGCGGATTCAACTGGGTGGATCAGTTTGTACGTGATTTCGGATACGGGACAATTGTAACCGGACTGTTTTTCGTCGGGATCCTGATCCTGGCGCAGACCTTCATCTCCCTGCCTTTTTCCATATACTCCACCTTTGTAATTGAAGAACGGTTCGGTTTCAATAAAACCACACCGGGAACTTTTGCCGCAGACAGGCTCAAGGGACTGATGCTAACGGTAGTACTGGGCGGCCCGCTACTGGCCCTGGTAATCGGCATTTTCGAATTTTTCGGAACGGTGGCGTGGCTCTATGCTTGGGTGGTTGTTATCCTCTTTACATTGTTTGTGCAGTTTATTGCGCCGACCTGGATCATACCGCTATTCAACAAGTTCACCCCTCTCGAAGATGGAGATCTGAAGAAGGCAATTCTTGACTATGCCGAAAAGGTTTCTTTTCCGTTGCAGGGAATCTACAAGATTGATGGTTCGCGCCGCTCCAGCAAGTCCAATGCTTTTTTCACCGGGTTCGGGAAAAACAAGCGCATTGCACTGTTCGACACACTCATTGAGAACCACTCGGTTCCTGAACTGGTGGCGGTCCTGGCACATGAAGTCGGTCATTACAAGAAAAAGCACATCCCAAAAAACATGATCATCAGTTTTCTGCACACCGGGGTGATGCTTTACCTGCTCTCACTCTTTATCCAGGTCCCCGGACTCCACGAGGCGTTTTACATGGAGGATATCTCTGTCTATGCCGGGCTGCTGTTCTTCGGACTGCTCTACTCACCGATTGAAATGATCCTTTCGGTAGTGATGCAGGTCTTTTCCCGCAAGCATGAATTCGAGGCGGACCGTTATGCCGCCGACACTACAGGCGATCCGGAAAGCATGGTCTCCGTATTAAAAAAACTATCAGCCGACAACCTGTCCAATCTTACGCCGCATGAGTTTCACGTTTTTCTCAATTATTCACATCCGCCGGTTTTACAGCGAATTCGTGCCATCCGATCCGGCCGGTAGCCGCTTCTTCTTTTAATCGAATCTGCAGGGACAGCCATGTTTAAAAATAAATATTTATTGATAATGCTGTTTTCAATTGCCATGGGAGCTACTTTTTCAAGTCAGGGGTGCGACCGGGACACCTCTTTCACCGGAACTGGAATCGTTGATGTTGATATCTGGGCTGATAATACAGTTGAAAATATGACAGATCGCCAGAAAATCGGTCAGCTCGTTATGGCTACGACTGTCTGGGAAGATGTTCCGTTCCCTCAGGATGCCTATGGTCCGCCGACACAGCGTCAGATGGACCATATGCGCAGGATGATCACGGAATATCATGCCGGTTCGGTGATCATCTATAACTGGAGCCGTTCGGAAACCATGGCCAGATTTAACAAGCAGCTGCAGGAGTGGGCGATGCAAGGCAATGGCGGAGTGCCGCTGTTCATCTCCGCGGATCTTGAGTATGGCGTGGCGCAGCGTATACCGGCAGAGGCCACGGTTTTTCCGCGTCAGATGGGGATAGCGGCAACAGGAAATACGGAATCGGCATACGAGCAGGGCCGCATTACGGCAATTGAGGCGCTTGCAACCGGTTTTAACTGGAGTTATTCGCCGGTGGCGGATGTCAATGTGAACCCCGCAAATCCGGTAATAGGTGTACGTTCTTTCGGAGAACGGTTTTCGGTTGTATCCGAAATGAGCCGGGCTATGATCCGCGGAAGTCAGGAGCACGGTGTGATTGCAACGCCAAAGCATTTCCCGGGTCATGGCGACACTGACTTCGACTCTCACCATGATCTTTCGACGGTGTCCTATGATCTTGAGACGCTTCGGGAAGTGCACCTTCCTCCTTTTCAGGCATCTTTTGACGCAGGAGCTGACGCGGTTATGACAGCCCATGTGATTATTGAAGCGATTGATCCAACCGTGCCGGCCACACTGTCCCGACAGGTGCTCACCGGGCTACTGCGTGAGGAGATGGGATTTGAGGGCATCATCGTCACGGATGCCATGAGTATGGATGCCATTGATGACAACTGGGGTGCCGGTGAAGCGGCGGTGATGGCTGTTCTGGCCGGGGCAGATATCATTATGGCTACCGGAACTCCGGCGCAGCAGACAGAAACTTTTAACGCACTTTATGACGCGTTAAAGAGAGGCGAGATTTCCGGGGAGCGACTTGATGCTTCTGTCCGACGCATTCTGAAGATCAAACACAAATATGGGTTGCACCACGGTTTCTCATCACCCGACCCGGCACATGCCAGAGAGGTGACGACACGTGCAGAACATCGTGATAAAGCCAGGGAAATTGCCATGAATTCGATCACAATGGTGCGTAATCAGAGCATTCTGCCATTTGAGAGAGACGAAGAACTGACTACTCTTGTCGCCGGTGTGGCATATATCCATGAGCTGTCGGAACGGGTGCGTAGAGCTGGCGGCGGTGAAGTGATCACCTGGGATTTTGGCCGCGGTCCGACAGAAAACGATCCTTCACCGGAAGCCATAGTAGAGGCGATCAGCATGGCGGAGGAGGCAGACCGGATTCTCCTGTTTACCTACTCCTCCAGCCAGCTTCCTGAGGGACAGATAAAGCTGGCCGAGGCGCTGGCCATTATGGGCAAGCCGATGGCGATCATATCCCTGGGATTGCCATACGATCTCAATGCCATCCCGGGCGCGCCTGCATTTATCGCCTCATATTCACTTGACCGCTGGCCCGATGCCACTCCGACACCAGTGGTCTGGGATGCTGTTGTGGATGTCATTTTTGGCCATAATCCGTCCGGTCAGCTGCCGGTGACATTGGGCAGAAATTATCCCGTCGGACATGGTCTCAGCTACTGATCCCGGCACAGGTTTTTTATCATCCGATTTTCATCATCCGAAAAGTATGTTCACGACTATGACGGAGGCGATAATCCCGGCCAGATCGGCGATCAGCCCTGTTTGTACGGCATACTTGACACGTCGCACACCAATGGCGCCAAAATAGACGGCGATCACATAAAAGGTGGTTTCGGTCGAGCCGAACATGGTACCGGCCATTTTTACAACCAGGGAATCCTCGCCGTAAGTGGCGATCATTTCGGCCAGTACACCAACCGATCCGCTTCCGGTGAGCGGACGGAAGATAGCCATTGGCACGAGCTCCACGGGAAATCCGACAAAACCAAGTATCGGTGAAAGCGCCATCATGAAGAACTCCATTGCACCGCTCTCGCGGAACATACCGATAGCAAACAGAATGGCCACAAGATAGGGAATGATACGTATGGCGATAGTAAAGCCTTCCTTGGCTCCATCAACAAAGACCTCATAGACCGCGACCTTTTTCAGGATTCCGTAAAGCGGAATCAATACGATAATAAGCGGAAGAATGAATGCAGCTATAGTTCTCATGGATCAGGCCTCAATTTTTTGGTCATCGGGGATATTCTCGATATGGTCATCTTCGGGGTGGAACCGCTCATAGATCTTGGCAGCGGTGATACCGACCATGAGAGAGATGAATGTGACGATCAGGATGCTGATCATCAGCTCATTGACGCCGGTCCCGATCAGTGCAACGAGTGTCGCGGGCGGCAGCAGCTGAATGCTGGCCGTGTTGACGGTCAACAGCATGCACTGAGCGTTGGTCGCTTTGTCCTTGCTCGGATTTAGCTTCTGGAGCTCTTCCATCGCCTTGATGCCCAGTGGCGTGGCTGCATTGCCGAGCCCGAGCATGTTGGCAGCCATGTTGAGGCTGATGACGCCGTGGGCGGCATGTCCTTTCGGCACATTGGGGAACAAAAAGCGCATGAAGGGTTGCACTCCCTTCACCAGGAAGTACATGAGGCCACTCTCATCGGCAATTTTCATAAGGCCGAGCCAGAGTGCCATGATGCCAATGAGCCCGATTGCCAGCGTAACAGCGAATTCGGCCATGTTGAAAGCAGCCGTGGCGATGGCATTGAGTTTTACATAGTAGACCTTTGGCAGCACAATCATGGCGGTGCCGCTTGCCGGGTCATATGAGACCACTTCGGCCGACATCTCGTCATCGTTTGTGGAGTCCTTGTCCTGAGCGATACTCAGCCACAACTCCGGCATATCACTGTCGACACTGATGAGCAGTTCGGGATTGTCGGCATGGGGTCGCCATACGGCATCATACGTGCCCTCATGTCCCTGTATTCTGAAACGCACGTTCTGCCGTTTGTCAGTATCCCCGTTTTCGGGGAAAATAATTTCAATATTGTGCTCTTTGCCATTTTGGTAGGGATCCTGAACGAGATCCATAACATCCTGGCTCACTGCAAAGATGAGACTGATGATGATCAGTCCGGCCCAGATATAATTAAGCATAGGTTGGAGGGATTATGTAAATAGGTTCAACCAAAAAAACGAGCAACCGTGCAAAAATGCAACAGGATATCGCTATTTTAAACGGCATCATTCGTGAGAAACAGAACGGGCAGATGTCTGCTGGCCGGGAGGCCTGTATACCAGTACTGCAAATATCCAGGGCTGTGCTGTTACCGGTGAATGAAACAGACCATCCGTCTGTTACAAAGAAACGCTTCACGAATCACCTAATATGAGTAGGAAAGAATCACAAAGCAACGATAAAACGCATAGGAGGTTTCACCCCGAAACACGTGCATTGCACGAGGGTTGGCATCCCGAAGATCCCGGTGAACCGCTGGTGCCTTCGTGGGATCCGTCCACCATCTTCCGGCATCCCGGGCAGGGCCTTTCCGCGGGCACATGGAGCTATACACGGCTTGACAATCCCAACCGCTCACAGCTCGAAAAAACACTGGCATCACTGGAAGGCGGTTCGGAAGCCCTGATGTTCGCTTCCGGCATGGCGGCGGTCCAAGCCGTTTTTCACATCCTGGCGCCCGGTGATCATGTGCTGCTGCCTGGCGATCTGTATCACGGTGTCAGAATCCTGATCAGTGAACAATACGAGCGCTGGGGGCTCTCCTTTAATTTTGTGGACATGACACGTCCTGATGCGGTAGTTGAAGCGGCGACAGACCGCACCCGCATGATCTGGATGGAGACCCCTTCGAACCCCATGCTTAAAATCAGTGATATTGCGGCTCTGTCGCAACTTGCGAGGGACAGGGGATGGATATCGGTGGTCGACAACACCTGGTGTACACCTGTTATCCAGCGTCCGCTGGAACTCGGAGCCAATATCGTACTCTATTCGACCACAAAGTACCTGGGCGGACACAGCGATGTTCTCGGCGGTGCACTGGTGCTTCGGAACACGGATCAAAGTCCGCCTTCTGATGGTTCGTCCACGTTAGCGGAACGTCTGCGCTCCTTGCAGCGCCAGGCCGGAGCCGTGCCCTCTCCATTCGACTGCTGGCTGATGATGCGAAGCCTGAAGACACTTTATGTTCGCATACGGGCACAGGCTACTGCAGCGGAAATGATTGCAGAGAAACTGATGGAGCACCATTTTGTGGAGGAAGTGTACTACCCGGGACTTGCGGATCATCCGGGACATCACATCGCCGTCCGGCAGATGGATCTTCCGGGGGCGATGATCTCCTTCCGGATCAGGGGTGATGAGGAGACGGCTCTTCGCGTGGTTTCATCCTCCAGGGTAATCATTCCTGCCACCAGCCTCGGGGGAGTGGAATCGACCTGGGAGCACCGCAGGACCAGTGAGTACAAAGGTTCAGCAACACCAGGCAATCTGATCCGGTTGTCGGTCGGGCTGGAGCATCCCGATGACATCCGTGATGATATCGATCGGAGTCTTGAGTGCTGCCGCTCCGCCAAATAGAGCAATCGAATGAAAATGTATGCTTTTTTTAATAATTTATGCCCAATTGGATGCAGCGCTTCATATCTTGAAAAGATGTTTCCAGTTCCCCATTTAACCACTTGAATAATACCAGGATGGCACGTATTGAAGTAACCATGCCCAAGATGGGCGAATCGATTATGGAAGGGACGGTTGTCGAATGGTCAAAGAAGGTCGGCGACCAGGTCGAACAGGATGAAACGCTTCTGGAGATTGCCACTGACAAAGTGGATTCAGAAGTTCCTGCACCGGAATCCGGAATACTGGTTGAAATTCTCGTGGAAGAGGGTGAAACCGTCGAGGTGGGTGAACCCATTGCCATTATTGAAACGGATCCCGATGCTGCCGGGGATGCCGCCAAAAAGAGTGAATCCGGTGGAAAGGTTTCGGATGATGTGTCTGAAGAGGCTTCGGATGATGCGTCTGAAGCGGCTTCGGAAGAAGAGGATGCCGATGATGACACGGATGAAAGGAAACATGCCGGCCGGCAGGAGCAGGGGGATGGTCAGGATGATGAAGAGGAAGTAGCCATGAAGGATGCGGATAAGGACGATGCGTCGGAAAGCTCCTCTTCCTCCCAGAATGGCTCAGGATCATCCAAAAAGCGATCCGACGGCAGGGAATCCAACGGCAGGGAAAAGGAAGCAGCTGCCAGGAGCGACTCGCCGCCGCAACGAAAGGGTTCGGACGGACGCTTTTTTACGCCGCTTGTTCGCGCCATTGCCAGGGAAGAAGGCATCTCGCAGGAAGAGCTTGAATCTTTGGAGGGAAGCGGCAACCAGGGCCGGGTCACAAAAAAGGATGTGCTGGACTTTGTGAAGTCAGGCAAAGCGAAAGCACGAAAGGGCGCTGCTGCCGAGGTCGGCGCTGGTTTACGCAAGCCGGGTGAAGGCAAAGATCAGCAGGCCATCCATACCGATGAAATTGATCCCCGGTGGCCGGATCAGAAAGTGGAAATCATCAAAATGGACCGCATGCGCAAGGTGATTTCCGAACACATGATCCGTTCCAAGCAGACATCAGCCCATGTCACCACCTTCGGCGAAGCCGATGTCACCCGGCTGGTGCAATACCGCGAAAAGCACAAAGACAGATTTCAGAAGGAAAACGGTTTCAAGCTGACATTCACTCCGTTTTTTGTTGAAGCGACCATTCAGGCAATTCGCGAATTTCCGCTTATCAACAGTTCCGTGGATGGTGATGAAATTGTGCTCAAGCGATCCATTAATTATGGCATTGCTGTTGCGCTTGGCGAAGCCGGCACGGGTGGTCTTATCGTGCCGGTTATAAAGAATGCCGGAGAGATGAATGTTCAGGGTCTCGCCCGCAAGACGCACGAACTGGCTCAAAAAGCCCGGAGCAAACATCTGTCACCCGATGACCTGGTGGGCGGAACATTCACCCTTACCAATTACGGCAGCGTGGGCAACCTGATGGGAACACCCATCATCAATCAGCCGCAGGTCGCGATATTCGGCACAGGTATCATCCAGAAAAGGCCGGTTGTCATGGAAGTGGAGGGGACCGATACCATCGCCATTCGCCATATGGTCTATCTGAGCATGAGTTATGATCACCGCATCATAGACGGCGCCATGGGAGGCGCTTTTGTGCAGCGGGTGAAACAGATCCTGGAAAGTTTTGATACCGATCGATCGATTATCTGACACCGTCCGACCGCGGTCAGAGCAGACCGTTTCGGACGTTTTTAACCTAAATCATTGAAATTAGCACATAAAAAACAAGATGTGCGCCATCTCATATCGGAGTGGCGCAGCCAGGGTAAGCGAGTGGCACTGGTGCCAACCATGGGTGCATTGCATGACGGCCATCTCTCTTTGGTGAAACAGGCACACAAGCACGCCGACCATGTGGTTGTATCCATTTTTGTCAATCCGACGCAATTCGGGCCGGGCGAGGATTACGAGCAGTATCCACGTACACTCAGCCGGGATGTCGAACTGTGCCGGCAGGAGGACGTGTCTCTTGTCTTTGCACCCGATTTCACCGGGATGTACGGGCAGGCGGAACAAAAACGGCAGCAGTATCTGTCCTACCGGATCACGAAAATGAACGAATACCTCTGCGCCCCATTGCGTCCCGGGCATTTTGAAGGGGTGCTGCAGGTAGTGAACAAGCTGTTCAATATTATCCAGCCTGATGTGGCTGTATTTGGACAAAAGGATATTCAGCAATGGTTCATCATCCGCCAAATGGTTGAAGATCTGGATCATCCCATTGAGATTCTGATGGGTCCTACCGGCCGTGAACCCGATGGCCTGGCCAGAAGCAGTCGCAATGTCTATCTTACCGGTCACGAACGAAAGATCGCCCCGATGTTGTTTGAATCACTCCAACGGGTGAGAAGCCGCCTTGAGAAGCTGGTGAGCAGCCACCTTGAGCAGCTTTATCGCAATGCCGGAAAACTGCAAAATAAACAGGATATCAGGCAGGTTACGGGGCAGGAAGTAAAACAGGCCGTGCCGCAGGAGCTGCAGGAACTGGAGCTGCAGGAAGACTATGTTGAAGAGCCTGCAAGTTCACCGGAATATAAGACCCGAGGCGTTGAACGGAGGCAAGTGGCCGTAGGCGAGGATATAATTTCAGAAGAAATTAAGCGTTTAGCTGAAAGTGGCTTCAATGTTGAGTATTTTTCATTGGTGACCACACCAGATCTGCAACCCACTGATGCAATTGAAACGGGTCGATCCTATGTGATTGCCGTTGCGGCACGTCTCGGAAAAACCCGGCTGATCGACAACGTACTTTTTTCACTCAAAGAACTCCAGAATCATGATGCTTGAAATGTTTAAAGCCAAACTTCATCCACTTACAGTTACGCAGGCCGATCTGTATTATGAGGGGAGCATCACCATTGATCCGGAGCTTCTGGAAACTGCTGGAATACGCATGTATGAAAAAGTGCAGGTGGTCAACATCAACAACGGCTCACGCCTGGAAACGTACACTATTCCCGGGAATCGCGGTGACCGTGAGGTATGCATGAACGGTCCGGCCGCCAGACTGACCAATGTGGGTGACCGCATCATCGTCATCGCCTATGCCCGCATGACCGAGGAAGAGGCCCGTGAGCACAAACCGAGGATTGTGCTGCTTGACGGCAAGAACAATCCGGTCAAAGTGATGGACGAATCAATTGCGGGATTCCGGTACAATCCGGAGGGAGACCGTCTCGGCTAATCTGCTCGGGCGATCAGCCGCATCTACTTCTTTTCCACGAAATCACCAAGAAGCTCAAAGAAACGGGCTGAGGTTTTCATGCCCCGCTCAAAATCTTTGAGATGAAAATGCTCATTAGGTGAGTGGATCGAGTCGGAATTCAGACCGAGTCCCATAAGTATTGTTGTCGCATTCAGTGTTTTGGCGAAATCGGCCACGATGGGTATGGACCCGCCTTCACGGCTGAACAGCGCCTCCTTGCCGTAGACATCTTCGAAAGCTGCGGCTGCGGCTTTCAGGCCGTAAAAATCCAGGTCAACCAGCACGGGATATCCGCCATGGTGCTCCTTCACATTTACGCGGACGCCGGGAGGCTTAACTTCATGCAGGAAGGATTCGATTTGCTTGTAGACCTCCTTTGACTCCTGGTCCGGAACAAGACGGGCGCTGATCTTGGCAAATGCCTTTGCGGGCAGTACGGTTTTGGCCCCCTTGCCCTGATATCCACCCCAGATGCCGTTCACATCCAGAGAAGGTCGGGCGCTTACACGCTCCAGTGTTGAA
>SLKA01000117.1 GCA_007134845.1 Balneolales bacterium
ACAGTTTCTGTTCGTTGATGCCGTATTGGAAGGTGACACCTTTTTCGGATACCTTTGCACGCATCACTTCTTCCATTTCATCACTGGCGCGCACGCTTTGGTCCTCCAAACGGACATAGATTACATTCCCCTGACCGTTTTTGACAGAGACCGGTTTATTTTCAGCTTCCTCTATATGGACCAGCAGGATGTCGCGGCTGTAAAACGGGATGATCTCCATGGTATATACCAGCGCTGGTGTGCAGAGTTCGTGGGCTGCCTGTTCCAGGTAGAAGTCCTGCTCATGATAACTTTCGACGCCGGTGATGGTATGGTC
Source organism: Balneolales bacterium (assembly GCA_007134845.1). GTDB lineage: Bacteria > Bacteroidota > Rhodothermia > Balneolales > Natronogracilivirgulaceae > SKNL01. The sequence goes on from SLKA01000117.1 coordinate 317, forward strand.
GTCATCCACGCCGATAAGCAGATGTCCGCCATGGGTGTTGGCGAAGGCAGCTATTTCACGGGCAATTTTTTCAGGGGACGAGATGGCTCTTTTAAACTCGAGAAGGAGTCCTTCGCCGGAGCGGATCAGATTTTTCAGGTCCCGCAAGCTCATGGAGCTGTGGATGGGGGCTTGCTGATTCATAATACAGAAATCTGATGATATCTATTTCTATTAGAGAACAGAATTTATGACCTAACGAATCAGGAACAGAAAAAGGTATGTCTAAAATATGATCTCTTCTTTTGGATCGCGTGTCATAAGTTGGTGGACGGCCTTTTCGGGTGAAAGATCTTCGAACAGCACCTGGTATACTTTTTCAGTGATGGGCATGTCTATGTTCAGAGACTTGGCCCAGAGATAGACGGAACGCGTTGTTTTAACACCTTCTGCAACCATTTTCATGGAGTGTGTGATATCTTTCATTTTTTCGCCTTTGCCGATGCGGTAGCCGACGTTTCTGTTACGGCTGTGCCGGCTGGTGCAGGTTACGATCAGGTCGCCGACACCGGTAAGACCGGCGAATGTTTCCTGAGAAGCACCGAGTTTGATTCCAAGACGGCGCATTTCGGCAAGACCCCGGGTGATAAGTGCTGCCTTGGCGTTGTCACCCAGGTCGGCACCGTCGCCAATGCCGGCAGCTATGGCCAGGATATTTTTTACTGCTCCGGAGACTTCCACGCCGATGATGTCACGGTTTACATAGACCCGGAAGCGGGGGGTCATGAAAAGCTCCTGAATGATGAGCGCCGTCTGTTTCGAGTTGGATGATGAAACGACGGTTGTTGGCATGTGCCTGCTTACTTCCTCGGCATGGCTGGGTCCTGAAAGCACCCCGATGTAGTCATCGCTGATTGCACCATCCAGAACTTGCGAGAGGACCTGGCTCATGGTCATGAAGGTATCCATCTCGATGCCTTTGGAAACGGTGACAATCCGTTCTGTGCCTTTAAGCAAAGGCCGTACCTCTCCGGCCATTTTACGAATGGTATGCGAGGGCGTGGCAAAAACAACGACATCGGCACCTTTCAGTGCGTCACCGAGTTCGGTCCATGCCGTAACTTTTTCAGGAAGATCCACTTCCGTCAGATAGACGCAGTTTCTGTGTTCATTGTTGATGCTTTCAACAACTTCCGGCTCTCTGGCCCAAAGTCTGACATCATGTTTCTTTTCTGCGAGCAGCATGGAGAGTGCAGTTCCCCAGCTTCCGGCGCCAATAACGCTGATTTTCACGAGGTTTGCTCCTGATTTAGCCGGCCTTTTGCAGGTTTGAAAGACCGGATGCGATTTTCATTGCCTTTAATCAGTCTTCGGATGTTAGCATGGTGCTTGATGATAATGGTTGCAGCCACAGCAGCGCTGATGACAATCAGGCTTCCGTCAATTGGGAAATCAAATCCATATTTCAGCATCAGAAGAAAAAGAGGGTAGGAAAAGGTAGCGATGATGGAAGCCAGTGAGACATAGCGGCTTGTAAAAAGCAAGATGACAAAAATGGTGATGGCAAGTGTTATGGATATGGGTTCGATGCCATACAACATTCCCGCAGCTGTGATAACTCCTTTTCCACCTTTGAATTTGGCGTAGAGAGGATACATGTGTCCCCCAACGGCCGAGGCGCCTGCAATGAGCCTCATGAATACATCTGTTTCCCATTCGACACCCAAAACCACAATTTGCGGCAGAACACCACCCGTGTGGTACCCTATCTGGCTGATATAGAAGGCGGCAGTGAAGCCTTTTGCAAGATCAATGAGGCTCACCATTGTTCCGGCTTTCCAGCCCAGTATGCGGAAGGTGTTGGTAGCACCGGCATTACCGCTCCCATGTTCCCGGATATCCACCCCCTTGAACAGCTTTCCTACCCAAACCGATGTGGGTATGGAGCCAAGCAGATAGCTCAGAACAACAATGAGAATAAAAGAAAGCATACAGACTCCCTGTAAAAGAATCCCGGGTGAATAATATGGATCAGAATGTACTTGAATCCCTAAAATATGATTTTTTTGGGTTCATCCTAAGCACTTGGTGCCAAATGTTTATGTGCATGGTACGAAGAGCGCACAAAAGGACCACTTTCCACATGTTCAATGCCCTTACTCTCACCAACCTCTTTGTACGTTTCGAACATTTCGGGATGCACATACTCCTCAACGGGCAAGTGCATTTTGGTTGGCTGCATGTACTGACCGATGGTCATAATATGTACACCTGCATCTGCGATGTCATCCATCAATTCAAACACTTCGGCGGGTGTTTCACCGAGTCCGACCATGATCCCGGTTTTTGTGCGCAGGTTCTGTTCTCTGGAAATGCGAAGGAGTTCGAGGGATCGATCGTATTTGGCTTGCGGTCGAACATGTCGATAAAGACGAGGGACGCTTTCCAGATTGTGATTCAGAATATCGGGGCGTACGTCCAGGACGATCTGAAGTGCGTCCCATAATCCCCGAAAATCGGGAATAAGCACCTCTACAGTCACTCCGTGAATTTCCTCCCGAAGCTGTTGAATCGTCTGCGCGAATATGGGTGCTCCGCCATCCCTGCGTTCGTCACGGTTGACAGAGGTGATGACGACATGCTTCAGGTTCATCAGTTTGGCAGCATCCACAACGCGGTTAGGCTCATCCCAGTCAAGTCCCTTTTCCGGGCGGCCGGTTTTGACGGCACAGAATCCGCAGGAGCGGGTGCACACATCTCCAAGTATCATGAACGTAGCCGTACCGGCATTCCAGCACTCCGACATGTTGGGACATCGGGCTTCGGCACAGACGGTATTGAGTGAGTGTCCTGAAATGATGTCGGAGATCTCCTTGTAGATTTTGCCACCCGGGATTTGAGAGCGAAGCCAGTCAGGTCGCCGCTTGTGTTTGCGGCCATTATCAGATGCGTCAGAAGCAAATGCGTCCGAAGCAAATGATGTATCACGGCCCGGTTTGGCAACGGCTATGGCAGAAGCACCACTTTTACAGGAAGATACGGATTGTTGTTTTTCCGGTTGATTGGCAGATGGTGTTGATATGATATTGAGTTCTTTGATCATCTATGATAACAGAAGCGAATAGTAAAAAGTGAATATGCCTGCTGATACAACGGGACACAGCAACCATAAATTAACCATGTGTAAAATAAGCACATCAGGTCGATTCTGAAACCACCGAATGCCGCCGGGGTATGGGTTCACATCGGTTTATTATATTAAATTTCAGCACTGCAGCCTTTTAGGGACCGTGGAAACAGCTGAAAATGTCATGAATTTTTCGGCAAAAACTCTGTTGACGAAACCGGTACTATCCTGCAGTCAAACTGTTTTTGGAACTCGTCAAGGAGCGTTTCGATAATCTCTGGCTTGCCGGGGGGATCTTCTAGGAGTTTATGAAAGCTGGTAACACCACCGTCGGAGATACCGCATGGTATGATTCCATGGTAATAATCCAGATCGGTCTGAATATTCAGGGCAAAACCATGCATACAGACATAGCGGGAGCATTTGATACCCATTGCGCATAGTTTGTTGTTATCCACCCAGACACCGGTTCGTGAGGGAATATGGTTTGATTTTATCCCGAAGCGAGCTGCCGTCTGTATGATTACCTCCTCCAGACGTTCAATGTAAGCAGCAATTCCAAGTCCGAACTGCTCAAGATCCAGTATGGGATATCCGACCAATTGTCCCGGTCCGTGGTAGGTGATATCACCACCCCGGTCGGTTTTAACCACTTCTATGCCTCTTTTTTTGAGAATATCATCGCTGAAGAGCAGATTTTCCCATTTACCGCTCTTGCCGATGGTATAAACATGGGGATGTTCCAGAAAAAGAAGATACCCCGAAAGCAGAAATTGCTGCTTCGGTTTTGACTCGGAGCCGGTAGTGTCTTTGGCAGTCAGCTCACCGGAGGACCTTACATCTTTTTTGCCTGCGATCAGTTTTTGCTGAAGGTGTTCCTGCAGCTTCCATGCTTCATTGTATGAGAGCGTACCAAGATCAGAAAAATTAACAACAGGTAGCATGACCGGCATGGAATGTCTTTTCAAGGAAAGATATGCCGGATGCCCCGGGAATTCAACTACCGACCTTTCTTTGTTGCAAAAACCGGGATGTAGCGTAAAGAAACACCGTAAGGAATGGCAGGATAAAGAACGCATCCATTAAAGATTCACTCCATGCTGGGTTGTTTTGAATGAATAAGGATCACAGTCAGGTGTCAGCGGCTTCTTTGCGATACCAAACTTTTCACACAAGGTAAAACAGCAATCCAGCCACAACCGCAGTTACAAAAGATTGCAATAAGTCAGATGTTTCAAGTTCACTGAAGGCCTGCAGGCACTTCCTTTGCCCGACCGGTATATACAAGAGTTCGCAATCATGCAATCCCTACAATTTTTTTGGTTCCGGGATGCATCCGTCTTTACACGCCCGGAGTATACATCACAACCAGCGGGCATCATTAACCATGCTTCAATAACCGGGCTTCAAATTAAGTGGCAAACGATTCCCGGTATTTTTATAGTGAGTTTTATCCTATTTTCTGTATTGTTGCCAGACTATCCTCTTTGTTAAACGGCAATACATTCATTTATTGAAGCCTGGTAGTATCCAAGACCGCAAATCAGACCACTTCGGCTATGGTTATTGCGTGCCGGATGTATTTAACGACCCTTGATATCATAATTATTAAACATATGAATATTTGGTTTTCCCCTCTCCTGATATTGGTATTGAGCATAAACCCGGTTTTTGCAGGTGGAGCACATGCAGGTGGAATACATGCCGGTGATGACGCGGCCGGAGATTCTGAAGCGCCCGGCATCCTCTACGAAACGATCCGGTCACCCGGTACCGAACCCCATAAGCCCGACTACAGCCACGTCTCCGAAACCGATATGGACAGTATCTTTTTCGCTTTTAATCGTCCGGATACCACCGGCTGTGCAGTGGGGGTTGTCTGCAACGGAGAGCTGATCTTCAGCAAAGGGTACGGAGTTGCCAATCTCGATTACGGCATTCCGATCCGGCCCGACTCGCGGTTTATGATCGCCTCCATCTCAAAGCAGTTCGCCGCCGCCGCTTTGATGATGATGGCGCAGGAAGGGGTGCTTGATCTTGATGAAAATCTGCGCACCTACATACCCGAACTTCCAGAGTTCGAAAAACCGATTACTGCCAGGCAGATCATCCATCACACCTCCGGGCTTCGTGACATTTTCAACCTTCTGTCGCTTGCCGATATCGGCCTGGATAACACCACCACCAACGAAGATGCACTGGTGATGCTCAGCCGGCAGCAGCGCCTCAACTTCGATCCGGGTTCCGAGCATCTCTACAGCAACAGCGGATACTTCCTGATGTCCGTTCTCGTAAAAAATGTGACCGGAATGTCGCTGAGGGATTACACCCACAAGCACTTTTTTGAACCGATCGGAATGACGGCCACCCACTGGCACGACGATACCGAAATTATCGTGCCCAACCGTGTCATCAGCTACCGCCCCACTTCGCGCGGTCCCGGGCAGTTTTACCGCGGCAATATGGAACGCATTGGTGCACGCGGACTCTTCACCACCATTGAGGATTTTGCTAAATGGGACGCCAATTTCATTGAAAACCACTCGCATCTTGAAGACTTCACCAGAACGATGACCCGGCCCGGTTTCACACACAGCCGCGATTCCATCAATTATGCGACCGGGTTGCGTCACGGAAAATATAAAGCCCTTCCCACTGTTGGACACGGAGGCAGTTACATGGGGTTTCGAACCCATTACATGCGATTCCCCAAATATCAAATGGGATTTATCGTGTTCTGCAACCAGAGTGATATCAGTCCGGCCACGTATTCGCGCCAGGTTGCCGATCTCTATCTTCGGGAGGCGTTCAGTGACCAGTTCCGGGAATACGCCGCTGATTACCGGAATGAACCCCTCGATGTATCCTTTTCTGTTATTCTGGAGGATGGGGATCTGTATCTGAAACGTCCGGATGGTGATCAGCAACGCATGCTCTGGACAGATTCGGACCGATTCCGGGCGGGCCGTTGGAACTTGCGCTTTCAGCGCGACGATAACGGCGGCATCACCCGGTTTACCATGGAAGCGCCGCGTACCGGTACCATTACATTTCATAAAAAATAGATCGCCCTCGCACCGGCGACTCTTTTAGATCAGACAGTCATTTGCCAGTGCACGTATCAGGGTTGGCTATTTCAATGCCATCGAAAATACCATCGAAACTGTTTTGCGACTCACATTTGTTCATGCTTCGAAACAACCGACTATCATGATAAACAACCATCAGACCATGTCACAAAAAATCAATTACAGCGCCATCCTGATTGCCCGAAGAGCGGCTTTCTGGATGCTATCCGGAATGATCCTCGTCGCCTGCTCCACGAATACGGGAGAGGCGGTAACGCGCCCGGCCGATGCTCAGCAACAAGCTGTACAAACAGCCGATTCAGATTTTTTTGATGAAAAAACGCTCTCCGGCATCCATGATCTCTATTCGGAATATGACAGTGATGATGCACCCGGCTGTGCCGTTGCCGTCTATCGAAACGGCGAAACCGTCTACAGCGCTACTTTTGGCATGGCCAATCTGGACTACGGGATCCCGCTCTCCGATTCGGCCCGGTTTTACATGGCATCGGTCTCAAAGCAGGTGACGGCCGCCGCGGCCGGTCTGCTTATTGTGCGAGGAGAACTCGGGTATGATGACAAAGTCTCCATGCATATTGAAGACTGGCCGGATTGGGCCGCCGATGTCCGGATCAAGCACCTTTTCAATCATACATCCGGGCTGCCCGATATTTATGACCTGATGGATATCGCCGGCATGTCCCTCAGTGATGTGATGGAGATTGACGATTACATGTCCTTATTTATGAAGGGCGAGTCACTCAAAAACCGTCCGGGCTCCGCATTCAGCTATACCAACAGCGGATACACCACACTGGCAAAGCTGGTGGAGGTCATCTCGGACAAAAAATTCTCCGAATTTGTGTTGAGCGAACTGCTGGAACCGCTCGGAATGAACGACACCCACTTTCACGACGACCGCACACGCGTGATCCCGAATCGCGTCATCAGTTACGCACCGCTGGTGACAGGCGGGCAGGAGGATGATGAGGATGGCGATTCCTCCGATGATGACGCCGTCCCCACTTCCGCTTTCCGTCAAACCTATCTGAGCAATTTCCAGGGTGTGGGTCCAGGCGGACTGTACTCAAGTTTGAAAGATTGGAAGCACTGGGAATCTTTCTGGCTTGGCACCAATGAGTTGCCTCAAGATCTCGCGAATCTGAAAACGCTGATGATCACCAGGGAGAAGGTGCGTAACGACACCCTGAATTACGCTATGGGACTCGATGTGGAAACCTGGCAGGGGGTCCGGATGGAGGGACATTCCGGCAGCTTCATGGGCTTCAAGACCGATATTCGGCGTTTTCCGGAATACGGAATCGCACTGCTTACACTCTGCAACCGCGAAGATGCTGATCCCGGACGAAAAAACAGGGAACTGGCAAAAATTCTCCTGAAGGACACTTTTGAGGCGTTCCTGACGCCATATGGCGGAACATTCCACAACGAAGAACTGCTGATCGACTACAAGCTGGTTGTCGAAGATGGATCGCTGAAGCTCATCCGCCGGCTTTCTCCGCGTGGTGTGATGAGGGAGGACGACCATGACAAGTGGCGTGCCGGTTCGTGGGACATCGTCTTTCAGCGCGACGACGAGGACAGGATCACGGGATTTGTCGTTTCAACCGGACGTGCACGGGAAGTCGAATTCATAAAAAAATGATCGCAAATCACTAACACATTTGATAGCGCCATGTCACAATACAAACAGGTACTCATATTGATTGGTATCACACTTGTACTTGCATTGATCACCAATATTTTGATCAAGGTTCTTTAAGCAAGATGCTGCAATGTGATGATATTGCGATATGCCAATTTACTGGTGTGCCGTTGTTACAATGTGCTGTTCTGCCAATGTGCCGTAGTGCCAGAGTGTTGCTGTGGCAATGAGCCTTTGTGCCAATGTGCCAATGAGCCAAAGTGCCGCTGTTCCGGAAGCTGCTCCGTGACCGGGAAGACGCATGTCAGCACCAGATTTTTTATCTTGCCTGTCAGAACAAACCCTTAATCCGAAACCAGTTAAATAAGCTTTCCCGCATTATGGAGAAGAAATCCCGGCAGCAATTTGAATTCAAGGCCGAGATGAAGCAGCTGCTTCATCTGATCGTAAATTCCCTTTACACCAACCCTGAAGTTTTTCTGCGCGAACTGATATCAAACTCATCGGACGCGCTCAACAAAGTCCGGTTCAAACAGGTTACCGGCGAGAAGGTCCAGTCGCCCAAGCTTCCCGCGCACATCAAAATAGAGGTGGATGAGAAGGAGCAGACCTTTAGCATTGAGGATACCGGCATCGGTATGAAATTCGAAGATCTCACAGAGCGGCTTGGCACTGTCGCCAGCTCCGGTACCATGGAGTTCATCCGGCAGCTCAAGGATCAAAAAAACAAGCTTGACGGCAACATGATAGGACAGTTCGGCGTCGGCTTCTATTCGGCTTTCATGGTGGCTGAGCAGATAACCGTCGAAACACGTCACTCGGATCCGGATGAGAAAGCGTGGATATGGGTCTCTGACGGCAAGGGTACGTATGAGATCGAGGAGAGCGGGCGGACCGAACGCGGGACACGCATCTCATTCCGGCTCAAGGATGAGCATAAGGAGTTTGCCCGTTCGGAGCGCATCAAACAGCTCATCCGCAAGTACTCCAATTTTGTGGATTATTCCATCCAGGTGAATGGCGAGGAGGTCAACTCGCGCGGAGCCGTCTGGCACAAGAACAAGAACGAGGTCACTGAGGAAGAACGCAACGAATTCTACAAGTTCATCAGCAACGACTTCCAGGAGCCGCTGGACCACCTCCATCTCTCCATGGAGGGGCGCATCAACTTCAAAGCGCTAATTTTTGTGCCCCAAAAAGCGAAGCCGGATTTCTTCCGGACAGAAAACCTGAAATCACTCCAGCTATATTCCAACCGCGTGTTTGTCCGGGAGAATTGTGAGGAGTTGCTTCCCGAATATCTGCGCTTTATGGAGGGCGTTGTGGACAGTGAGGATCTTCCGCTTAATGTCTCCCGCGAAGTGACCCAGTACTCTCCGGTGATGGCCAAAATCAGAGAGGTGCTGGTAAACAAGATCTTTGGAATGATAGAATACTGGGCGGAGAGCGAGCCGGAGAAATTCCGCACATTTTATGATGAGTTCGGGCCGTTGTTCAAATCCGGACTCAATTCGGACTTTTCCCACCGTGACCGCATAATCGAGCTGCTCCGCTTCCACAGCACCCATACGGTGGACAAGCTGAAACAGTCAGACTCTGAAGTGGAACAAAAGGACTCTGAAGTGGAACAGAAGAAAAAAGGCGATGCTGCATCCGACAAATCCAAAAAAGATCCGGGTGAGAATGAAAACGGGGGTGAAAAGAGTGGCGCCACCGCGATGGATGATATGGTTTCACTCAAGGCGTACGTCGAGCGCATGCCGGATTCCCAGAAAGAAATCTATTATCTCTCCGGAGACAGCCTTGAGGAGCTGAAACGCGATCCCAAACTGGAGTACTTCCGGAAGAAGGAGATTGAGGTGTTGCTGCTTGCCGATCCGGTGGATGCTTTTGTGGTCCCCGGCATTGGATCCTATAGCCAAAAACCGCTAAAAAGCATTGAAAAAGCCGACTTGGCCCTTGAGGATGACCCGGAAGAGGAAAAGAGTGATGAAAAGGTTGCAGGCGACGCCCTCGAAAAGCTTATCTCGGTGTTCAGGGAGGAGGCCGGCGACCGTCTGGAGAATGTGGTCGCTTCACGGCGCCTGGTGGATTCCGCCGTCACCCTCACTGTTGGCAAGGAAGGGATGGACAGTCATGTTGAGCGTATGATGAAAATGATGGATCAGGATATGGGACCTTCAAAGCGCGTGCTTGAAATCAATCCGGCACACCCTGTCATCCGGAATATGAGCCGGATGCAGGATTCAGGCAATGAGGAGATGGTCCGGCTGATGGCGCGCCAGCTTTACGATGGCGCCCGGCTGATGCAGGGCGAACTGGAGTCGCCAGGCGAATTTGTGAGCCGGATGACCCGTGTCATGGAGCTGACTACAAGGTAACCCTGACATCATGAGTGAGTGGACTTTACCTGGTGGCGCAACGGTGATTCGCGGGGGCGTCACCATCAGTGCAGGTGCACATCCTGATCATAATCGATCTCAAAGGTCAGTCCCTCCAGGCATTTGCTGTATTTTTCCACCAACTCGATCTGATCCCGTCCGCCGATGAAGATGTTGGCCAGTTCAAAGCTGTAGCTGTCCTGCCCCTGCATTTCCGAGGTGTGAGTGCCCTCTTTCACGGGGATCTTTACCTCCAGTCCCGGGATAAATTTCTTGAGAATGTTGATCTCATTTTTTGTTGGCACTTTTTTTATCAGGCCGTTTTCGAATGTACGCAGCATGAAGTGCGCAGCCTTGTTGAACTCCCCTTTGTAATAAAGTGTCTGCGGCTTGTGCCCCAGGGCCAGATTCAGCATTACCGAATGATGTGAAATGCCATGCACTTTTTCGAACATATCGGTGTGGGCCTGCGAAATGCGCGGGTTGATCTCCAGCAGATAGACCTCATCCGCGGTCTGGTTGTAGAAATATTCGACGTTGAATGCCGAATTGTCCATTCCGATCTGCTGGATGGCCCGCCGGGTGATATCGGCCATCCGGAACTGCACTTCCTGTGGCAGCACAGATGGGTATTCGTATCGCGAAAATGAGGATCGGTTTTCTTCGCGCAGGGAGTCCACCACCCCGTACGAAACCACGTTGCCATTGTAAGCATAGCCTTCCAGGGTGCACTGATGCCCGGAGATCATGGTTTCGGCGATGCATGTCTCCTTCATTTCTGAAACCTCCTCGGGGATGTCATACATCTGCATCAGCTCCTGGAATGGTTTCACCATGAAGTCGATGTGCTTCCTGATGGTTTTCAAATTGTCGTAAAAATGGGCTTCGCTGCTGATCCGGTAAGCCAGAAATGAGCGGAAGGATTTGTTCGGTTTGATCCAGAACGGCGGGATCATCTCCAGTTTGTCGTACGCCTCATCATCAAACGGGTTGAAGGCCTTGAAGTATGGAATGTGTTCGGGAATGACTTTCTGCTGCTCCATCCGGCTCCAGAACTTGTGTTCACATTTGAGGATGCTTTCCAGGCTAGGACCGGGCAGGTTGTATTTCTGCGCGATGACCGGGACCAGCACGGTACCCGGGAAATCATAGTAGGAGGCGATGGCATCGATCCGCCCGTGGTTGTCGATCCGCTCAAAGCAGAGATCGATCAGTCTTTTCATATCGTATTTTTCCACGTTGCGGATCTCTGAAATATCCAGCGCGCTGTGGAACTCGCACTCCTTGGCTTCGGGAAGCTTTTTTAGTTTTATGAGATTGAACTCATCCAGACCAATGATAAATACCTGTTTCTTGCTCATAGTTTTATTAGCTCTGATTGGTTGGCCTTGGTTGGCCTTGGTTGCCCTGGTCGCACTTTGTCGGCCTTGATTGCCCATTGTCGGCCTGGTCGGCCGCAGTTTTAAACTGAATGGGGAAAATAGCAAAAATTCTGATAAATTTGTCTCCACTATACGGGCAGCAGCCTGTTTTTTTCCAGCGGAACTTGATGCCACACACAAAAAGAGACAAAAGAGGATCTTTCCTTAACACCTGAATCAAACTTGAAATCAACCTATGAATAAGGTCAAACCGTCCGAACTACCCTGCCACATCACCACGGTGGAACATATCTGGATCACCATGAGAGACGGGTGCCGGCTGTCGGGCCGGATCTGGATGCCCGAGGATGCCGAGTCAAATCCAG
>SLKA01000116.1 GCA_007134845.1 Balneolales bacterium
ATGAAGTATATCGAAGAGCAAAATGTGGAAGATAAAGACGAAGATTTTCGTATCGAAGACAAGTAGACTTTAGTCTACATCACAAAGCTATCGACTTTAGTCGATAGTAGTTTACTTTTAAACTGACCCCGGTATAGCTGGTAATTGTCCGGTGATGTACCGGCAGAATCATCCCATCGCAACGTAATCCTCATCGCCACGTAACTCCCATCGTCACGTAACTCCCATCGCCACGTAATCTCCATCGCCATGTCACTGCCCTTCCGCATACGAAAAGAATTTCCCTATCAGATAAGAACCCTTGAAAACGTGTTCATCCCGATGTCTGACGGGACAAAACTCGCCGCCAAGATATGGCTTCCCGAACCCGGACCGGATCAGGAATCCTCTTTTCCGGCCATTCTGGAATATATCCCGTATCGCAAGCGCGATGTGGAGGCCTGGCAGGACTCTGTGGCGCATCCCTGGTTTGCCGGACATGGTTATGCGGCGGTCCGGGTCGATTTGCGGGGAAGCGGCGAATCGGACGGGGTGCTGCGTGATGAGTACCTGCCGCAGGAGCAGGAAGACGGGCTTGAAGTGCTTCGCTGGATTGCTGCACAGAAGTGGTGTAATGGCCGGATCGGGATGATGGGCATCTCCTGGGGAGGATTTAACGGGCTTCAGATGGCCGCCTTGCAACCACCCGAGCTCCAATGTGTGATCAGTCTCTGTTCCACGGATGACCGGTATGCCGATGACGTGCATTACATGGGCGGATGTCTGCTTGGGGACAATCTCTCATGGGCTTCCATCATGTTTTCCTTCAACAGCAGCCCTCCGGACCCGGAGCTGATAGGCGATAAATGGCGGGAAATGTGGTTCAATCGGCTCGAAAACAGCGGACTCTGGCTCGACAATTGGCTGCAGCATCAGCGCCGCGACGACTATTGGAAGCACGGATCCATATGTGAGGATTACAGTGCCATAAAGATTCCGGTTTATGCCATCAGCGGGTGGGCTGACGGTTACTCCAATGCCGTGTGCCGTATGATGGAGCATCTGGATGTGCCCAGAAAGGGATTGATCGGTCCCTGGAGCCATAAATATCCGCATCTGGGCGTGCCGGGTCCGGCCATCGGCTTTCTGCAGGAAGCCCTCCGCTGGTGGGATCACTGGCTGAAGGATAAAGATACCGGAATTATGGAAGAGCCCATGTTCCGGGCATGGATGCAGGATAGTGTGCCGCCGTCAAATACCTATCAGGAGAAACCCGGAAGATGGATAGCCGAACGAAAATGGCCCTCGCCGCATATTTCCATGCACAGATACCGTTTGTCGGATGGCAAACTGTTGGCGGCATCAAAAAACGTATCTGTTCCCGAGACCGTGAAAACGATTCAGTCGCCTTTGAGTGTGGGGCTGTTTGCCGGGAAGTGGTGCTCATACAATGCTCCTCCGGACCTGCCCAATGATCAGCGCGAAGAAGATGGCGGTTCGTTGGTTTACGAAAGCGCCTCTCTTGGTGAGCCCATGGAGATATTCGGGGCACCCATGCTTGACTTGTACTTCAGTGTGGACCAGAAGGTGGCACAGGTGGCGGTCCGTTTGTCGGATGTCGCGTCTGATGACAAGGCGACGCGTATCACATATGGATTGCTCAATCTCACGCATCAGCGCAGTGACGAAAATCTTGATTATCTGGTGCCCGGGAAAAAGTATTGCATACGAATACAGCTTAATGATGTGGCCCAGCAATTTCCGGCGGATCACCGGTTCCGGATTTCGTTGTCCACTTCGTACTGGCCGTTGGCCTGGCCGCCGCCCAGGCCGGTCCGCCTGACAGTTTATGAAGGAGAATCGTCGCTTTACCTGCCTGTCCGGCTTCCCGGAAAGGAAGACGGGAATTTGCCGGAGTTTGCGCCACCGGAGGGGGCTGAGCCGATCAGATTGAAGCAAATGGAACCGCCGCATCACGACTGGGTGGTGAAACGGCATCTGGCCCATGACCTTTCCATGCTCGAAGTCCATAACGACAGGGGTGTGCTGAAGCTCGAAGATATTGATCTGGAGATGGAAGACCGTGTGTACGAATGCTACTCCTACAGAACAGCCGATTTCAACTCTGTAAGGGGAGAGGTGAAGGCTCGCCGGGGATTCCGCAGAGGAGACTGGAATGTATACACCAGTACCCGAACCGTCCTGCAGTCCGATGAAACCCATTTTTTGCTGCATGCCGAACTGGATGCCTATGAAAATGATCTCAAGGTCTATTCACAGACCTGGAGCCGAAAGATCCCCAGAGATTATGTGTGATCGTTCTTGTTTGATGTTGCTTTTGTTCGTTAAAAGGGGATCTATTTTGCCAGAAGCATTTTTCGTGTCTCCATGTAGTCACCGGCACGGAAGTGGTACAGATAGACACCGCTTGAGAGTCGTGAAGCGTCAAAAGAGACCTCATGCCATCCAGCTTGCAATGGTCCGTCAACCAGAGTGGCCACCCTTTGTCCGATGATGTTGAAAATCTCCAGTTTTGCGTGCATATCCAGCGGAAGTCCGAACTGGATCTGTGTTACGGGGTTGAACGGGTTCGGATAGTTCTGTGCGACGAAGAAGTTATCCGGCAGTTCCGCATGCCGTTCTGCGCTGACATCCATGGTGCGGAACATCCGTGCATCGCTGAAACTTCCCCATCCAGCAGCGTTTTTCGCCCGGACGCGCCACCAGTGTTCGGTGTCAAAATACAGCCCGATAACAGCGATCGTGGTATCGGTAAGCACGGAATCCATGAGGATTTGGGTGAACATGTGATCGCCGGCCAGCTGAAAACCGTAGGCTTCGATTTCCGGCTCGGCGGCATGCCAGAACAGATCGGCATAGTCGGGACCGGTGATTCCGTCGTGATCCGGATAGGCCAGCAATACGGTACCTGGCAAATCGGGCAATCCGGTACCGGGATCTTCATCGGGAATGCGACCCAGTTCTGTGGCGATACCAATCTGTGAGAAATGTGTCAGGCCTTCCGTGCACAGATACAGCATGTTGTCCATTGTCCGAAGGGTGCTGTTGTAGACTTCCCAGGTGTCGCTGCTTTCGGAGCGTTTCGTGATGGCCAGGAAGTCGGGGTCAATACCCTCAAGTCCGCTGATATTGATGCACAGGTCGTAGGTCATATCTTCCAGGTTTTCGGCCTGGATGGTCCAGTACCGCTCTACGATCACGCTGTCCGGGTCCATTTCCCCGCCATAGGCCGTGATACTCACCATGGGCAGATCCTGGCTGTTCTCCGGCTCTTCGTGATACATGGTTGCCGTGACGGATCCGCTGGTGCTGCTGGCGTCGGTCACATCCATCATCATGCCGGCCTCGCTCAGGTCCACCATGCCGGTTTCGTCCGCGCTTAAATCGGCCGTTTTCATAACGGGATCGCCGCCCTGAACCGTCACTTTGATCGTTGCACGGTTGGATTGCGGGTCGGTTTCAAGGGTGTTGCTGGTGGCCACGGAACTATTGCTCGCGACGCCGGAAACCATGGCCTGGGTAGTCATAGTGATTGTTGCAGAAGCTCCGGCAGGCATGGAACCGAGTCCACAGTGTATGGCGCCCTCATCAGCGGTGCATTCGCCAATGGTCGATGCAACCGAGAGGAGTTGCTGGTTGGAACCGATCGACTCTGTCAGCCGGACTTCAACAGCCTCATTTGGGCCCTGGTTGGTGACCATAACGGTATAGGATATTTCGTCCCCGATATCCGCGGCTGCCTCGCTCAACGATTTTTGAGTCCGCAGGTTCGTTCGCGGCGTGTCAGTCGGTGTGAGCAGCCAGACGAAGTCGTGCGTACTATCATTCTCATCCACGACCCGGGATTTCGCAAGGATTTGCCCGGCGTTGTTGATATCCACGGCATAATTGAGGGTAAAATCGGAACCCATATCCGTCACAAGGCACTCAAGCGGCCAGCTTCCCTCTTCGGTTGTCCGGACGGCCTGGAGGATAGAAAATCCTAGCTCTTCGAATTCGAATACGGCCCTGCCGACAATTTCTTCCTGGTCGTTGATGGCCGAGGGATATTGCTGAAAATCACTCAGAAGCGGCGGTCTGGTCATGCTGTAAACGCCATCTATGAACTTGTAAATCTGCATGGTGCCGCCGGTCCAGGTATTGTGGTTGTTTATGTAGGAAGCGTCTGGCCACATGCCTTCTGCGCGCGGATAGTAGGAGAGTCCGCGGTCAATAGCGGCTGCCACGTATGGAGTCACAAATGAGGGGGCACCGTATTTTCTTGAACCGATGGCACTAACTCTGCCCGCCTCGTTTATGTCACGGACTTGAAAAGCGTAGTATTGTGCAAGTGCATCGCTATCTCTTGTCAGAACCTCTGGTTGTCTGCCAGACCAGCGGACCACCACGCTGTTCCAATCCGGAGTAGTGTAGTTGCCGGCGACCTGGCCCCGGTTGTTTATGGCGGCAACCCTGCCATGGTCGGGATTGACATCGGAGGGAATTGCCAGTTTGTGCCGGACGCCATCTTCCCACATGGCGAATTCACGGTTGTAGATACTTTCCCGAACAATACCGGCAAATTGACCCCGGTCATTGAAGCTGCTGATGTTTGCCCGCATGCCTTCGGGCACGGGAAAATGCATGGTACGGAACTGGCCGTTTTCCCACAGGATATAGGCACTGTGCTGTTCGGAATAGACAAGCACCTGCCCGGTTTCATTCAGCCCGATCGGTTCAACCCATCGGGCTTCCGGGGGCTTTACATCCGAAACGGTGTACTGAACGGGCGGTTTGACCAATGTCAGTTCCTGTGCCAGCACCTTCTGCCGGTATCCCACCTGGAAGGGGATGCTTTTGGTAGTGGTCACTGCTGCCGTTATGACCTGGAACGAGGCTGATCTTTCGAATTCGGGAATGAGCGCCATTGATGGAGTGGTGACAAGGGACGGATCACTGCTGGAAAAAGTGATGATTGCACCATTAGGTGGAGCCTGTCCGTTAAGTTGTACGCGGTAACCGATAGGGCGTCCGCCTATGGCTTCATTCTCTGCCCAGCGAAGAACACAGGGAGAAAAGATGCCGTAGTCAAGATAAATACGCTCAAGTTCAGCCGGCTTGAGATGCAGTGTGGCTGAAAGGGTTTGCACCATGGTCCCTTCCACCACGATGTCTCTTGGCTGGGCGATACCGCTGGTTTCGAAATATTCGGTGGTCGTGGTGTTGCCTGCCCGTATCCAGCTGTTGGCCGGAAGCTCCAGATAATCGGTATCGGTGTACTCAAGCGGCACGGCTATACCTCCTGTCGGGGCGGGACCGTTAAGTTCCAGGCGCAGCCTGCCGTTATTCCCTCCAACAAGCGAATCGGGAGTGAAGGACATGGCTATGAGCCGGGGAGGATATATCGTCAGATAACGGCCTATGGAGGTGCCTTCTGCTCGTGCCATAATGGTTGCCAGTACCTCTTCGGCCACTGGTGAGGTTGATATTTCAAAGTCTCTTTCCGTGGCACCGGCAGGTATGGTAATACTTGGTGGTACGGTTGCCGCTGTACGGTTGCTCGACAGCGTGACAGTAAAGCCGCCGGATAAGGCAGGTTTGTTGATTGTGACGGTCCCGGTGACTTTGTCTCCGCCCAAGACGGAAAGTCTCTCCGTAGTAAAGCTTTTCAGCTCGGGTTCGGGCTCGGTGACAACCGGACATGTCCCGGCAGCGGTATTTGGTACAAGGTTGTATAAGGTGGTGCCAATGGTGACTTTATGGTAGGAGTTATCCGTGGCGAAAACCGTATAATCTATGGATGAAAAGCTGTTGTTGTAGAGGCTGTGCCCGTCTCGTGTCCGGAAGAGCCGGATGCGAACGGGGTGGGGATATGATGGTGTCGCATAGCCAGATTCCTGGATATAAAGTCCCATGACATCGCCGCATTGGCTGAACCTCCAGAAAGAGGAAACAAGTGTGGTTATGTTGATGTCCGGGTGTGCTTCCTGCGCCGCAAGGTTCACCATCCGGTAGCTGACGCTATTGTCGCCTGTGGTCCAGGCCAGGACCAGGGTACGGTCGTGGTTATCCCGGCTGAAACCCCAGTTGGCGTTGCGAAAAGTTTGACCTTCCAGGCCGATGCCGCTCGAATGGGTGAATGTCGAATTGTGAACCACGGTGCCTGTAGTGTCGACCACGGTGACGGCACTGTTGTTGCTGTGCGTTTCTGAGATGAAAAAGAGGTAGATGCCTTTCGGACTGAAACGGATCTGGGAAGTGTCGCCGCCCAGATGGGTTTTGTTGAAGGTTTTGGGCGTGGCCACCGGACGCTGCCGCAGGTCGTACAGTTCCACGGTGTGTTTTCCGGCTGCGATATAGTGAAAGACAAACCGGTGGTCATCCGGACTGAAACCCCATCCCACATTGGTCTGGGTGTAGTTGATTTTCAGGAGTTCCGCTCCACCTGCCTTGTTTTCAAAAATGGTTATCTGACCGGCTGTGGCAACCAGTCGATACACCTCTTTAGGCGAGGTGCCTTCTTCAACGGTTTCTGTCTTCGTAGCAATGAGGGTCCCGCGATGCGGTGCCTGATAATCTCCTGTTTTACTGCAAAGGCAGTCGATGCCCTGGACAGGATCATTTTCCGCCTGAAGAAGTTGATATGATCCGGCTTTCAGATCAGGGTTGTATCCGGGAATGAACCCGGAAGGAAAGATCACGGCAACAATAAAAAAAGCCATGAAAAGTGATGTGAATAGTGATGTGAGTACAGTTCTTGCATTGGATTGTGATCGTTCTTTCATTGCCATATCCCCCGGAATGATATATGCATAGTAAACCACATGACCGGACTGCCCCCTATGTCCGGGATAATTTCTCCATCCCCAAAGCGGTGGATTACATCGGCTTACACACAATAAACCGACGATTAACCAATGAGTTGCATCGGTTTCCTCGAATGACTGTTTATCTGCTGTTTGAAAACAGCTTCATTAAATAATATAGTGGAGAAAGTATATTAGATAATCATCTAATAAATCAATGATATAGATGGTATTATATGCAAATTGTTTATGGGAATACCATAAGGTGAGAGTGGATAAACAAGGTTCGCTGATCAGATGTCATCGGCAGTTTCGGCATCACGCGTTATCAACCAAGAGCCGCCAAGCGCCGCAAGTGATGCGGGGAGCGCACCGGTCAGGGCCGTTACGACGAATAGCATCCAGGCATGGGGAAGCTGAAGCAGTCCGGCCATTCGCGGCAGCAGAACGGTGGATTCGATGAATGCGATGTAAAGCGAAGCTCCCAGCCAGAGTGCACCGATGGCGGCGAAGACGATCAGGAAATTTTGCCATGGACGCCGGGCGCTGAGGAGTCCGGTCAGGAATCCGACTACCACCACAATCCACCAGGGCATAATAAACTGAAGCAGAAATGCGCTGAAAAGCACGAGAAGAAAAAGCATGTATGCAGAAGAGATATATGGGATTCGTGACATCGCTAACCGGTATGGAATGTTGGGATGGATTCGGTGGTGCTATCCAGGTGCTATCTGTAAGTGAGGGTGGATGTTATCCAGGTGCTATCTGTAAGTGAGGGTGGATGTTATCTCGGGGCAGGTTCGAGCAGCAGGATGGATGTGGTTCTTGCCGTATCATCCGATGCGCTTCGCCAGAAATGCAGGTCATGGAATGTCCCGGCAGCCCAGTCCTGCACGGCACGGTCATAGCCCGGATGACCGGGGTTCCCTGATTGTCCGCCGGGGAAATGTCCGCGCGCCTGGATTTCCGGACCCAGTTCGACGATCATCCGCCATGAGGGAGCGTGACGGGTGCCGGTTGCGTTGATGGCATCCGGGGTGCCCGATGCAACAATATGGTCATGGCCGAATCCGGGCAGCATCGCCAGATGGCCGATCCGCATGGCGCGGTCGCGACCGTAATGCCACCTGTCCGGGTTGCCTCCATAACGGTTCACAAACCGGTCCACGCTCTCATGAAACGACCGGTTTACAGCCTGGCGGACATCAACCGGGAAAACATGATGATCGCCATCCAGCAGCAACCGGGACGTCGTAGTGTAGTCCGGGCGACTAAAAAAGGCGTCTATCGGGTTAAATAGAGGATCCCATAATGCATTATGGAATTGGCTCTCCCAATAAGTATAAAACAGTGCAATCGGACTATCGGCATCAAACGAATAGTCCCATTGCCCGAGCATATCGGCAATCATATTACCGATATGCCTGTCCTTGCTGCCTTTATTGTCTTTATTGCCGTTCCGGCCGCCATCTCCGGCTTCCGGATTCCGGTCGGATTCCGGCGAGACCCGGGAACCATCACGATCCAGCATTGAAAGCAGGAAGGGAAGGATTTTTTCTGCGGGAGGGGAATGGTTGTCCATCAGCATTTCCTCAAAAAAACCGGTGGTGATATTGTTCGATCCGGCAAGGATTTCATTGATGCGCGCTCCCCGTGAAAAGCCGGCATAGTGACGGCCGAGATAGTAGGGGTACTCGCGGCTGGTTGGAGCCTGATTCGCCGAGCTGACAAAGCCACGGTCCGGGTTGAAGCTTCTTGGAAGGTGCTCAAAGGGCACGAACCGGTTCCAGTCATAGGCCGGATCCCGGCCATCGCTGATGTAACTGCCCTGACCAAAGAAGCGGACCGGAAACCTGCCCATATGGCCTATGGAGATATTCCCGTCGCGGTCGGCATAGGTGATGTTTTGGGGAAGGTTGGTGAAGTGGCGCATTGCCGTTTCGAACTCATCCTGATTGCGGGCACGGTTGTATTTATAGACGGAAAGCAGCACGTTATGGTCGGGCTGGTGCGCAATCCATTGAATGGCATGACCCTGGGGAAAACGGTCCGGAGCCGCTTTTTCGTCGAACGGCTGGGTGACCGGCCCGTGATGGGTGTACAGGACCGTGTCGATCACAGGATCATCCCCCCGGACATGGATCTCTTCCATCCTCATCCGCATCGGTTTCCACTCCCCGTCATGCAGATACTCGGTGCGGCTTTCATCACGAAACTCGATTTCAAATACATCCAGGGTGTTTGATCCGGTATTGGTGGCACCCCAGGCCAGAAATTCGTTGAAGCCGACGATTACACCGGGGGCACCGGGCAGACTTACGCCGTAGGAGTTGATGCCCTCACTGTTGAGTTGTATTTCATACCAAATGGATGGAAATGTTACAGACAGATGCGGATCATTTGACAGAATGGGGTAGCCGCTCTCCGTCTTGCTGCCGTCGACCGCCCAGGAGTTGCTCCCGATACCGGGATCGATATCCCTGAGAGGAAGATCGCGGACTTTGTCCGGAACAAAACCGGGATTGGGTGAAGGTGGTTCGATCGGATCGAAGTTCCATTTGTGATCGGGAGGGATGATCGGGTCCACCCACGGAAGTTCATCGGGATAGAGCAGATGGTAAATATCCCCGGTAAGCAGGGCACGGGCGTTGGTCTGGGCATGGGCTCTGGTTCCGGATGAGAGGGTCTGCGACATGTTCATGAGAAGAAGTCCGCAGTCAAGTGGCGAAAATGGCTCCGGATCGGCATCCAGGATCTTGAACTCGACGGGATAATCCTTCGGATTCAGACGTTCGAGCCAGGCATTGTAGCCATCGGCATAGGCCTGCACCATTTCTGCGGTGCGCGGATCGGCCATGAACGAGGCGGCATTGATCTCGGCGCCGTAGATCATGCCGAGCCGCCGCTGGGCGCGGTCATAGTTGACGGCATCCGGACCGATAATTTCGGCAAGGCGTCCGGCCGCCGCGCGATTCTGGAAATCGATTTGCCAGAGCCGGTCGCGTGCGGTGACCAGCCCCTGTGCGAAGTACAGGTCGTAGTCATTGTCGGCAAAGATATGAGGCACCCCGCGTTCGTCGTATCGGACGGTGACAGTTGACCGGAGCTTGTCCGATTCCATCAGAAGTTCGGGCACTCCGTCACGTTCCATATTCTGCCAGAATCCCTGCCAGGGGTTGGTGAGGTGGCCTAACGGGGGAATCATGCCGACACGGATGCTGAGGGCCCAGGTCAGCAAGGCAGTTGCAGCAAGCAGCAACACCGCATTATAAAGACGTTGACGTTGAGACAGACGTATGGTCATGGCAATCAATTGGGTGATAAATATCGCATCCTGAAAAAAAATCAGTTTAGAAAATAGTTATTTTCCATAACATATAGTCGCTGTGGCTATACTAAGACGGCATGCAAGCCGATGCTGCAATGCTGTTTGTTAATGTCAAAGCTGTGGCAGGCCAGCGGGAATAATGCGATGAAAAATTTGTGATACTTTGATTTTATGATGATACTAATTTGAATTTATTATAGCGTTTAAAATAAAAGGTAATACGGACAAGTGATGATACATTTTCAGAATACCGTTTCATTAACTTCATTAACTTCTTTTTTAACGTCGTTAGCTTCATCAACTATGTCATTGCGGCTGTTTAAGTTGTTTGTGGTTGTACAGATTATTTCTATTACCGGATGTCATTCTGGTGATACCGGAAGAGACATGGGACCTGATGCTGAGCATAATGCAGATTCACAACCGGCGGTTGCTTATACGATACCCGATCAGCCGGAGATAACGACCGGTTACACACACAAACCGGGATGGGAGACCTCTGTATTTGCAGTGGCTGCAGGCAATCCACTGGCAACCGATGCCGGGTATCAGGTTCTGCGGGCGGGCGGAACGGCAGCTGATGCTGCCATTGCCATACAGATGGTGCTTACGCTGGTGGAACCGCAGTCGAGCGGCATCGGCGGCGGTGCCTTTGTGATGCACTGGGACGGTGCCGAAGTGACCGCATTCAACGGTCGTGAAACGGCTCCTTCTGCTGCCGGGGAGGATCTGTTTCTGGATGCCGGAGGAGAGCCCATCCCGTTTACGGAAGCCGTGCACAGCGGTTTGTCGGTTGGCGTGCCTGGAACCGTTGCCGTGCTCAGGAAGGTGCACGAGAAACACGGGAGGCTGCCCTGGTCTGAGTTGTTCCAACCAGCCATCACGCTGGCGACAGAGGGGTTTGCCATAAGTCCCCGGTTGCATCGTCAGCTGGAGCGTGACCTGCGTCTGCGCGACGATGACATTGCGCGCAGCTTGTATTATGATGAGGAGGGAAATGCGCATCCCGTTGGCTACCGGCTTCACAATCCTGCGCTCGCAGAAATCCTGAGCAGAGTGGCCGAGCAGGGTCCGGCAGCATTTTACGAGGGGTCCGTAGCTGCCAGCATCGTTGACCGCGTTCGCTTTCATCCGCGCCCGGGCGCCATGTCCCGCGATGATTTGTCATCCTATCCGTATCAGGACCTTGAAACCGATCCGATTTGCACACCCTGGCAGCAGTACACCATTTGCGGATTTCCACCTCCGTCATCAGGACACCTGACCGTCATGCAGATTCTGGGTATTCTGGAGGAGTCGGATTTGCCTGATCAGTCACTGAAGTTTGTTACGATTCAGGAGGATGCCCGGGAGAATACCGTATCACCATCCCCGGACACGATTCGATCACCAGCGGATGCGGTCCCACCACCTGTCGATACCATTTCCGCGCCTGTTTCTACCCAGGTTGTGGTGCAGGAAGAGGAGCCCGGCGATGTTGCTCTGGCGACGGTGGAAGCCAGATCGGATTCTGTGCCGACGCCGGACTGGCTGCACTACTATTTTGAGGCTTCCAAGCTTGCTTTCGCCGATCGCAACCGCTACATCGCCGATCCGCGCTATGTCGAAGCGCCGGGTGGCGATTGGGAGACCATGTTGAATCCAACTTATTTGAAAGAGCGGGCTGCACTCATAGAACACTCTGCGATGGAGCAGGCCGAGGCGGGTGAGCCGGCGGCGGTGACATCGCTGTATGGTATCCATCCATGGCAGCCTGATGCCGGCACCAGCCACATCAGCATAATCGACCGTAACGGTAATGCGGTATCGATGACGACCACCATTGAGCAGGTTTTCGGCAGCCGGATCATGTCCGACGGCGGTACGGGACTGCCGGGCGGGTTCCATCTGAACAATGAGCTTACCGACTTTTCACTGGTACCGGAAACAGAAGACGGCGATCCGATCGCCAACAGAGTGCAGCCGGGCAAGCGGCCACGCTCGAGCATGGCGCCAAGCCTGATTTTTAACAGCGAAACCGGTGAGCTGGTGGTTGCGGTGGGTTCACCGGGTGGAGCAGGGATCATCCACTTTACGGCCAAAGCCATTTTGGGAATGCTGAACTTTGGCCTGAATGCCCAGGAAGCCATCAATCTGCCGAATTTCGTCAACTACAACGGTCCGTCCATTCTGGAAAGGGATCGGTTTCCACAGGAAATCATTGATGCCCTTGAGGAGCGCGGACATGTGGTGCTGGAGCGGGATCTGATCAGTGGCCTGCAGGCCATCCAGCAAACAGAGCACGGCTTTTTCGGTGGTGCCGATCCGCGGCGCGAAGGGGTTGTGATGGGTGACTGACACCAGGGAACGCTTGATATTTTTCCTTTCGTTACATGGGTATGAAATGTAAATCGCATAAAATCACAGGCACTGCCGTGCTTGTCGTTCTGCTCTGTTCATGCACGAAAGAGCCCGAGGTTGTGCTTCAGGAAGGCACGGCAAGCTGGTACGGACCGGGTTTTCACGGTCAACGCACCTCCAACCGGGAGATCTACAACGAAAACGATTCAACAGCCGCCCACCGGACGCTGCCTTTTGATACGATTGTAAGGGTCATCAACACGGAAAATGAAAGATCGGTAAATGTGCGCATCAATGACCGGGGGCCGTATGTGGGAGAACGCATCATTGATTTGTCCCGTGCAGCTGCCGAAGAGCTGGATATGATGGAGTCAGGCACGGCTCATGTCCGGCTTGAACTGGTGGATGCCGGCGGACTCATTCCGGAGGACCTGGATCAGGAACAGTTTACCATCCAGCTGGCCGAATACAGCGGGCCGTTGTATGCCAACCGTTTTGCCGGGGATGCCATTGAGAAAATCGGGGATGATGTCCGGGTGGAGCAGGTTTATATGTTTCAGCGGACCAGGTACATGGTCTACTACGGGCAATACGAAAGCATAGGCAGTGCCCGGAACGATCTGGAGCGGCTCAGGGAGATGGGGTACAAGGGGTTCGTCAAGCAGATCAACTGAGTGTCGCTTCTGCCGGGCGTGCGGCATCGTACTGTGAATTGAGCTGCTCGTCGTGTCGGTGTATCGTATTGCGGATCGTACCGAGTACCGGGCGTGCAGTATTGTGCTGTGAATCGTGCTTTGCAGCGTGCTGTGTTGTATGCTGTGAATCGCGCTGTACTGCATCCAGATCAAGATGACCTGCGCGATCCTCTGATGTCGATGGCAAACGCGCCGTCGCCTGCTTTGAGAACATAAAGCGGATTCATCTCCATTTCCGTGATTTCGGGATGGTTGGCGGCGATGTGACTCATCCGGATGAGGATATCGGTGACCACGTCACGGTCACGCGGCGGCATATTGCGCCAGCCCTGCAGCTTGCGTCCGGCGATGGTGGCATCGATGAGACGGCCGGCCTCGACCGTGTTGAGCGGGGCTATGGCCGTGCACACGTCCTTGTATAGTTCCACTTCGGTCCCACCCGTGCCGAAAAGAACCAATCCGCCGAACTGGGAATCCTGTTTGATGCCGATTATAAGTTCCTGTCCGTCGTGGAGCATCTGCTGAATGAGAACGCCACTCATATCCGCACCTGCGCCATCGGCCGCTTCGGCGATTTTGTTCCATGCCTCACGGACGTGTGACTCATCATTCAGATTGACCCGGATGCCGCCGATATCTGATTTATGCGTTATTTTTTTGGAGATCAGCTTCATCACGACAGGGTAGCCGATGTTTTCAGCGGCGCGGACAGCCTCATCCGGGTCGCCGGCCACCATCTGTCCGGGCAGGGGAATGCCGTAGGCGGCAGCCAGTGCATGCCAGTTGCCGTCAGCGATAAGCTTGTCGGCGCCGGAGGGGACGGAAGGCGGGGCCGGGGTGGCGGCCTGTCCGGAGAGTTTGACGGAATCGAGCCATTCGCGTCTGGCGTTCATCACTTTAAGGATGGAAGCGGCTCTTTCCGGGAAGGCGACATTGGGGATGCTGCGCTTGTGAAGCAGGTCCAGGGTGTCTTCGGCGGTATCCTTGCCCATCAGGCAGGTAATAACGGGTTTTTTATAAAGTCTGGCGCCTTCCCCGATCACTTCGGCAACGCTGGACTGCCGAAACCAGTCCTGCGGTGCCTGGATTACGATCACCGCATCTACCGTTTCGTCGGCCAGCAGCGCATCCAGCACAAGCGCATAGGTGGCCGGCCCGGTGCCGGCAACGATATCGACCGGGTTGTTGACACTTCCCGCTGCAGGGATCCGCTTTTTCAGCCATGCCTTGGTTTCGCCGGACAGCGGTGCCATTTCAAGGCCATATTTCTGAAGGGCATCCACCGCCAGGATGCCGAAACCGCCGGCGTTGGTCAGTATGGCAACGCGTTTGCCTGCGGGGAGCGGCTGCCAGGCCAGTGCCCGCGCCTGGTCGAACATCTCCTGCATGTTGTTCACCTGCTGGATGCCGGCCTTGCGGAACGCAGCTTCATACGCTTCCATGCTGCCGGACAGGGCGCCGGTATGGGAAGAGACGGCATCAGCCCCTTTCTCTGACTGTCCGCCTTTCAGAACCAGGTACGGCTTTTTCAGCGAGATCTCCTGTGATGCCCTGACAAACTCCTTTCCATCGGTGATGCCTTCGATGTAGGCCGTTATGACGCGGGTGTTCGGACTTTCAGCCACCGCCTGAATGGTTTCTGTGGCAGAAACATCCATCTGGTTGCCCATGGTCACTATGCGGGAAAAGCCGATGCCCTTGCTTTTGGACCAGTCTATCACCGAGACCACGACGGCCCCGGACTGTGAGACGAATCCGATATCACCCTTATCGGGCTGACCGAGTACAAAAGTGGTATTCAGCGGGGTGTGGGTGTCAATAACGCCGATGCAGTTGGGCCCAAGCACGCGGATGCCGTATTTGCGGGCTATCTCTCTGAGTTCCATCTCCCGGGCGCGCCCTTCATCGCCCGTCTCGCTGAATCCGCCGCTCTGGATAATAACGTGCCCGATTCCTGCTTCGCCGCAATGCCGCATCACTTCCGGAATGCCCTTGGCCGGGATGATGATGATTGCCAGCTCCACCTTTTCAGGAAGATCCTTTACCGAAGGATAGCATATCATCCCTTCAATCTCGTGAGCATTTTTGTTGACCGGATAGATGTTGCCCATGAACCGGAAGCCGATGAGGTTGCGGATCACGTTGTTGCCCATTTTGGCGGGATCAGCGGATGCGCCTACGACGGCAATCCGTTTGGGTGTGAAAAAGGGTTCTATCATGGTATGTGATGAAGGGTTAGTCGGTGCCTGGTCGGTGCACTGCAGGTCCTGGATACTCACTCCGGGTTCATATTTTCACCGTATCTGCATTCGTGATGATACAATCAACAATCAGCCGAACACTAAAGGGAAAATGGGCATTTTTCCCAACAATCTCATGCAGAAAAAACCACGACAATGCATTTGAAACGAACATGACAGCCACTGGCTGATACACACACATGGGCAAGATTACATTCTGTCATGTGAGTTCATTCTGTCCATCTGAATAGAAATGATTTATTCAGATGAAACCTTATATTTACTATGAAGCCTTTAATTTGCCGCATGGCTGTTCGCTTGCCGCATGGCTGTTTGCTTGCCGCATGGCTGTCAGCTTGCCGTATGGCTGTTTGCTTGCCGCATGGCTGTTTGCAGTGATACCCGTTTATACAATCACACAAAAATCCGAGTTACCATGTTCCGATTTGTAAGAGATTCGATGGTCTTGCTGCTTGTGGTACTGACAGCAGGATCCTGCACCATCCAGAAAAACCCGGTCACGGGAAAATCACGACTACTGGCCTACAGCTGGAGTCAGGAAGTTCAAATCGGCCAGGAAGTTGACCAGGAGCTGACGGCCCAGTTCGGGTTGTATGATGACGAACGGGTTTCGGAATACGTGAACGATGTCAGTGGAGTGATCCTGGCAAAAAGCCACATGCGCAGAGATGACACCGACCGTCAGTTCCGGGAAACCGAGTTTTTCTTCCGTGTGCTCGACAGTCCCGTCGTCAACGCTTTCGCTTTGCCCGGCGGTTATGTGTACGTGACGCGCGGACTCCTGGTGCATCTGAATAACGAGGCGCAGCTGGCAGTGGTGATCGGTCACGAGATCGGTCATGTCGCTGCCCGGCATGCCTCTCAGCGGGCCTTCCGTCAGACGCTCGGGCAGATTGCCGTTATCGGCGGGGCGGTGCTCGGGCAGGAGCTGCTGGGTCTGCCGGGGGAGAGCATACTGAATCTGAGCAGTCAGGCAGCCCAGCTCATTTTTCTGAGTTACAGCCGTGATGCCGAACGCGAGTCAGACCGCCTTGGTGTGGAATACGCCGCAATGGCCGGCTATGCGGCCGAAGAAGGCGCGGCATTTTTTACCAGCCTGAAGCGGATGTCGGCGCAATCCGGACAAAGCATACCGACGATGCTCTCCAGTCACCCTGATCCGGGGGAACGTGAAAAAGCCATCCCGAAAATGGCAGAGGAGTGGGCCAGGGAAGGCTACGAGCAGACCATCCGCAATGAAGATTCCTATTTCGCGATGATCGACGGCATGACGTACGGCGAAAATCCCAGAGAGGGTTTTGTGGATAACGGACAGTTTGTGCACCCAGAGCTGGCCTTCCGTTTTCCGGTACCTGACAGGTGGCAGCTGATCAATCAGCGCAATGAGGTGATTCTTCTGAGCGACTCGCAGGATGCGGTTATGATCTTCCGCATTGACGGATCGTCGGCTACCGCCCGTGAGTCCGTCCAGAGCTTTATCGGGCAGGAGGGCATCACCGTTAACAGTCAGTCGGAAACCCGGAGCGGTGAGCAGTACACGGCATACCAGGCGGATGTGACCATCCAGCAAAGAGAGGGGAATCTCAGGGCGCTGATCTATGCCGTTGAGTACGACAATCGAATCTACCGATTCATTAACTACACCCTGGTGACATCGTGGGATACCCACGTTTCCGCTTTCTCAAGCGTGCCGGAACAGTTCAACAGGCTCACCGACCGCAGTATCCTGCGTATTCAGCCGGTGCGGCTTAATCTGGTTGCAGCTCCGAGGGCGGACCGGTTTCAGAATCTGCTGCCATCCACGCTTCCCATGAACATCACTCCGGAGGAGGTTGCGATTGTGAATCAGGTGGAACTCGATGAGCAGATCCCCGCCGGCAGAATGCTGAAAATACCGGCCCAGTAGCAGGCGGTCGACAACTGCTGTTCTGTGCGATTGTGGATCCTCCGCAACCAGTCAGAAAACAGGTCAGACTTTTTCCATCACCACGGATATGCCCTGGCCGACACCGATGCACATGGTGCACAGGGCCTTCTTCGCATCCGTGCGCTGCAGCTGCCAGAATGCGGTGGTGACGATGCGTGCGCCGCTCGCGCCGAGCGGGTGGCCCAGTGCAATGGCACCGCCCAGCGGGTTGATTCTCGGATCGTGATCTTCGAGCCCGAGTTCGCGTATACATCCAAGTGCCTGAGCAGCAAAAGCCTCGTTCAATTCGATGATGTCGAACGAGTCGAGGGTGAGGTTCAGGCGCGGCAGCAGCTTGTTCGTGGCCGGCACCGGACCCATGCCCATCACGCGCGGCAGCACACCCGCCGTTGCCATACCCAGAATCCGGGCTCTGGGTGTCAGTTTGTGCTTTTTAACCGCATCTGCCGAGGCGAGTATGACGGCCGCAGCACCGTCATTGACACCGGAGGCGTTCCCGGCCGTAACAGACCCGTTCTTGCGTGAAACCGGCCGGAGCGTCGAGAGTTTTTCGACCGAGCTGAGCCGGGGATGCTCATCGGTATCCACAACGACCGGATCACCCTTGCGCTGCGGAATGACAACGGGCACAATTTCTTCCGCCAGATATCCTTTTTTTTGCGCCTCTGCTGCCTTCTCCTGACTCCAGTGAGCGAATATGTCCTGATCCTCCCGGCTGATGTTAAAATCGGCGGCGATGTTCTCTGCGGTCTCGATCAGTGGCTCCGTACCGTACATTTCATCCATTTTTTTGTTGATAAAGCGCCACCCGATCGTGCTGTCGTACATGCTCACCGACCTGGAAAAAGCTTCGGCCGATTTATCCATCACAAACGGGGCCCGTGACATGCTCTCCACACCACCGGCGACGATGAGATCGGCCTCGCCGGCCCGGATTATGCGCGCGGCATTGCCGATGGCATCCATCCCGGATCCGCATAGCCGGTTGACGGTCATGCCGGGGATCGTCTCGGACAATCCCGCCAGCAGAAGCGACATTCGGGCAACATTGCGGTTATCCTCTCCGGCCTGGTTGGCGCAGCCCAGAATCACATCATCCACTTCAAGCCAGTTTACATCCGGGTTGCGCTCCACCAGTTTGCGGATCGGCATGGCACCCAGGTCATCGGGACGGACTTGCGAAAGGCTGCCGCCGTAGCGTCCGACGGGTGTTCGTATGGCATCACAAATAAAAACTTCTCTCATAGCGGTAACGTAATATCGGGTAAGGGGTTTAATGATGTCAGATGAGTATCATTCTAAAGTCCGGAGGCGTGCATGGTGCTTTAAGGTGTGTCCGGGGTTCCGTTTAGCGCATCCAGTTTCGGTTTGATGTGGCGGAATCCGTTCAGCATGGCCTGGCTCAGGCGGTCCACCTCGGTCTGAGTGATGGCGGTAGACAGCGTGCAGGTGCCGGTATTTATCATCATAATATGCTGATGCACGTGCATGAAGTCCAGGAATTCCCTGAGGATGGCCGTTTCTTCTTTGGGCTGATACGCCTCGCGATATGTATTTGGCGCTTTGGAACGGAAATGGATGCGGAACATGGATCCGTCACCGGTAAGCGAGATAGGCACTTCGGCAACACGGGCCGCCTCTTCGATCTGCTCAATGGTGATCCGGGTAAGTGCGTTCAGGTTTTTCACGGTGTCCCGGTCGAACAGCTCCATGGCCAGACGTCCGGCGGTCATGGTAATCGGATTGGCGGAGAAGGTTCCGGAATGGGGATAGAGGAGTTTGCTTTCGCGCGGGTCCAGCACCTTCATCACATCCTCCCGGCCTGCAAGGCCGCCCACAGGGAAACCGCCGCCGATGATTTTTCCGATGGATGTGAGATCCGGCTTCACCGAATAGCTTTCCTGGGCGCCGCCGTAGTTAACGCGCAGGGTGACCACCTCGTCGAATGCCAGCAGCGCTCCGTTGCGGCGTGTCCAGGCGTACAGCTCATCCACAAATTCATTTTCGGCTCGGAAGAGACCGATGCGATGGGCGACAGGATCAATGATGACGCAGGCGATCTGATCGGCGTACTTGTCGAGCAGAGCCAGGGTGCGCTTGGTGTCGTTGTACGGGAAGATAACCACGTTGTCCATGACGCCCTGCGGGGTGCCGTTGACCAGCGGGACCCGGTTGGGTTCGTCAATATCACCCCAGTTTGAGGGATTGGAAGTCTGACTGACCTCAGCGAAGTCGTATGTCCCGTGATAGGAGCCTTCGGCTTTGGCGATCATCTTCCGGCCGGTGAAGGCCCGTGCGGCTTTGATCAGAGCCATGACCGCTTCCGTGCCGGAATTGACAAAACGGATCCGTTCGAACGAGGGTACCCTTTCGTGCAGCAGCTGCGCAAAAGCGACCTCGGACTCGGTGGCCATGGTGTAGGCGGTGCCGCGCATAAGCTGCTCCACGACGGCGCTGACGATGGCCGGGTGGGCGTGGCCGTGGATGAGCGAGGCCATGTTGTTGGCGAAGTCGATGTGCTCAACCCCGTCAATATCGGTCACATAGCATCCCGAAGCGTGGGAGACGTAGAAAGGATGCGGCCTGCGGAATACGGTGTTGCGGCTCACACCGCCAGTAATGACATCGCACGCCTGTTTGTAGATCTGTTCGCCGCTCCGTTTTTCTTTGATCGAGCCTGCTGCCAGCATATCCGTAATGATTTTAGGGTGTTCCGCGGACCGGTGAGCGTCCGCGGGAGGAATGGGGGAAATAATTCAGGAATACTGATTGAGTTTTGCCTCCGTACGCTCCTGCACATAATCAAAGGTGACACCGGGCGCAAGTTCCCTGATGAAAAGGCCCTTGTCGGTGACATCAATGATGGCAAGATCGGTGTAAATGGTGTTCACCACGTTCTTTCCTGTCAGGGGATAGGTGCATTCCCTGACGATTTTCGGTTCGCCGGTTTTGGTTGTATGCCGGCTGATAACATATATTTTGATATCGCCTGCCACCAGATCCATGGCCCCGCCGACGGCAGGGATGGCGTCCGGCGCTCCGGTTGACCAGTTGGCCAGATCACCCTCTTCGGAGATCTGAAGGGCGCCGAGCACGCAGATATCGATGTGATTGCCCCGGATCATCGTAAAACTGTCGGCATGATGAAAAAAGCAGGCACCGGGAATGGCGGTCACGCACTTCTTTCCGGCGTTGATCAGTTCGGGATCCTCTTTGCCGGGTTCGGGCACCGGGCCCATGCCCAGCAGGCCGTTTTCGGTATGGTAGATGACTTCCCTGCCTTCGGGGACATAATCGGCCACCAGTTCCGGCATGCCTATACCCAGGTTCACGTACGAGCCGTCGAGAATATCCAGGGCTGCCTTTTGAGCCATTTCACCTATACTCCAGCCTTTTTTCTCTTCATTGCCTACCATGGATACCTCCTGTCTTCAGCTACAAGTTTCGACTCTTCAGCGGGATTGGCCACTTCAACCACTTTATTCACAAAGATGCCGGGTGTGACAACGGTTTCGGGATCGATATCACCCAGCCCGACGATCTGTTTGGCCTGAACAATGGTGGTCTTTGCGGCCGTGCACATGATCGGTCCGAAATTCCGGGCGGTCTTGTTGTAGATCAGGTTGCCGTACCGGTCAGCCGCCTTGCACTTGACCAATGAAAAATCGGCCTCAAGGGCATGCTGCATGACATAGGTTTTCCCGTTGAATTCACGCGTCTCCTTGCCTTCGGCCAGCGGAGTGCCGACAGAGGTAGGAGTGTAAAATGCGGGGATACCGGCGCCGCCGGAGCGGATTCGTTCCGCAAGGGTGCCCTGGGGCACGAGTTCCAGTTCAATTTCGCCATTTTTGTACAGTTCGGGGAATACTTTGGAATTGGCGGTCCTGGGAAAGGAACAGATCATTTTGGCCACGCGGCGGTGGGCGATAAGCGCGGCGAGTCCGACATGACCACTGCCCGTGTTGTTGCTTATGACTGTCAGATCCTTTGCGCCCTGATCAATCAGAGCATGAATGAGTTCGATGGGACTTCCTGCTTCACCAAACCCGCTGATCATTACAACTGCACCATCAAAAATATCCTCAACTGCTTCAGCCGGTGATGCAAATATTTTATTAATCATGTGTTATGGTTACATATTTTTTGTGAGGGGATCAATGCTGTTCATCTATCTTTTTCTGAAGATTCTGCTCGAGGGTCTGCTCGATTTCGGCGAGCTCGTCTTCGTAGAAATATTTTTCCGTGTCGTACGGTTTCAATTTTTCAATAGTATTCTCTTTCTCGTCGTATTTGGCCAGGTACACGCGGTCCATCCAATCCATTTTTCTGCCCTCGTTGAACTTCAGCACAAACACTTTTTCGCCGTTGATGACGGCGGTGCCGATGAGGGAGACTTTTCCGGCCGATGAGGTCATGGTGATGTACCTGGACGGGCGGTTGATTGAAGGCAGCGTGCGGTAGACCTTGCTGAACACCTTGTCGATGTCGGCAAGCGGAGCCGAGAAGTAGTGGTGCTCGCCGGTCGGACGTGCGCAGTACATTGAGTGGAAACCGACGCCCAGCATGCCGAGCGCGTTGCCAAGGTCGATCCAGTTCTGTGCCGAACGGTCCACATCCACCGAACCGTCCACTTTTTTGAAGAGGCTGATGTGGTTCATAATCGGACTCTGGCTGCGGATGGTGACTCCGTGTGCCTTGAGTCGCCGGATGGCAGCGATGGTAGAGGGGTTGAGCACTTCGCGCGGAGTGGAGAAGTGGGCCATCCAGACAACCTGGATGCCGTTGTCGTATAGCTTCTGGAAGAGCTCCAGGAACCGGTTGTAGTCGTTGCTCAGGACCATTTCGGGATGGAAAGTGAGCGCACGGGAGCCAAGCCGGAGCGTTTTGATGTGCATCAGGCTATCGTCCTCGATGAACGGTGTGACGTACTCTTCCAGCCGCTGGTAGGGGATGTGGCCGGCATCGCCGCCGGTGATGAGCATATCAGAGACTTCGGGATGTTTTCTGAGGTAGCTGTGCACCTGGGCAATTTCTTCCTGGACAAACATGTCCTCATCGCCTCTGACCTGGGCATGGCGGAAGCAGTAGGTGCAGAATGCAAAGCAGCTTTGCGTGGTTTTGTCGAAAATCAGCTGGCAGGGTGGATATTTATGCTGGCTGCCCTTGACGATCTCCAGTTCCCCCTCTTCGTTGGTATACCAGGGTTTGTTGAGCAGCTGCTTGCCGTCGTGCGGGTTGATCCGCGTCTGATGCTCCCGCACAACCTGCTGCCGTTCTTCTTCGGTTTCGGCTTTGAGGTAGGCCTTCACCACATCCTCCCGGATCATTCCCGGCTGCGGGATCACGAGCTGGAACAGCGGGTCTTCATGCGGGTCGTTCCAGTTGATTTTGTTCAGCACGTGTTTGGTGGCAAGGAAGCGGTACACATCGATGAACAGCTCACGTTCCTTTATGTGGCCGATATCGATGCCGTTTTTTTCCAGGATCTCAATGATCTCGCGAAACCCTTTCATTCCCGAGTAGTGCTGCTTGCCGGTAAACATGAATTCATCTGTTTCCAGAATGCCTGAATGTTCGGGATAGCTGGAGTGGAGTCGGGTGAGAACGCCGGCAGGTAGCAGGTTTTCCTGTTCGATATTGGACCGGATGTCATCCGGATACAAATAGCGATCCATGATCATGGCAATATCGGCCTTGTCGATGACGTGTTTGCCTTGTGAAGGTATGGCAGTCGGTCGGTCGCTTAGTACCAGGGTGTTTGCGTTTGATTCGGCCATGGCTGTTACCGGATTTTGGATAGGTTGTTCTTATAAACAGGATAGTCCTGAATGTAAATATATTATGAAAAAAAGCGCTTTTTTGGATTTATTTTACGGATTTATCGGGTGATCGGTTCCCACAGTACCGTAACGTGCCGGATAGGAAAAACGGGCGCAGCATGGAATAATAATTGCACCGGTGCTTTTCGGTATCACTTTGGGGTCCCGTAAAGAAGAGATCATCCCTGTAATTGTAATAACATGTCAATAATCACAAAATGTAATCAATTCGAAATATAGTTAAGCGCAAGTTCAAAGGAAATTAAAAAATTTCAAATGAACGAGGATTTTATTGGGATGATGAAAGCTGTGGTCGGGGGTCAGTAAGACGTTCGGGTTAAAAAATAGTCGGGGTTCAAAAAGTGGGCAGGGGTCAGAATGATGTCCGGGTTCGGAATGACATCGGGGTTCGGAATGACATCGGGGTTCAGAATGTCGTCGGGGTTCAGAAAGTGGGTAGGGATCAGAAAGTCCAGATGAGGCCGAACGGCAGGAAGTTGATCCAGGAGAAGTTGTAGACCTGGTCGACGTCGGCGCCGCCTTCGAGGACGCGGTAACCGGTGAAGAGAGCCAGATGATCCCGGAGATGGTAATGAACGGTGAGTGCGGCGTCGGTGGCCCGGCCTTGCGGACCGGCGAGCGTTTCGGCGTCGAGTTGCACCCAGAGCCGATCGGTGAGTGTGCGGGAGGCAAACAGGTGAACCAGCGGGACAAATCCCAGGTCGGTGTCCTGGTCGGACCGCCCGTCCTGCACCAGCTGCACTTTGGCGTCGCGGATAAGCCCGGCCAGGCCCGCGCCCAGTTTCCAGGGCCCGCGATCGTAGAACGTGTAGCGATAGGTGATGCGGTAGGTGTTGAATCGGTAGGTGCCTTTCAGTGGTATTCCTGAAGCGAATTCGGAATTTGCAAACAGCACCGGGCCCTCTTGAACAATGATCCCGGTTCCGCTTTTTGTAAGTGGGGCAAACAAAATACGCACTTTATGGTGCTCCAGGATCTGCATGTTGAGTCGTAGCCGGTAGTAGGGAGCGAAATCGCTTCCGATGAGATCGATCATGTCGAAGCGCGTGCCGCCCTCGTTGGGGATGCGCACGTCGTTGCGGCTGAACCAGAGTCCACCCGTTTCGGCCTCCAGGGTGAACGTTTGCGCTCCGGACTGTTCGGCGGGTGTGAGCAGGAGAACGGCAAGAAGAACCGTTACAAGCGCAGGCAGTCGTGCTGGTCCGGTGCGAAACGGATGGTTGCCGGTTCGAAAGGGGTGGTTGTCGGTTTGTTTCGTGTTTTTCATGGCAGATGGACCCGAGGACGGAAATGAAGTGCCGTTTTACCTGACGCTTGAATGTTTTTTCTTAGCATTGAAACAAGGGATCCGGTTCTTTCGTTTTCGGTTGAACATCTATCGAAAAGGGGGACTCAGATGTCGGAGGCCATTTTGGCGGCATGGATTCCGGCCAGGCGTCCGCTCACCCATGCCCAGTAAAAGTTGAACCCGCCTATCCGTCCGAACACATCCATGATTTCCCCGCAGAGAAAGATCCCGGGGGCGAAGCGCGACTCCATGGTGGCCGGGTTGATTTCGTCCAGCGGCACCCCGCCGCCGGTGACTTCGGCCTTTTTGTAACCCAGATGGCCAGTTGGCACGAGCAGATACGCAGTTAAGTCGGCGATGAGCCGCTGGCGTTTTTTGGAGGAGAGTTGTGCCGTTTTCCGGTTGGCCAATCCGTTTTCCTCCAGCAGGTTGTCGGCCAGGCGCCGGGGAAGGTGGCTGCGTAGCAGGGACGTTGTGGTGTGCCTGCCTTCGAGCTGCCCCTGCCACCATTCGGCGGGCCTTCCGGTCCAGTTGATGCGCAGGGCGGCGGAGGGATGCAAGGTTGCGGATGGGTGCAAGGTTGCGGGGGGATCCGTTTGCGCAGCGGGCTTGCCGGGTTTGTTGCGTGAGCTGCTTTCTGGACCGTTTTTCAGCGCCCGGACAATCACATGGGAAATATCGAGCACGGCCGGACCGCTGTACCCCTGGTGGGTGAACAGAAATCCGCTGCGGCGGGTTTGGAATGGACAGAGGTCCCTGGACACGGGGTGGATGCCGGCGTGCATCAGATTTGCCCCTGGATCCGAAACATCGCGGCCTGATGCGGCCGTATCCACAAAAACCGGCTCAAGATCCACATCGAGCGATACGCCGGGAAGCGGCTCACTGCCCGGGTGCGGTCCGGTGAGCGGTGTGAGCGCGGGGTAGGTGGGATGCAGGGTGTGCCCCAGCGATTCGGCGATGCTGTGTCCGGTGCCGTCGGTCCCGGTGGACGGGATCGAGAGCCCGCCGGTGGCAAAAACGACGACAGGCGCGCTGAAATGGACGCCGTCGTCGGTGGATACGATCCACATATGGCCCGACCGTCGCACAGAAGCCACGGAGGCGCCGGTGCGGATCTCCACGCCCAGGCTTGCCGCATGCCGGACCAGCCGGTCGCGCACTTCGCGGGCCGAGTTGCTCTCCGGGAACCATTTGTTGGACTCCTCTTCGCAAGCCAGCCGGAGCCCGATTTTGTCGGTGAACCAGCGGCGGCAGGCGTCCACCGACCAGGATCGGAAGATGTTGCGCATCCGGTTGCGGGACGATTCGGTCACGAAATCATCAAGGCTGAACGTAACGGGCAGCACGTTGCAGCGGGTACCGCCGGACATCAGGATCTTGCGTCCGGGCTGCGGGGTGCGTTCCAGCAGCGTCACCCGGGCTTTGCCGGACGACGGGGCTGTGCCGGGCGCCGGAGCTGTGCCGGGCGCCGGGGCTGTGCCTGTCGCCGGGGAAGTGCCATGCGTCGGGGCTGAGCCATGCGCCGGGGCTGTACCAGTTGACCACGGTGTAGTGGCTATGCCGGGTTCGCGGACGGCAAAGATCGCAGAGGTGAGTCCGGCCGCCCCCGCGCCGATGATGATCACATTGGAGTAGTGCATGTATCCTGAGAATATCGATTACAGATGGGCGCCGTCATTTGTGCGCCGCCACCCGAGATGCCCAAGATACACGGAATCCAGTTCAATGGTATCACCCGGTTCGAGCCGGATGATGCCGGGATCCGGACCGGTGCCGGGCTCCGTTTCGGGTCCGGACAGCGACTCCAGGAAAAGAATGACGTTGCCTGAATCGTCCACATCCAACAGAATGACCCGGTAGCGCAGCCCCAGCGTGCCGCGGCTCCAGGGCCACAGGGTGATGTCGTTGTGCGAGGGGCCGAAACGGCCGTCGTTCCAGACGAGCCGGACGGGGGCACGGTGCATACCGGTATCCTCGACGGGCAGGCCGGTCGTATCGCTGATCTGGATGAGGGCGTGGCCCTGCGGAACGGGCAGATGGCGCTGCACCTCGAAGAAGCCGCCGGTTTCGGATGCGGGAATGGCGAGGTTGTGCACCGTGCCGGCGGGGTAACCGGGCATGGTGATACAATACATTGAGATATCGCGGAAGATGGGCCGGACGTCCCGGATTACGTGGTTCAGCGCGCGCCAGTCGCGGGCCAGGGCGCGGATGGTATCGGGGTGCATTTCCTGCTGGGTGCGGCCGTGCCCGTTGCCCGGGCCGGTTGTGTCACGGGTGGATGGGGTTGCTTGCAGGTCGCGGCATGTGGCAGCCTGTTCCGGTCCGGGGCGGGTGGCGCCGGCCCGCCGCAGTTGCAGGGTGTCGCCGCGCATGCGGGCGTGGATCCTGTCGGAGTGTGCGGTGGGCGGGATGCCGTCCATGACTTGCCGGATATCGGCCGGACCGGGCCGGGGGGATATGCCGGCGGCATCGTGATCGATCCGGACCAGGTCCCAGGCCCGGCCGTCGTTACCGGCTGACCAGCTGAGTTCGGCGAAAGTTTGTCCGTTGCGGGTCATCTGCAGCGTCACCCGGTCTGTGTCGTGGCGGCCGGACAGCCGCGCGAACCGGTCCGCCAGCGAACGAATGCGCCGAAGCTCCTGGTAGCTGGTCCATTCCGGAGGCAGGGGCCAGGAAAGCTCGGCACGCAGCTCCGGCGGGGAATGCGACCAGTTGACCGTGACATCGTCCGGGATGAAATGTCTTTGATGATGCCCCATGGCTTCGGTGAGGGTGACCCGGTCGTAGCGGGCATCGCGGTAAGCGTGAATCTGAGTAGCGGCTGTCATGCCCAGCAGACCGGCGAACAAGGCCGCCAGGATGCGCAGCAGGAAGGTGCTGCGGCGGGCCGGCCTCAGGCCCTCTGCCGGAGCGCGGTACAAGGCAACAATGACCACGGCCGGGACCCAGAACAACAGCGTTTGTGCCAGCTGGAAGCCGAGTCCATCCTCAAATCCTCCCACATTCTGGGCGGCACGGTACCAATACAGAACGGAGAGAAGGAAGGCGGCGATAAACGGGATGACGAAAGAACGGATCAGACCTGCAGGATCGGCAGACACCGGATCGATTGGAGACACCGGACCGGCTATATCCATTTGACCGGTAAGCTTGTCCGGGGAGGGGTCGGATTGTGCCGTGCCCTTGCGTTTTGGTGCAAGGAAAAGTCCGCCGAGGGTTGCCAGCAGGCCCGCCGCCAGCAGGATGACCAACACATCCTCCCGCAAAAGTCGGGGTTCGGCCAGAAGAATGCCCGCGATCCCGCCGCCAAAAGGGAACAGTGTCCAGATGCGTCTCATGTTACTTTGCACTCCCGTTCAATTATGTGTGTTTATTATTCCAGGTTGGATGGCAACATGAGCAAGGTATTGATTTTTTTCGTATCACTTTATGAGCAGAAGCTTTCTGCTTTTCACAAAATCCCCGGCCTGCAGGCGATAGATATAGACACCGCTGGACAGGTGAGAAGCATCGAACAGCACTTCGTGGGATCCGGCATGCACCGTTTCTTCCTGAAGCCGGGCCACTCGCTGTCCGAGCGT
This sequence comes from Balneolales bacterium, assembly GCA_007134845.1. GTDB lineage: Bacteria > Bacteroidota > Rhodothermia > Balneolales > Natronogracilivirgulaceae > SKNL01. The sequence goes on from SLKA01000116.1 coordinate 28,052, forward strand.
ATTGAAGATCTCAAGACGGACCGGGGACGCCTCGGGAAGATGATACCGGATAACGGTTGTGGCATTGAACGGATTCGGGTAGTTCTGGTATAATGCATAACCCGCAGGAAGTTCAACGGGATCAAGGGTCTCATGTGTGCCATCGGTTGAATATTCACCGTACACCCGGATGCTGTCCTCGAAAACCCCGTCCATATTTCTGTCGATAAGAATCATCATCGGTTCCATGGCAAGTGCCTCCCAATCCGGTACAAGTTTGTGCTGCGCATTGGCCGGAATGGTTATGTCCCTGAAGACCACAATACCGGATTTTTCATGTTCCGGCTGGTTCACGATTTCCAATTCATACTGTTTTTCGGAACCAGAGTTCCGTAACTGCAGGGAGTGGTTGCCGGCCGGCAGAAACTGAAGTGAATCGCCCGGTGAAACCCCGATATTTCTGATCTGGAACTGCCTTTCCGCCTGCTCATCCCGGTTAAGAACTTCAAATACTATGTTCATTTCCGTTGGATTCGTATTTACCACCGAAAATCCGTCATGAAGATAAATGCGATCGGTCTGATGCATCACCGGGGACAGATTCTGGTATCGGAACAAGGCATCATTCCTGAATATGGAGATATGGGAGTCGGCATTATCGTAATGATGCTGCTTGATTTGATAGTTGTCAGCCGGTACGAAATAGCCCAGTGGCAATTCGGGTTCAAGATCACCGGTCGGTGGCAGTATGGGAACACTTTCAGGAATGGAATGAATCAAATCACCATCAAGAAGCCTGCCGATCTGCTGTCCATCCGGATTTTCGAGGATAATTCCGGAATGAGGACTGGTGTAAACAAACATATGGGTCTGCATCCCATCAGTCTGCAGATGGTGGTCATTGTTACGGGTCACCAGTTGATCGTCCGGCGGAAATTCATAACTGCGCATAATTTCAGGCAGAGTAATGAAATATTCCAGGTTTGGTGAGGTGAACATTCCGCCGGTTGCGTTTTTGACGTTATATGGCGAGAACGTATACGTCCAGGTATTATCGATCAGGTCGACGGTCAGCTCCGTGGTGCTGTAATAGTGCGGATCACGGGGATGGTTGCTGTCATAACTGAATATGGTGGCTTTTTTTTCAACAGGATCCCTCACGATTCGGAATGGCTGGATGGTGTGCACGCTTTTCCGGCTTTTTGGGTCCATGATCACCAGCGAGAGATGATTCCGGTATTGGTCCAGCGACGCCTCAAGGGCTTCCAGAGCTTCAATCGGGGTGTTGTTCCATTTGTCAATGTAATGTCGGAAAAAGTCGGACGCTACAGGAAGAAGGAACCGGATCTGGGTGGTATTGATCATTTTCCTGGCAACATGATTGATCCCAACCTGATGCAGATAGTCATAATCCGGAAATTCCATGGGCACGAAAAGATGATCATTGAAAAACAGCAGACTGGTGATGGCAAACCCGGAGCAGGATCCCTGATAACCAAACTCCTGCATGATTTTCCAGGTTGTTATCGCACTGATTCTTCGTGTGCCCAGGGAGGTATAGCAAAAGTTGTCCGTCAGTGCAGCACAAAAGGTTTCCCAATCCGGAAATGGTTCATCAAACGGCCAGAGATTTTCTTCGGAGTGTTGAATCGACCATCCGTCAATTCTCCTGTGGAACAGCCTGTATGTGCCATTTTCCAGGGGAATCCTGAGCCTGCTGGATATATGTTCTTCTGTGAAAACGGAAAACGGTCCGCTTATATCATGGATATCCGGGGCATCATTGTCACTGATTCTCAGAAAAACACTTTCGTATTCCTGATGGGCAAGCGACAGCAGGTATTCCCCAGTATCCGCCGGCAATACGGCTATTAATTCCCAGGGAGCGTTGAGCACTCCATAACGGATTTCGAGCCTTACTTCATTGATCTGAGGGATGTGGTCCCAACGGAGCAATACATCGCTGCCGACAGGCACAGCCACTCCTCTGTCGGGTGCCTGCGTAAAGGTCAGCAGATCAAAGTGTCCGGTATCCGGTTCCGTCCATGAACCGAAAAAGAAGGATGGCCTTCCACCGGCTTCCATAAATAAACCACCAAGGTAGACCCGTTTGTCTTTGGCAGCGATGGCATTTACCATACCGGTCCCATCAAGCATTGTGACACCCTGGCCCATTGGCGACCATTTACCTCTTTGCAGTTTGGCTATGCTGTTGGTGGTGATGCTACCAGCATTTTCAAAGGTTCCGCCGGCATACAGAATATCGTTGTCTGTTGCCAGGGCCGTGATCATAGGCCCGTCAAAGCCACCGTCCACATCGTGCCAGACATTACCGTCCCAGCGGGCAATTTTGAGGGCCACTGTTGATCCCGCATTATGAAAAATCCCGCCGGCATACAGATGGCCACGATGGTCAACGGCCAGGGAAGTCACTGTCAAATTGGTGCCACCCGCCAGGTCGTGCCAAGAGGCTCCATCCCATCTTGCTATGAAATTGACCGTCTGGCCGGACACTGACTGGAACCTGCCGCCGGCAAACAGATCGTTATCACGGACAGCAAGGGCATGCACATGGTCACTGGTTCCCTGGTCCAGGGAGTGCCACTGTTCCCCATCCCATTTTGCGATATGGTTGACAGTGACGGTGGACTGATCAGGGTTGGTGGCCCTTGAAAAATCCCCGCCGGCATAGACGTTTCCGTCATCATCCACCGCAATGGTCCTGACCCGTCCGTTGACGCCGCCTCCAAGAGCATGCCAGGAAAGTCCATCCCACATGGCTATCTGGTTGACCGTTTGTCCGCCGGCCCGTGCAAAAATGCCTCCCACATAGACTTTGTCATCATGTACGGTTATGGCGTACACACTGTTGGTAACACCGCCACCAACCTCATGCCATGCGCTTCCGTCCCATCTGGCCAGGTGCGGGATCATGTGGTGACCCACGGTATAAAACGCACCACCGACATAAACGCCATGACTTGCAATGCCAATGGCTTCAACGATGTAATCCGGACCGAGGTTGCCACCCAGGCCGAGTGGATGCCATTTGAATCCATCCCAGCGAGCGATATTTTGAGCTGAGACATCCCCGGCAATACTGAAAATGCCACCAGCATACACATCACCCCGAATCATGGAGATCGTTTTTACTACACCAACGGGTTGGCCCCACTGGCCTCCCAGGATGCCGCCACCGATATCAGACCATGTTGAACCATCCCACCGGGCAATATGATTGACACTTATCTCGCCGATTTTCTCGAAATAGGTGCCTCCGATATAGACATGGCTGTCATCGGCCTCAAGGGCGTATACCATGCCGATCAATGATGCCGTGCCCATATCGAGCGCAACCCATTTTGCTCCGTCCCACATCGCAATGTGAAATGTGTTAATGCCGCCGATCATCATGAAGGAACCGCCGGCATACAGGTTCTCATCCGGTCCAAACACAAGTGCATTTATCGTCACACCGGGGCCTGGATCCACTTCTAGGGCAGACCATTCGGAACCACTCCATCGTGCGATGGCCGATGCGCTTGCATTTCCTGCTTTTTTGAAGCCTCCGCCAGCATACAAGGTATTGCCTTTACTGGTGAGTGTTACAACGCGGGAATCCATGCCATCCCCAAGTGCGAACCAGCTGCTTCCGCTCCAGCCGGCAATGTAGTTGGCCGTAAGCGTTGTACCATCGGGTTGATTGGTCCGGGTGAAACTGCCGGCGATAAACATCGTTCCATCCATGATGTGAATATCCTCAACAGCCCGGTTTACGCCATTGTTTTGTGCGTCAAGCTGCCCAAGCGGATACCAGTGCGTACCGTCCCATTTTGCGATGTTGTTGGCTCTCATGTAGTTGACATCATCTTGATACGCCCTTGAAAAACTTCCTCCAACAAAGACCGTGCCGTTGTCATCAACGGATATCGCATGGACAGTTCCATTAATCCCGCCGCCGAGAGAGCGGAACTTCTCGCCGTCCCATTTCACAATATTGCGCACGTTAAGGTTGTGCGATCCGTCATTGACCAGTTCAAAATCACCGCCAATATAGATATTTCCCTTGTTGTCTTCGGCGATGGCAGATACCAGTCCATGGATGCCAAGCTTCCCAAAACGTTTGTCCCACGATTCACTGGTGGTATTTTGAAGCTCGTAGGCATGAACACTTTGAATGCAAAATAAAATCGGCATTATGCATAGTACAGCCGTTGCTGTGAACAGGTTCCCGTGTTTCATTGCAGCCCCCCATATGTTTTAGACTGAAATATTATGAATCCGAGCCATCCCTTTTCAATACCTCTGTAAATACAACTATGATATATATGATATAATAGTAAGAACTTTTTTCATATTAGAGCAGAAGTATCTTGCCGTTCTGCGAAAAATCGCCTGCGGTAAAGCGGTACACGCACACACTTCCGGGCAGATGTGAGGCATCTAAGAGCACTCAGCTGATGACATGTGCGCTTTGTACGTCAAAGCCTAAGGGTGGAACCGGGGAGAATACTGTTACCCGGTGACGATAATCCACTGCCCCTCGCGGCGGGTCCAGTCGGAGGCGGCATCCATGAACTTGGGTGTAAGGATGAGCAGCACCATCATCACGGTGCTGAACAGGAAGGTCTGGACGATCAGAAAGCTGACCAGCAGGAATCCGGCCACGGCTACGGCCATCAGGACAAGGTAGCGGATCAGTCCGGCCACCACGCCTGCCCTTGCGATGCTTTCCCAGAGGCTCAGAATGACCGTGAGGCCCATGAGCACCATCATGATGCTGAGATACCAGACGGCGAACTCGTGTCCGGCCGGCCAGAGCAGAGGCGTTTCCAGGAAGTTGTAGATCTGCGGTGCGGTGAATGGATACATCACGCCGACAATGAAGCCGATGATCAGGAACAGCAGCACAGGCCATGCGACGCCGGGTGAGTTGTCATTATCGGCCAGGCGCAGCAGCCGGAAATCAAGGGCGGGATAGAAGATCAGGAACAGCAGGATGAGCAGCAGCGCGGTGAGGGTGAGGATCTGGCTGGAGCGCGTAAACAGGTTCACGTGCTGGCGAAGGAAAGTGACCAGGGACGGATGTGAAAGGTCCACGACCATCAGATCGTCCAGAGCCACATAGCCGGTGCGTCCGCCGCCGAGGTCTATCTCGATGGCTTCATAGGGGTAGTAGAGCCCGGTGACCCAGTGGCCCACCGATGTGCGGCGCAGCACGTTGATCAGGGTGCGGTCCGGCGGGATTTCCGTGAACCCGCGGTTTGTGTCGACGGCCCGCAGCACACGTCCGGAGTAGATGGTGTCGCCGGGGGCCACCGTTCCGATGATGGGGCTGTCGTGGGTCCAGCCGTCCCGGACAACGGTCTCCGGACGCTTGGGGATGAACGCGATGTGGTTGCGGCCGAAATGCTCGAACGCCGGAGTGCGGGCATCGCGGATGAGTCGGATCTCCTCATCGGAGAGCACCCTGTTGTAGACGCGAATGTCATCCATCAGACCCCGGAAACTGATGCGCTGGTCCCAGGGGCAGTGTCCGAGCGTCAGATCGGTGCGTCCCGTTGTGATTCCCGCGGCAGCGCTCCCGCTTACGGTCAGTTTTTCCCCGCCGGCGTGTATGGCGGCGGTCTGGCTGGATTCGCTGAAGGTGACGGCGACGAAGACCCAGTTGTCCATATCGACCGGCAGGGTTTCGGTCTCTTCGTTGCCAAGGAAGAGGGTGAATGCGGTCTGCCTGGTGTCAGGATCCTCGAGGATGCGCAGGGCCCGTCCGGCGCGGTTGTCCAGGTTGGAGAAGACACTCATGCGCGGGATGGTGCGCGTGGGCTGGCCGTGCCGCTTGATCCATGCGGTGAAGGTCATCTCGGGCATGCGTCCCGGTGTGATGTTCAGCGGAGCTGTGAGCCGGCTGGATGCGGACTGGAAAAGGGCCGAGCCGCGACGCTCGAAAGTGAAGGCATCGCGACCGCGCC
>SLKA01000098.1 GCA_007134845.1 Balneolales bacterium
ATTTTTTTTCATGATGCGATTCCCTGCCGGCTTTAGAAGTAGGAGCGCTTCAGTTCAACATCAGAGTATGTGGAAGCCTTTGCATATCTCGCTTCCGCGCGTTCGGCCTCGGCGTTTTTGTTCTGCGTCCACAGGGCCTGTTTCAGTCCAAACAGTGACCAGATATTTTCGGGATTACGCCGCAGTTCGGCTTCAAAGGCCATTTGAGCTTCGTGCGCATGCCCCGTTTCCAGAAGCACTCCGCCTAATATCTGACGAACAGGCAGATGCCAGCCGGGTGGTTCGTCATAGGGAATGGCATCCTCAATTGGAACGGCCTTCCGCAATGCGCTTATAGCCGATTCGAAATCACCGTCAACCAGGGCGAATTCAGCAGCCAGTATCTGTTCAGCGATTTCAATGGCATGGATCATTGAGTAACGATCCCATTTTGTCAATGCCTCGATCTCGGGATCGCGGGCGGCTTCCGCGACCATTTGATAGTGCTCCCGGGCATCCTCCAAACGGTCCTGACGCAACGCTGCCATTGATTGTCCGTAGTGCCATACGGCAACCATGTATCGCCACTGTTCATCCGGTTTCGGGGTATTCACGATCGCATCCCATCGGCCGAAACGGATGTTCGCAAAGGTCTCTGTCATCGAAAAATCCTGCATGGGATCGAGACCGGGAATACCCAACAAGTCGGGATCGCTGGTGCGCTCGGCGGTGGAACGGGCGGCGGCGATGGCCGTCTCACTGTCGCCGATCATGGTTGCAGCAAACCACAGGAAATGGTGGTTGTGCGGCACATAGCCCAGCGGATAGACACCCGGACCCGGACGGCAAATGGCCAGGTACGCATCATCTGCCTTGATCGCTAACTGATTGGCGATCACGGCATCCTGCCAGCGGCCTACACGGGCGTAAATATGTGCCGGCATGTGCACAAGGTGGCCTGAACCAGGGACCAGATCACGCAATCTGTCGGCTGCCCGGACCCCGCGTTCGGGATTATCGGATGCCTCCACGGCGTGAACATACAAATGCAGTGCGCCTGCATGGTCCGGATCTCGCTCCATGACTGACTCGAGTACAGATACGATCGTTTCGGTGTTGCCTTTCGGCTGCCCATTGGCATCCCAGAAATCCCAGGGTTGCAGTGTCATCAATGCCTCGGCGTAGAGCGTCGCCGCATCAAGGTCATCGGGATAGGTTTCGGAAACCTGCCTCATCGCATCGGCGAAAGCCTGATCCAGCGGTGTGCGATCGTCGGGCGCGTGTTCTGAGTATCGTGCCGATAGCGCATTGATATAGGCTTGTTCACGTTTGCTGGCGTTTTTTGCGAGGGCCTGCGCCTGCTTCACACGTTCGAACGCCGGTGCGTTGCTCGCCGGATCCATTGCTGCATTAATGTTGGGACCCAATACCAGCGAGGCTCCCCACCAACACATGGCGCAGTCCGGATCAAGCTGAGCGGCTTTTAGAAAAGAACGCTCGGCCGCCTCGTGATTGAAGCCGTACGTGAGCATTAAACCCTGGTCGAACCATTGCTGTACATTCGGATCCTTGGTGGTCACAGGCATGCTGTAATCGCCGAGTCCCTCGAGCAGAGTTGCACCTACCGGTGTCAGATCAGCCGGTAAATCACCGTTGTTTTTATTGTGATTGTGCATGAGTATTAAAGCGGTGACGATCACTGGAAAAAGTGCCGAGTATATAAACCGTTTCATGATATTACCTCTTGTTTTAACATTCAGCTTCTAATTTTCCGTGAAAACCCTTTTATATCAGCTCCTGTACAAATATGATGTGTACAAATATGATGGGATTTTTTTGAATGCAGGTACTTTTCCCATAACAGAGAGCCTGTCCTTGAGCAGGTCAGGAATCACGGGATATTCATCCGTATCAAAAAACGAAGTACTTTTTATTGTTAATAAAAATACTATATCTACTTTATTATCATATTCTTAATGATAAGTTATTATAAAAACAAACACAATTGCTTATCAAAAAAATAATTTCCCCCCTCGGATGACGGGGAATCAATTGGCGTGCTTCCCTCCTTTTCCCTGATGCCTGAACAGCACATTCGGGATCAGCCAGACGTATACGGCCATGCCGAACAGCTCGATCAGTGACTGCAGGACGATCACGAAGACGGCGATCTCGAAGGCTTCCGGCAGGGCCAGTGCCAGGGGTAGCACCACGAAGGAATTGCGGCTGCCGAAGCTGAAGGCCAGCGTGCGGCCCTGGTGCACCGGCAGCGAGGCCACTTTTGCCAGCACTTTTGCCAGCACCGGGGCGGCGACAAGGAATATCACAAAACAGATCACCGGGTAGACCAGCAGGCCGCTGGCATGGAACAGCACCTGGGCTTGCGAGGCCGCGATCATGAAAATGACAGCAGCCAGCAGCGGGACCGGCATCCATCCGAGCCCTGAAATAAGCACGCTTCTCCAGGCCGGGGCCGCATCCACCCATTTTTCAGTAATGCCGGCCAGGACAAGCGGCGCGACGATGATCCCGAAGAATGCCAGCACCATTTCGCTGGTGGCAAGGGTGACCGTCAGTTCGTCGCCGAAAAACAGGAACAGCCAGACCGGGAGCAGCAGGATCTGGAACAGCAGGCTGAGCGGGGAAAAGGCAATCGCCCGTTCGGTGTCGCCCAGGCCCAGTCGGGTGAAGGTGATGAACCAGTCGGTGCACGGGACCAGCAACACCAGGGCGACGCCAAGCCGGATGGCGTCATGGCCGGGCAGCAGCGTGATGAAGCCGAGCACGATGAGCGGTATGATGAGGAAGTTGCCGGCAAGAGCGGTGCCGATGAAGCGGCGGTCGCGGAAGGCACCGGGGATGTTCGTGAGGGAGACCTGGGTGAAAGTGGCATAGAGCAGCAGTCCGAGCACGGGCCAAAGCAGTGGTTCCAATACCGCCTTGAGACCAGGATACGAGACACCGGCGAGCAGGCCGGCGAGGATCGCGGCAAGGTAGAGCAACACCTGGTATTTTTCGAGATTCTGCCTGGACATGATGGGGGTGGGCGCGCTGGCCGGCTTACACGCTGATTTCCGGCAGCCTTTTCTCGATCAACTCCCTGCGGCTCTCCAGCCAGGAGGGCAAAAAGAGAACCTTCCCGAGTTCTTCTTCCTTTTGGACCGCCTTGTACCCCGGTTCGTCTGTTGAAATCTCGAACAACACACCGCCAGGCGAACCGAAATAGACCGCCTTGAAAACGTGCCGGTCAATGACTTTGGTGGGAGACAGTCCGCGCTTCTGAACTTCGCTCCGCATGCGCAGGTGCTCTTCATCATCCCGGGCACGGAAAGCAACGTGGTGGATGGTACCCCTGCCCGTCACCCCCGCTCTGGGTTCGACTTTTTCGAGAATGACCGCTCCGCCGACCGCGTTGCCGGTCTGGTAGAGCGTTCGACTGCCCTCCTCAGCGGTCTTTTCAAACCCGAAAACGTCGGTCAAAAGTTGTCCCGTCGCTTCCGTTTCCACCAGCTTCAAGGTGGTGCTCCAGAAACCGCGGATTCCGAACTTCTCCGGTACCGTGCTCTCCTTCCAGGCGGGTACGGGATCGACCTGCTCGTCCACCACGAGTTCCAGATCAAGCCGGTCGGGGTCCTGAAATGCGATCACCTGCTTGCCGAACCGCTGAAACGGTCCGTCGAAATCAACGCCTTCGGCGCCAAACCGCTCCACCCAGTATTCCAGAGACCCGGAGGGCACGGCAAATGACACCACGGTTGCCTGGCCGCTGCCCGGTTTGCCCTGCGTGGCCATGGGCCAGGGGAAGAAGGTCAGGCTCGACCCCAGCTGCCCCGTGCCATTGACAAAAAACAGGTGATAGGTACCGGGATCGTCCTGGTTTACCGTCTTCAATATGAGCCGCAAACCGAGCGTTTTAACGTAAAAATCTGTCGTCCACTGTCCGTCGCCGCCCAGTACTGTGATGTGATGTATCCCTTTATCGGTTCTGTTCATGGCGTTACCCAATCTAAAGTGTCTCCGTCATCCTGATAACTTCTGCACCCGCCATGTTCGTTCCTTTTGCAGGATCCCTGCTTTAGTACTGTGCAGTATGACCATCTGCATCCTGATTCAAAAAATGGATATCGCCCGGCCTTACCAGGCCATTATCCCGCAACGCTGTCCGTAATCACTTGATGTAGAGCATTTTACCGGTTTTGATGCTTCCACCTGCTTCCAGCCGGTAAAAAAGCACGCCGCTTGAGAGTCCATCAGCGTTGAATGTCACCGCGTGCCAGCCGCCCGGACGGACTTCGTCCACCAGGACAGCCACCTTCCGCCCCAGCAGATCATGCACCGCAAGATGCACATGCCCCTGGCCAGGCAGAGCGAACCGGATGCGGGTGGACGGGTTGAACGGATTGGGATAGTTCTGCTCCAGAACGATGTCACCGGGCAGATCTTCCGGCGATTCCGCAACAGAAGGCACCGCCATCGAGAACGACCGCACCTGCGACCAATGGCTGACGCCCTCCTCGTTTTCACTGGCGACCCTCCAGTACCAGATGCCTTCCGGATCGAGGCCCTCCGGAAGCTCCGGCAGCAGAGTTGTACCCGCAACTCCCAGGCTGTCAATGGCCCGGGTGTTAAAAGCGTAGGTCTTAGAAAGCTGTACCCGGTACGAGTCGGCGCCATCGACGGTGGCCCATTGCAGTTCGGGAAGATCCTCCAGCTCATCGGCGGCGTCCGCGGGGGACAACAGATCCGGATGCGCTACCGGTGGTTCGCGATGAAACTTTTTGATCTGCGAATGCGACCCGGAATGCGACCCGACGATCCAGCCGGTATGGGCATCGCTGAAGTAAAGCCCGAAAATCCGGGCGAAGAGTTGGCTCTCCACCGGCTCCCATGTCCGGCCGCCGTCTTCGGTGTAGAATATCGTGTTATAAGGGCTTGAAACCCATCCCCGGAACCGGTCAGTGAAAAAGACGGAACCCAGGTGAAGCGTTGTGTTGGCCGGCTGCTCGTCCCAGGAACGGCCTCCGTCCGAGGTATGGAGGATGGTTCCGTAGCGGCCGACGGTCCAGCCTGTTTTTTTATCCGTGAAAAAGACGGAGGATAGCGGGAACCCCGTTACATGCTGCACTTCCCAGGTCTGTCCGCCATCCGTGGTATTGACAATGTCACCATCCCAATTTACCATCCAGCCGTTCCGTGCATCCGTAAAATGGATATCCTGTACCCCACTGTCACTGGCAGCGGGATCCAAATCCTGTTCAACCCAGTTTTGCCCCCCGTCGGTGGAATGGAAGATCCTTCCGAGATTGTCGCCGATCCAGCCCCTTCGCATGTCCACAAAAAAGACGGAATTCAGTGAAGAGGCATCTGTTCCGGTATCCTGTGTTTCCCAGTTTGCTCCGCCATCCACGGTGTGCAGAAGGTTTCCGCCTGAGCCGGCGACCCAGCCTGTTTTTCGGTCGATAAAGTGCATATTACTCAAGACCCGGTTGCCGGCGCCGGATTCCTGCCGCTGCCATGACATCCCTCCGTCGTCCGTATGCAGGATCGTCCCGTTATTTCCTGAAGCCCAGCCGGTTTTACGGTCGACGAAAAAGATATGGAGCAGAGAGCTGCCTGCGCTATGCGATTTTGTTTCCCACGTATTGCCACCATCGTTCGTGTGGATTGCGAGGCCTTGATTTCCTACTACCCATCCGGTCTGTTCATCAAGGAACCGGACGGTTCCACGGTAGCCCGGGGTATTGTATTGCTGCTCCCAGGTTTGTCCACCGTCGCGGGTTGTCAAGATGCCGCCGCCTTGCATATCCGGTAACTGCGCGCTTTGTACCGCCCAACCGGTATCCTGATTGACGTAATGCATCGAAACGGTACCCTGGTGGAGGTCGCGTGACGGCTCCTGCCATGACTGTCCGCCATCATTCGTGTGATACACCACTCCATAGCCACCGATAATCGGCATATCGAAGGGATCATACCACATTGTGTCGACTTGCCCCACCAGCCAGCCAATGTCCTCATCCAGGAACTGTATTGATATGAATCGCCCGTGATTGTCTCCGGGATCGCCATCCTCCCAGTCAGCAGATTGCCGGTCTGTCCAGGTCTGTCCGCCATCGCCCGTATGCAGCAGGGAGAAGTTTTGGCCGGCAATCCATCCGTTGGACGAATCGGTAAAATGGACGGCATGCAGGTGTTTAGAGGTTTCTGTGGATTGGGCCTCCCAGGTTTGTCCGCCATCCCTGGTGTGGAGAACTGTCCCGTTGGCGCCTGCAGCCCAGCCGTTGGATTCGTCGATGAAATGGATATCGTACAGAGTCTGCGACGTGCCGCTCTGCTGCGGCTGCCAGGATCGGCCTGTGTCGGTTGAGTGAGCAATGCGGCCGAAGCGACCGGCAATCCATCCGTTGGACGAATCTGCAAAATGAACGGCGTGCCAGTATCCGGAAGCCTTGGTGGAATCGGTCACCCGCCATGTTTTGCCGGTGTCCTCTGTGCGTGCGATCGTGCTCCTTTCACCCACGGCAACGGCGGTTTGTTCGTCGATCACGGCAATGTCGGTCAGGTAATTGCCTCCGATGGTCGGGAGGAGCCATAGCCACTCTCCGTCCGATTGTGCCAATGCCGGTCCGGCAGTAAACATCCCCAACAGTAATGTGAGGCCAATGTGTTTTGTGGTCATGGCAAGCCTTTAGTATGCACTGCTTAAAACAAAATAAGCACCCCGACGGGATTTACAAAAGGGGACTGTCCGGAAAGTTATCCTTTTGGTACATTCCTGAATAGCCTGCGCATTTGCCTCTTTCGAATGCATACCATACGCTCATTACGCCTCCTATGAAACACAAACTCCTCTCCTATACCGTCCATCTGCTGACGGCTTCCGGCGTGGTGCTCGCCTTCTGGGCCGTATTCCTGATCATGCAGGGAGATGCGACCAATGCGCTGCGGGTTCTGGCTCTTGCCGCACTGGTGGATGCGGTCGACGGTTCCCTGGCCCGGCGGGTGGATGTGCGCAGGCACACCCCGCATATCGACGGCGACCTGCTCGACAACCTGGTGGATTACCTCACCTGGGTCTTCCTGCCGCTCCTGTGGGCCTGGACTTTTCTGGATGTTCCGTTCCTGGTCTGCGCCGCCGCCATGCTTTGCAGCATGCTCGGGTTTGCGCACAAGCATGCCAAGACGGAGGATCAGTTCTTCCGCGGCTTCCCCTCGTACTGGAACCTGGTGGTATTCTATCTCTTTCTTCTGGATGCAGGTGCGGCCACATCCTCGGTCGTGGTGCTTTTTCTTGCGGCCATGGTCCTGACGCCGGTCAAGCTTGTCTATCCCAGCCGGACTCCCGCGCTGCAGAAGACCACCTTGCTGCTCTCGGTTCCGTATGTCGTACTGCTGGGGGTCATGCTGTTCTATTTCAGGGAAACACCCGCGTGGCTGGTGTACCTGTCGCTTTATTATCCGCTATATTACGTCGTGATTTCATTTTATCTCGCTAAAGACCGTGCTTTCCCTTCTGAAAAACTGCAGTAAATCAGCAATCCCGTTGAAAAAACTCTCGGGAATGATATAGTACTAGCAAAGTGCAAAAATTCTGCCCAAATTATTTCTGAAGCATTTTTACCCAGTCGGCAAGTGATTCGAGGTATTTCTCAAGTTTGCTGCGTGTTGCAGTGTCGGTCAGATTTCCCTCTTCATCAAACTTTTCCTTTGCACGAAACAGCAGCAACTCCGGAGAAGCCATGCAACGCACGTTGACTGCCTTCAGGGATTGCCTGAGCTGTTCCTGGCTGCGCGCTGTACCCGTGATTCCGGGCGATGCCCCCAGAATGCCTGCGGGCTTGCCCATCAGGAGCGCCACCCTGGCCGGACGCGACGCCCAGTCGATGGCATTCTTGGTGACTCCCGTCATCCCGTGGTTGTATTCAGGTGATGCGATCAGGATCCCATCTGCTGATCGAATCGCCTCTTTGAATCTGGTCACCGCCTCAGGGTCTCCCTCCGCCTCCAGATCCGTATTGAAAAGCGGTATGCCATCCAGGTCAAAGATTTCGATCTCCATCTCTTCCGGGGCAACTTCCTTTGCCGCCCGCAAGAGTGACCTGTTGTATGATTTTTTCCGAAGACTTCCTGCAAATGCCAGAATTTTCATGGATGAATTCCTGAATGGATTAGATTATTGAAGTACATGGCGAGTGCTCATCGGTAATCGGGTAATCCTCCATACGCCAGGCATTAATACTTTGGCAAGGTTGAAGGTTGAAAATCAATGGCAATAACAATAACATGCGAGAGGGAGTCCATCATTCCAGCATTGACACGACCACGCAAGCAAAACTGCCTGCCGCTTTCGGGATTATTAATGGATTTGGATGGCACCTGCCAGTTCTTGCAATTTCCTTTTTTGGAGACTGTTGACGCCAGGGCGGGATTTTCCGGACAACCTGTAACGTGATGCCAACCCGGCTGAAAGTCAAGTTGGGAAAGGCATTATTGTAGCGAATTGCAATGAATATTCATCATCATAAGGATACCCCGGTTTTATGCGGCTGGGATATCCTTTGTTGATGATGATACTGGTTAGGCAGCGATGGAGGCCTTCTCCATATCCACCTGCACGGGAACCGGTTCAGAGATGGTATTGAATACCGGAGAGCGCATCTGCGCCAGCTTCACCAGCTCCTGCAGCTTTTCCATCGGGGCATCCGACTGGATGTGAAACATGACCCGGATGTTCTGAAAACCAGGTCGTACCTTTTTTGAGATGCCCAGCAGGCCCCGTACATCCAGGTCGCCTTCCAGTGTATAGCTGATGGCGTCAATCTTGACACCTTCGGCCGCGGCATAGTACACAAAGGTGGTGCTGAGGCATCCGGCCAGTCCGTGAAGGACAAACTCCACTGGGTTGGGACCGTTGTCGTCACCGAGCAGTACGTCGGGCTCGTCCCCTTGCAAAGTGAAGGAGTTTTTATGGGCGTCCTCTTTTCCGGCGCCATAAAAATCGCTGATGGTGGATGCGTAATGCCCGCCGTTGATCCATCGGCTCCTGGCCCTGAATTGAAATTTTCCAAGTTCGGGCTGATTGGTTATGGCGTCGATCGTGGCAACTAGACGGTCCACATTCACGCCGTTGATCATGGTTTGTTCATTCATGGTTTGTTCTTTCATGGTTTGTTCTTTCATGCTGTTTACCTCTGATAGTTACTGTGTTTATTGTTTGTTGGTTTCTGGAATGCGGACACCGGTTGTTTCCGGCATCTGCATGGATCCTATCAGAGACTGTGCCATATCGACACAAAATATCTTAATGCGCTTTAAATCAATGATTTATGACATTACAACCAGATTCAAGTGATTCACGAAATTTCGTAATTCACGATTTTTCGTCACCGTATCTCGTGGAAATCATGGGAAAACCTGATTGATGCAATCAGGTCTTTTTGGAGAGTCCGAGCGCTTTCAGCCGAGAGGCGAAAGTCGTTGGTGGTATGCCGACCAGTGCCGCCGCACCGCTTTTTCCCGAAATTTTACCATGGCATACCTCAAGTGCATGGATCAGGTTGCGCCTTTCAATTTCTTTCAGATCATGAGCACGCAATACCCGACCCGGAATCGGATTCGCATTGGCATCCATTGGATATGCAACTGCATCTGGAATGAGTGTCTGCCCGCTGCTCGTTCCCAGGACCAGTTCCTGCACATTCAGACGGCCATTTTGCGCATTAATCACAGCGCGTTCGATCAGATTCCGGAGTTCACGGATATTCCCGGGCCAACGGCATGACAACAGGGGACGCAGGTCCTCATCGCCAAGACCTGACAAGGGAATCTGGTACTGTCTGGAAAAATAATCGGCAAACGTCCGGGCCAGCAGAATCACATCCTCCTCCCTTTCCCGCAACGGAGGCATGTGGATCGGAAAGATATTCAACCGGTAATAGAGATCTTCACGAAAGGCACCCTCCCTGATCATTTTCAGCAGGTCCCGGTTGGTAGCGGCAACAATCCGCACGTCCGTTCTCAACGTCTGCGAGCTGCCCACCGGCTCAAATTCCCCTTCCTGCAATACCCGCAGCAATTTGGCCTGGAGGTCCACAGGCAGCTCCCCGATTTCATCAAGGAATAACGTGCCTTTATCGGCCACCTTGAACCGGCCCTCCCTGCCGGCTGTTGCGCCGGTAAAGGCTCCTTTTACATGTCCGAAAAGCTCACTCTCAAGCAGGGTTGCCGGGATGGTGGCACAGTTCATTTTGATGCAGGGATGTTCGCTTCGCCGGCTGTGTTCATGAATGTAAAGCGCCAGTAGTTCTTTGCCCGTACCGGTCTCTCCGGTGATCAGCACCGTGGCATCGGTGGGCGCCACTTTTTCGACGAGATGGAGCACCTGCCGGATCGCTGCACTGTTTCCAAGCAATCGCTTTTCCCTTCGGACATCAAACAGCTCCTCGCGCAAATAGTTGGCTTCGGAGCGCAGTGAACGGATGGCCTGCTCGTTGCGAATGCGCTGAAGTTCGGCAGCCGCCCTCGAGGAAAAAATCCGGAAGATGGACAAAATCCGCTCTCGGGACGGCAGCGGCTTGTCGTCAAGAATGGCAAGGTTGCCCATAATCTGACCCTCCGAATCGACCAGGGGAGCCCCGAGATAGCTCACGGCATTGAATGGCTTCAGGTCCGGATCATCCGGATAGAGTTTCACCACATTCTCCCCAATGTGGTGGAACCGTTTCTCATGAATTACCGCCTCACATGGAGTACCCTTCACAGAGTATTCGTATCCCTCAATATAGGAACCGTTCATCCAGAACGAGAGCGCCCGCAAACGGTTAGCGGTACGGTCAAACTCCGTAACCCAAGCCCCTTTGACACCAAGTGCCAGAGCCAGATTCCGCACCAGCTCGGTAAAAAATCGTTCGCCCGTTGAAGATGCCGTACCTTCGTCAAGCACCTTCAGTAACTTCAACTCCTCATATTCTATCGATGAGGGAACCGGCTCCATATTATTTCAGTGCAAACATGGCAAGAAACATTAACCAATCAATTTACACACCGGATAGATAATAATCTACAGTACTGATAATTATTGTTTTATGATTGTTCCTGAAAGAAGACCGGGGTCTGGCTGATTTATTGTGGATTGTGGGGTTGCGTGTTAATTGTCGAAGGGGCGAAATGGCCAGCAAATCCACCTTGCTGAGGTCGGATCCACACCACATCCGCCCCTTCAAAAAGCGTTCCGTCGAGCAGCTCGCCTGTTATTGTAACCAGCACCACATCGTCACCCTGCACATTCCTGAGTGCCCTCAATACTTCCTGGATGTTGAACACGAGGGTTATATCCTCGAACCCGTCCGGCCCCTCATCGGTACAGTCCATCCGATTGAGCGGCATGGAGAATGGGCCTTCATACGGAGTGGCAACGTCTTCGAAGTTCCAGCGAACGGGTGGAACCCCCTCCAGCCGAATACTGGCCGGATTCACTTCCTTCACATCGAAATCCGTTGTACCCAGTATGGCAGCAGGCAATAGTCCACGGCTTCTCAGATTGACCGGGTTCGGGCATCCTTGCGGTCTGATATCCAACGATGCAGCCAGTATGGGTGCTATGCCAGCACCCCGGAAACTGAAAGCAAACGACTGACCGTTGATCGATCCGGAGGTGGTTGCGGTCACCTCGCCCAACTCGGTCGGGGTGAATCGATACGAAATCTGACATGATGCCCCCTCGGCCAGTTCAACACCTACGCAGTTCTGCGACCCGCCGAAGACCCCTGCCGCGCCGCCAGACATCTCGATCGTCACCGGACCCGGACCCAGGTTGATCACTTCCACCATCTGTACCGGCGAGGTCTCGCCGAGCGGCACCTCGCCAAAGTCGAATGCAACCGGACTGATCAGGAACCGGTCGAGCAACACACCTTCACCGCGGAAACTGAAGGCGAACGGCTGGCCATTGATCGTCCCGGAGGTCGTTGCGGTCACCTCGCCCGCCTCGGTCGGGGTGAAC
>SLKA01000090.1 GCA_007134845.1 Balneolales bacterium
CTTGTAGGTATCCTGGCCCGGAACACGCTTCCAGCCGAAAATATCGGCCAGGGCCCGATCCGAACGGGTTACCTCCGTGTGTAAAAACCGATTGGCACCACACCAGATACTGCATATGAAAGCCTCTAAAATAGCCACCGGGCTGTAGCCGCGGTTCGAACCCGGCTGGGGCAATGCCTGACAGTTGGCAACCTGCCCTGAAAAGCCGATTTTATCTAAAAACTGCTTGAGAAACACCATTCCACCCCAAGGGGTAACTTCTTTATTTGTAAACCTGTACTCAATGTTCATAGGTCTATTTTCCCTATTGCTACGCATTAGAAATTACACCCCGAATTTACACCTTATTTTCCTATTGCGTAATCTGGGTTTATGAATAATGAATCGCTCAACGTCTGATCCGTAAGTCCAGTCAATAAACATCATTGCAAAAATAAAGATCCTCTTTCCGTTTTCTATTATGGTGAAATCACGTTACTATTGATTATATATTCTTCACAACGACCCGGTAAACATCACTATGATTCAGGTACCCATCTATCCCCAGCCGGATGAGACCACATGTGGTCCCACCTGCCTTCACAGCATCTATCGCTACTACCATGATCCG
Organism: Balneolales bacterium; assembly: GCA_007134845.1. Classification (GTDB taxonomy): domain Bacteria; phylum Bacteroidota; class Rhodothermia; order Balneolales; family Natronogracilivirgulaceae; genus SKNL01. The sequence goes on from SLKA01000090.1 coordinate 611, forward strand.
ATCGATCTGAAGTCTGTTATTCGTGAGGTGCTGCAACTCGAGGATGGGGGAACCTTCGGGTCCTGGCTGGGTGTCGATGCTCTGAAACGAGGCTATCGGGCAAAGATTTACACATACAATCTGCAGGTATTTGATCCGAGCTGGTTTACCCTGGAGCGGGATGATCTCCGACAGCGTCTGAAGACTCAGATGGATTTTAAAAAAGACCGGAAACTGCATGCTGCCACCGAAGCCTATCTCGCATTTCTGGATCTTGGCGGTGAAATCAAAATGGAAGATCTGCGAGCCGGCATATTGCGGGATTACCTGAAAAAAGGCCAGCCCGTCATCGCGGGACTCAGTGCAACATTTCTGTACCGCAGCAAACGGGAATATGGACCAAATCAGGACTATGATGATATTCGCGGCGAACCTGCGGGGCATTTCGTTGTATTATACGGCTATGACCGTGAGAAAAAGATGGTCTCTGTAGCAGATCCACTCAAGACCAATCCGCTGAGCAAGGAGCAGTTCTATGAAATAAGTATCAACCGTGTAGTAAATGCCATTTTGCTGGGAATTGTCACCTATGATGCAAATCTGATCGTCATCACACCCGGCAGTAAACACGGAGTCAAATCATGAAACATCTGGTTGTTGTCAGCAATCCCAAATCCTGGCCGATAAAAATTCCCGGAGTCGAGGTTGTTCCCGCGCGCGCCTATCTCACGGATGAGAAATACTCCTCACTGCGAAATGTCAAGATATTCAACCTGTGCAGAAGCTATCAGTACCAGAGCATCGGATACTATGTTTCGCTGCTGGCTGCCGCCCGCGGTCATAAGCCAATACCCGGTGTGCTTGCGATCCAGGACATGAAATCGCAGGTCATGATCCGCATCGTTTCCGATGAACTGGAATATCTGATTCAATCAAGTCTGAAGCCGATAAAGGGAGACCAATTCACCCTGAGCATCTACTTTGGTAAAAACCTGGCCAAGCGCTATGATAGACTGTGCAGCCGGATTTTTCAGCATTTTCAGTCACCTCTGTTGCGTGCTGAATTCGTGAGAAAGGACGGGGACTGGCTGATGAAATCAATCAATCATATTGCCGGTAGTGATATCCCGTTGGATCACCACGCTTTTCTTATCGAGGCAGCTCAGGAATATTTTCGCAAAAGAAATCCAAAAACCCCGCAGAAGGAATCGCGTTTTGACCTGGCCATTCTTGTGAACCCTGACGAAAAAATGCCTCCCAGCGATGAAAAGGCCATCCAGCGGTTTATGCGTGCAGCGGAAGCACTTGATTTTTACACCGAACTGATTACTCGTCAGGATTATGCCCGGCTGGGTGAGTTTGACGGCCTGTTCATTCGTGAAACCACCAGTGTCAATCATCACACATACCGTATGGCGCGCAGGGCGGCGGCGGAGGGACTGGTGGTCATCGATGACCCGGAGTCGATCCTTAAATGCACCAACAAAGTCTATCTGTCCGAACTCCTGAAAAAGCACAAAATTCCGGAACCAAAAACACTCATCATCAGTCCTGATAAAAAGGATTTGGTTCGCACCACGCTGGGCTTTCCCTGCATTCTGAAACAGCCGGACAGCTCCTTTTCTGTCGGAGTCGTTAAAGTTGATGATCACTCTGCATTCGATCGTGCCGCGGAGGAGCTGTTTGATAAATCCGACCTTCTGATCGCACAGGAATTTATTCCAACACCCTATGACTGGCGTGTGGGCATCCTCAATCAGCAGCCTTTGTATGTTTGCCGTTACTACATGGCCCGCAAGCACTGGCAGATTTATGAGCATTCACCCGAGGGGAGGACTTATGCTGGCAAGGCGGATACGCTGTCCGTATCCGAAGCCCCGGAACTGGTAGTCGAAACAGCGCTGAAAGCCGCAAACCTGATCGGGGACGGACTTTACGGAGTGGATCTGAAGGAGATAGACGGCAAGGTGTACGTCATCGAGATCAATGACAATCCGAGCATTGACTTTGGTTTTGAGGATGTGGTGCTCAAGGACGAACTTTATCTGAGCATCATAAAGGAAATTCTTCGCCGCATTGAACGAAAAAAAGAGAGGATCCAGAAATAGCTGTTCAAATTCAACATAAACGTCCCCTGGCACTTTTTGATGGATACGGTGTCGAGCTGGAATACATGATCGTTGAACGTGACACACTGGATGTGCTCCCGGTATCAGACAGGCTTCTGTCCTTCATCGCCGGGGAAATCGTGACCGAGTATTCCCGGGGTTCGTTCGCCTGGTGCAACGAACTGGTACTACACGTGATCGAGATTAAAACCGACGGGCCTGCAACCGATCTGTCCGGACTTGGACCGGAATTCCGGCAGGAGATCACTGAGGTCAACGACAAACTGGCACAGGTCAACGCCCGGCTCATGCCTTCTGCGATGCACCCGTGGATGGACCCCTTTACCGAAATGAAGCTTTGGCCGCATGAATACAACCCGATCTATGACACCTACAATCGCATTTTTGACTGCCGTGGTCACGGCTGGGCTAACCTGCAGAGCACCCATCTGAATCTGCCATTCAACGGTGATGCTGAATTCGGAAAACTGTATGCTGCACTTCGCATTATCACCCCGCTGCTGCCTGCATTGTCGGCGTCCTCTCCGGTCGCCGATATGGATAAAAAACCATTTTTGGACTACAGGATGGAGGTCTACCGCACGAATTCGTCACGCATCCCTTCCATCAGCGGGCTCATAATTCCCGAGGCCGTCTACACGAAAGCTGACTACTACAGCCGTATTTTCAATCCGATGTACCGGGACATCTCTTCGCTTGATCCGGAAGGCATCCTGCAGCATGAGTGGCTGAATTCTCGCGGTGTGATGGCCCGCTTCGACCGCGGCGCTATTGAAATCCGCGTGATGGATGTCCAGGAATGCCCGCAAGCGGATATCGCCATCCTGCAGCTGTTTGTCGCTGTAACAAAGCTGCTGGCAGATGAGCATTGGTCCAGCCTGGCGGAGCAGATGAAATGGCACGAAAAGGATCTGTATGAAGTGCTGATGAGTGTGGTAAAGGACGGTGAACGGGCCCGGATCACCAACCAGGAGTACCTGCGGCTGTTTGGCATCACCCAAACAGAACTGCAAGCCGGTGATTTATGGCAGCACCTGTTCGACACAGCCAGTGTTTCGGGGTTGATCGACCACGAATCCGGGGAAGTATTGCAGATCATTTTCAGTCACGGGACTCTTGCCCGGCGCATTCTGCAAGCGCTGCCGGAAGTCTTTACCAGAATTGACTTGAAGCGGGTTTACGGATCATTGTGCGATTGTCTGCAGGAAGGCCGGATGTACCTGCCCTGATATCACGGCACTGCTGTTTCCGGATTCAGCCGGAGCGGACATCAAAATACACCTGACCGCTCAATGATCCCGCCATTGGCATGCCCTTTTCCGCTCCTTGATCACACCATTGGCATGCCCTGTTCCACTCAATGCTCCCGGCCGTTTGTTGCACCGGCCCGCTCCAGCATCAGGTCCATTCCTCTGCGGATCGCCTTTTCATTAAGTGGTATGAGGTGGTGATACCGTGATGGCAGCACTTTCTCAAGTCCCTTTATCACATTTTCAAGCTCAAGCACCGGCTTGATCGCCAGAAATCCGCCGATCACGATCATGTTGAACACTTTAGTGTTTTCCATCCGGACCGACTCGTCATAGGCCGCCAGCGAGCATACCCTGATATCCTTACGTTCCGGCTCACGGGTCATTCCATTTACTTCGTAGATGAGCAATCCACCCGGTTTTACAGCTTTCTCGAATTTGTCCATGGAAGGCTGATTGAGTACAATGGCTGTATCAAACTGCGTAAGCACCGGTGAGCTGATCGGATCGTCACTCAGAATAACAGTGCAGTTGGCTGTTCCTCCTCTCATTTCGGGGCCGTATGATGGCATCCAGCTCACCTCAAGGCCCTGCATCACCCCTCCGTAACACAGGATTTGTCCCATGGAAAGCACCCCCTGTCCGCCAAATCCGGCAATAATCATCTCTTCTGTCATAACGGATATCGTTTTAATCAAAATAATATCTGCAGGCGCCATCTTCATTCTTCGCCTGTCGGTTTCAGTGGCCGTTCGTCTGTTTCAGCGGCCATTCGTCTGTTTCTCCGGAACCTTGATATCTCCCAGCGGATAAAACGGGAACATATTATCCTCCATCCACTTGTTGGATGCCACCGGATTCATTTTCCATCCTGACGGACAATTTGATACAATTTCCACCAGGCACAGACCCTTGTTTTCTTTCTGGTACTGAAATGCCTTTTTTAGCGCGCGCTTCGTTTTCCGCGCATTGCCGGGAGTGTGCACCGACTGCCGGGTGACATAACAGGTGCCGGGAAGCTGTGCAACCAGTTCGCTAATCTTGAGCGGGTTGCCCATCGTGGTGACATCCCGGCCCATCGGACAGGTGGAGCTTTTCATGCCGGGCAGGGTGGTTGGCGCCATTTGTCCGCCCGTCATGCCGTAAATCCCGTTATTGATGAAAACGATCAGGAAATTGTCGCCGCGGTTGCAGGCGTGAATGGTTTCAGCTGTTCCGATAGCCGCCAGGTCGCCGTCGCCCTGATAGGTGAAGACATATTTCTCAGGAAGCACCCGTTTGATTCCGGTTGCCACAGCGGGTGCTCGTCCGTGTGCGGCCTGCTGCATATCCACATTCAGATAATTATAGGCCAACACGGAGCAGCCCACAGGGGCAACACCGATGACATCCTCCTGAATTTCAAGTTCCCCGATCGCCTCAGCGAGCATGCGGTGGGCGGTGCCGTGTCCGCATCCGGGGCAATAGTGCAACTCACTGCCGGTCATCACGTCCGATTCACTGTATACCAGGTTTTCGGGGCTAATGATTGATTGTTCCGCCATAATTTATTTGCCGTAATATTTTTTGTTGAAAAAGGTGAACTGGTACTACGCCGGCTGTTTCTGGGGCCACTCTTCCATCCGCTTTTCCAAGGCGGCGAGTATCTCATCCGGACCCGGTATCATTCCGCCGAAGCGGCCAAAATATTCGACCGGAATGCGTCCGTTCACCGCAAGGCGTACATCCTCTACCATTTGGCCGGCATTCATCTCTACGGTAAGCATGCCGCTGACCTGGTCGGTCAGACGCCGGATTTCCTCTGTCGGGAAGGGAAAAAGCGTGATCGGACGGAGCAAGCCTGCTCGTATTCCCTTATTGCGAGCGAGGTCCATTGCCTTGCGGGCGATCCGGGCACTTGATCCGAATGCAACGAGCAGCACTTCCGCATCTTCGCAGCGACAGGTTTCAAAGCGCACTTCGTTCTTTTCGATTTCGCGGTATTTCGCCTGAAGATGCAGGTTCATCTTCTCCATGTCTTCCGGCTGCAGGTGCAGTGAAGTGACCACCGTGCTCTTTTGGCCTTTCTTCTTGCCGGTCGTAGCCCAATCCGGCGCTTTGTCCAGCCGCGGCTGCTGCTCAAAAAGCTCCACCTTTTCCATCATCTGACCGATGATGCCATCCGACAGAATCATCACCGGATTGCGGTATTTAAATGCCAGATCAAATGCGAGCCGAATGAAATCGACGCTTTCCTGCACGGTTGCCGGCGCCAGAACGATGAGCTTGTAGTCGCCGTGTCCTCCACCCTTTACCGCCTGAAAATAATCGGATTGGGATGGCTGAATGGTACCAAGGCCGGGACCTGCACGCACCACATTGACAATCACGCAGGGAAGTTCCGCCCCGGCAATGTAGGAAATCCCCTCCATCTTCAGGCTGATGCCCGGGCTGGAGGATGAAGTCAGTGCACGTTTGCCGCAACCTGCCGCACCATACACCATATTGATGGCGGCAATTTCACTCTCGGCCTGCAATACCTGCATTCCGGTCCGTTCGGCAGGGTTTTCACGCATCAGATATTCAATCACCTCAGACTGGGGGGTGATGGGGTATCCGAAATAGGCATCTACTCCCGCCAGGATAGCGGCTTCCGCCATGGCCTCGTTTCCCTTCATCAACCTTATATCTTTCTTCATGAGCATCCCCCGTTGGATCCATAAAATGGTCCGTTGGTTACATTTTGTTACCCGTTGCCTGTTGCCCGGTATACGGTGATCACAGCATCGGGACACACTATCGCGCAGTTGGCGCATCCGGTGCAATCCGCATTGACTTTCACCATGTAATGATAGCCCTTGGCATTGACTTTACTGCTGATATCAAGCACTCCTTTAGGGCAGGCATCCAGACACACCTGGCAACCCTTGCACTTTTCAATATTGATGACAATGTCTCCCTTTGCTGCCATAATCCAGGTAATTACGAGTAAGACGATATGATTCAGAAAAGCGCTTCCAGACCGAATCCATTCGGGCGCTTTTATTTATGTTTTTTTCGATAACTCCAGGTGCGTTTCGCTGATGTATGCCTCAAGATGGCAGTTTTTTTTGTTAAAAAAAAGATTTTTTAATGCCGGTTTTTAAAATCTCATCTCTTGTTTTACAAGGGAGACATTTTCATAGCTGGTCAGCATTTCCAGCAGGGTGAATGCGACATCCAGTGCGGTTGCCGGTCCGGTCGATGTGATGATGTTCCCGTCCACCACCAGCCGCTCATCCAACACCATGGCGCCATACCCTGCGAGCTGTTTTCTACGCACTCCGTCCGGCAAATCGTAGGTGGTGGCTTTCCGGTTTTTCAGGACGCCGGATTTCCCGATGGGCAGGGCGCCGACACAGACCGAGGCGACGGGCTTCCTGGCCCGGTCGAATGTACGAATGAGCCCGAGGAATCGCTCGTTGAAGGCATCTTCGTAGAAACCGGCCGATTCGAATCCGCCAGGTATGGCCAGGGCGTCGAATTGTTCGGGGTCGATGCTCTCAAAAGCCGCCTCCGGACGCACCATGAGGTTCCAGGTGCAGGTGAGCTCCGGCCGGAGTGCCGTCGTCACTACGCTGACAGGCTCTGTGCCCACCTCCCGGCTCCATCCCATCACATCGGTGAAGACACTGGCTTCATAGGCTTCGAAACCCTGCGGTAAAAAGAGAAGTACGTTTTTCATCTGTTTAGATCAATTTCGATTAATATGGTCAGAATGAACTCACATGACAAAATGCAATCATCCTCCTGAGTGTCAGCCGGAGGCTGTCATGTTCGTTTCATGTAAGTCATTTTACATTCATTTTAGCAAAAGAGTCACTGGTAATCCCCGAGCCACAGCACATATTCGCCATATTCCGTGCCCACAAATGTCCGGTGCAGCCGGATGTCCGCCGTAATCAGCGGAATTCGTGTGATCTGCGCGGGGACCACGTACAGGCAGTCGTAGTAGCCGGTGTTCTTTTCAATCGACAAGTCCAGCGCAAGATCCCGGTATTTGGCCGTTTCCAGCACATGTACGGGCAAAGCCCGCAGCGCCCGGTTCATTTGCAGCACCTGTGCCGTGGGAAGTAACCCTTTCCTTGCCAGCTTTGTCAATACGCTGTTCATTTCCAGATAGAAATAATCCGGAACAACCAGCTCCATTTCATTCTGAAGCACGGCATCAGCCTGCGCAATGAGGTCCTCATCACGAAAAAACCACTTTACCGCTACGCTGGGATCCGGAATACAGTGCTTCACCGGTCCCTGTCCTCCCTTAAAATGCCCATAAGGTCAGGTGCAGGTTTTTTTTCGGCTTCCCAGGAAACCCTGGCTTCCGCTATCATGGAGATGGCTTCTTCCCGGGTGGATGTGCCGGCGTATTCCTCCAGGAGCGCCTTGATCTCGGCATTCATGGACCGGTTGTTGGCCGTGGCCTTCTTCTTGAGCCACTCAAGCGTGTCTTCATCGAGATTTCTGATCAGTATGTCAGCCATGATCGTAAGGTTTGTGGTTGCAGGTGATATCATAATGATATCAATTTTTCTCAGGATTTTCAAGTCTCATCTTTATGGAGTTTCACCGATCACAAAACTTACAGGCTCCGCACAATCCGGACCAAAATCCCTGCACGGTCTCAGACCCCGGCCTTTTCCTGCATCAGCTCCATGCCCCGGCAGACTCGTTTCAAAAAGCGGTCTAAAAGTGTTTCCAAATTCATCGCTGCCCATCAGTACCCCACGGCCTGACCATCAGCCCGCGACTCCGAACCCCCGATGTACACACCTTTCTCTTCATCGAAAAGAATGCCCTGATAACGGCCGTAGAAACCGCCTCCGATTTCCACGGTATGACCTTTGGCACGAAGCGACTCCACAATTTCCGGATCGATCTGCGACTCGAAGCGCACCAGACCGCCATCCTCCAGATAATCACCCCAGACTGCCGTCGGCTCGGTCGAATTCGTGTGCAGCCAGCGGATCGCGTCGCCCGCCTCCTGCACGTTCATCCCGAAATCGATTAAATTCACCAGGATCTGCACGTGTCCGATCGGCTGGAACTCCCCGCCCATCACCCCGAGGGAGAACCACGGACGCCCGTCCCTGGTGACAAATCCGGGGATGATGGTGTGGAACGGCCGCTTGCCGGGCTCATAGACGTTCGGATGATCCGGATCGAGCGAGAACAGCTCGCCGCGGTTCTGGAAGCTGAAGCCCGTTTCGGGAACAACAAAACCGGTACCCATGCCGCGAAAGTTGCTCTGGATGAGCGAGACCATGTTGCCGTGCCGGTCGGCGGTCGTCAGGTAGATCGTGCCGCCGTCGCGCAGCCCTTTCACACCGCTGGCGATGCGTTCAAGGGCCGTATCACCGATCAGCGCCCGCCGCTCCGCCGCATACTCCTTGCTGATGAGCGTCTCAAACGGCAGCCCCTCGACAAAATCCGGATCCGCATAGTATTTCGCGCGATCCTCATAGGCCAGCTTCTTGGCTTCGATCATCAGGTGCAGCGCTTCCGGACTGTTAAAGCCCATCGATGCCAGGTCGTATCCCTCCAGGATATTGAGCATCTGCAGCACGGCGGTGCCCTGGTTGTTCTGCCCGATTTGATGCACGTCATAGCCACGGTAGGATGCCACTAGCGGTTCGTGCCACTCGGACCGGTGCGCATCAAAATCCTCGTACCGCAGGTAGCCACCGTGCTCGCTCATGAATGCGTCAATTTTCCGGGCGATCTCCCCGCGGTAGAAGACATCGCGCCCATGTTCGGCTAGCAGCCGATACGTGTTCCCGAGGTCCGGGTTGCGGAAGATCTCGCCCTTTTCGGGTCCGCGTCCGTCGATGGTGAACGTCTCCACGAAGGCTCCGGTGCGGTCGGCCAGGATGCGCGCACTCCGCTGCCAGGCATCGGCAATCACCTCCGAAACCGGGAAACCGCCTTCCGCGTAGGCAATGGCGGGCCGGAGGATGCGGTCGATCGGCAGATCGCCGAACCGGTGGTGCAGTTCGAACCATCCGTCCACCGCCCCCGGCACCGATACCGAAAGCAGGCTCGACGGCGGGATGCTGTCGGCCCCCATCTCATCCAACTCGGCCAGCAACTGCTCATACGACAGTCCGAGCGGCGAGCGTCCGCTGGCATTGAGTGCGTAGACCCGACCCGTTTCCTGATGCCAGATAATCGCAAACAGATCACCGCCGATGCCGTTGCCGGTGGGCTCCATGAGTCCCATCGCCGCATTGGTGGCAATGGCCGCATCAATCGCGTTGCCTCCCTGTTTGAGGATATCGAGTCCGACCTGTGCCGCGAGCGGCTGGCTGGTAGCCACCATTCCGTTGGCGGCAATCACTTCCGAGCGGGTTGTATACCGGTCATTAAAGCGGTCAATTTGTGCCATAAGCATACCATTGGTTGCCGAGATGAGCAGCAAAAGCAGGATTCCCTTTTTCATATATTTATTTTTTTTCTAAGGACATATGTAATGTCCATGTCGAAAATATTCATGCACTTGTGTGTCGAATTGCCGATATGGCCATTTCATCAGATTTTTTCAATTTGATATTCATAAGGCCAGAAATATTCATAAGTCCACAAAAATGCAAGATATGGAATGATAACAAACGAATTTCACAGAAATCCGGTTTACATATACTGCGTACGGCATTCGCACAATCAAACCTTTCAAAAACAACGAGAAAAAAAGATGAGTAAAAACAGTATATCCACCCTATCTCTGCTGATTCTGTTGTTGATATTCACCTCATCTTATGCCGGCAGCGGCGGGGAGGTCAACAGGCAATCCGACTCCCGTCCTGAGATCGGCGATCCGGCACCCGATTTCCAGGGAATGACGGACCAGGGCGACGTCTGGAGCAGTGCAGACTATGAAGGTCAGACGCTGGTTGTTTTCTTTTTCCCGGCTGCCATGACCGGCGGTTGCACAGCCCAGGCATGCAGCTTCCGTGACAACCGGACGCAGCTGATAGAAATGGGAGCTGAAGTAGTGGGCATCAGCGGTGATCAGATCAGCAATCTTCAGCTATTCCGGCGTACCAACAACCTCAACTTTCCGTTGGTGGCTGATTCCGACGGCAGCATCGCCCGTGCCTTCGGCGTGCCGGTGAGAGACGGCGGTACCATCACCCGGGAAATCGACGGCGAGGAAGTGACGCTCACCCGTGATGTCACGACCGCCCGCTGGACGTTCATCATCGATGAGGATGGAAAAATCGCCTATGTGGATACCGAGGTGGATGCATCCGTCGACAGCGAAGCCGTTTTGGCAGCAATCAAGAAGATGAAATCCGACGATGGATTGGGTCGGCCCTGAGGCTCGCGGCCATTTTGTGATCTATTGCAATCCGGGCTGCCCAATTTCACCATGTACCGAGCTATGCGAGGATTCTTTGCATGCTGTCTGCATGCGGAAATAGTGGCACCGTTAAAGCCTTTATCACTTATTATAGGACTCAACCGCACTGTCCAGCGTCCTGTGATGATCAAAAACTGTGATTAACTTGGTCACCATAAGAATGCTCTCAATTCGTTCCGATGCGCCGCATATTTTGAAATCGCCTCCGGCATTTCTGAGACTGGTGACTGCGATGATTAGCGTGCCGAGTCCGGAGGAATTCATGAAGTTCACTTTGCTCAAATCCCCTACCACATTCTTCTTGCCCTCCGAGATCATTTTTTTTGATTTCATCGTGAAACTTCTGGGATTCCGGGCCACCCATCAGCTTGCCTTTGAATGTCAGAATCACGGTATTGTATTTCTCTGAGACAGAATAATTCATATACACACCTGCAGTGGCTTGGGTTGATAGATACTGTAATCTACATATGATGCTGTTAATAATCCAAAGTAAACTACTATCGACTAAAGTCGATAGCTTTGTGATGTAGACTAAAGTCTACTTGTCTTCGATACGAAAATCTTCGTCTTTATCTTCCACATTTTGCTCTTCGATATACTTCATA
>SLKA01000011.1 GCA_007134845.1 Balneolales bacterium
GCCTCCAGCAACGCGCGCTGGGCTCTTGCTTCGGATCGATCTGCTTCACTTCGCCGAACCTCCAGCAATACCTGCTGCCGCTCCACCTCGCCACGGGATATCTCACTGTTCGCAGCATTCAGTTGTGCCGTATGCCTGGCAATGAATGTTTTTTGCTTCGCAAGATAGGCATGGTGCTCAATGGCCGACTTATCCGCTTTTGCTGCCCATAACTCACGGCTTATTTCAAGTGCTTCCTCGGCTTCTTTCAGAGCTACCGGAGCATATTGAACGACCATGCCGTCCTGTTCCGCTGCATTGTATTCTTCGGTTGCACTGGTAAGAAGCGGGTTTTGAGCCGGTGGTCCTCCACACCCGACCAGAAGGATGAGCATGGGAATGATTGCATATCCTGCCCTTGGCAAGAGTAAATCGTAAAAAAATCGTAATGAATTCATGTAGATGTTCCTCAAGTGAAGTTAGTTCGATCTTTGGTTTCTTTCAATTTCCGCCTTTAGAACCCGGATGCTCTCCCTCAATTCTGCAACCGCTTTTTCGGCTTTGCCGGACTGCGCTTTTGCCTGGGCAAGCTCGGCATCCACTCTGGCATGTTCGGCCAGACGTATCGCTTTTTCATACTCCTTGGCTTCCACAGCTTCTCTGGCCAGTCCCATCTTGATTTTAGCTTCCCGCATTTCAAGGGGTGCATATTCATCAGCTCCCAGTTGTTCCGCTTGCTGAATCACCATTTGTGTTTCCGTAAGCTGCTGACTGGGAGGGTTGGTGCTTCCACATGCTGTCAAGAGACCGAGGCCAATAACACATGTGAACAGTTTCTGGTATCGTTTCATATTGAACTCCATGATGTGTTGTTGTTTGTGATCATTTTTAAAAGTAAAATCGTGCACCCAGAGCAGCATCAAGGCCAAACCCGGTTGAAGGGGTAAGTTCGAGTGAGGGTGCCAATTCCAGAAAGACATCCATTGGGGTATTGCGAGGTATCCAGTTAATGCCGCCCACACCGCGAACAGCCAGGGAGCCACTATCGCCACCCCGGTCTTTAAATCGGCCACCCACGCCATAGTGAATCACGAATTGTTCCTCAGATTGGATGGTGTCAAATGAATGCCACAGATAATCCATGTGAACATGAATGCGGGTGCCTCTGTCTTCAAACCGGGGGTGGTAGGTGGACCATCCCAGACCAAAGGCCAGAGCATTGCTACTGGATGTCCATAGCTTGGCGCTCAATCCTGTAGGTTCACCGACCATCACGCCAAGTCCGAATTTTCTGTCCTGGGCACTGGTTTCCTGCACGGTCAACATCAGACATAGTCCGATAAGGATGAGATAAAAACGTTTCATACATTCTCCTGATTTTAAATTCTCCTGATTTCCTTGATTTTCTTGATTTCAAAGTGTACTCAAGATTACCTGTTATTTTTACCGAAAGTAATCGCCCGGATGGCTAAAAAATGGACTAGTCCATCAGGTATAGAAAATCTATACCCAAGGTTACCTGAGTGGCGTTATCGGTTGCCTGAGTGGCGTTATCGGTTGCCTGAGTGGCGTTATCGGTTGCCTGAGTGGCGTTATCGGTTGCCTGAGTGGCGTTATCGCGGGGCTCATGTGATCAATGCCTATGCAACCTGAGCCCATGCACCCTGACCGGCGGTCCGGAACGGGAATAGCAGCGTACCCGTACTGTCAATCCATACTGTCGGCTGCGGAACCCGATTCGGATTCATATACATACCTGGCGATCTGAAGACGATTGTGCAGGGTCAGCTTTTCGAGGATGTTATGGACGTGGCTCTTGACTGTGTAACTCGAGACATACAGATCCCGGGCAATCTCCTTGTTCGTCATACCTTCTGCAATCAATGCAACCACCTGCCGCTCACGACTGGTCATGCGTATGGACTCGACAATTTTTTTCTCCTCTTTCAGATCGTTCACCTTGTGTTTGACGATCTCGGTAAAGAGTGATTCGTTGAGGGAGCCGGGTAAAACCTTTTCGCCTGCATGTACCTTCCGGATTGAACTGACGAACTCGTCAGCCGACGCGTCTTTCATGAGAAATCCCTTCGCTCCACTTTTGATAAATTCCAGAACTTCAGAGTGTGAGGGAAAAAGTCCCATCACAATGACTTCCGCTTTCTGGCCATTGCCGGCAATCAGTTTCACAACTTCCAGGCTGTCCTGGCTTGATAATCCCCAATCCAGAAGTACGATATCGATGTCGGATGATGCGATCTTTGCAAGAACGTTTTTATCCGGATCAGGTGCAGCGATCACCATAAAGTCAGGCTGTTTCTCAAGCACAGCGGTTATCCCTTCACGCAACAGGTGATTATCTTCAATAACAAGTAATCGAATTTTTTTTGCCATAGGGGATTCACCTTTGCCGGCCATCTCAAGATATAAACTGCAAGAACGTCATACAACTACCCGGTATGATCAAGAGCAGCTGAATTCATGGTTTAGAGGAGGTCGATGTCACCTTTAAGGCATCAGGATTATCCAAAAAAAATCCGAACACCCTGATTTCGTATCACAGATATCAAGACCTGCAACACATGCCAGGGTATTCGGATTGAGGGAATCAGTGCGAGACTGCTTCGTTTACTCTTCTTCTTCAGTTAGTGAGATGGTGCCTGCATCCGTAGTTTCACCAGCGGTCACTTCAAGATCTGTTATCGTTACGGCATCGAAGTCATCCGATTCCACAATAATCGAATAGGTGCCTTCCGGAAGTCCGAGCAGCCTGAATTCACCGGTGTTTTCCTCGACCGTAGTGGACACAGGATTTTCACCTACATTTTCAACTGTTGAAACCGTGAGATTGATGGCATCCCAGGGCTCCACCACGCCGCTGATAATCCCGGTTTCAGCCTGCGCATAGGCACGAATGACCGGTGTCAGCAGGAATGGTGCGCCAACCGGAGTCTGACCTTTTTTGACAACGGATCGGTGGGCATCAAAATCGATAGCAAGGGTGTAGGTAATGCCTTCCCGGATCTCCGCATCTATGTTAAGTTTGATGCCGGTTTGCTGACCTGATGGCGTATCCAGATCGTAGGAATCACCGTCTATCACCACGTAGTTGCCGTCACCAAGAATCAGGCGGATTTGGCGATATTCGCCTGCTGCAAGCTCAGTTTCACCGAGCACAACATGAGCTCCGTTGACCAGATCAAGCAGATTGTATGACGCACCGGGTTCGTTGATCACAATCCAGCCGGTTTCTGCATCGAGCCGGTTATTGACTTCCACTCTCAGTACTTCAACCACGACTTCGTCAAAATTGCCGGGATTGTCGTGGAGCACCACTTTCAAGGTGCCAACACCATCAGTAGACTGGTTACAGGCTCCGGCGAAAAGCACCAGAATAAGTACCGCTGCCAGAGGAGCCGTCATTTGATATATGATTTGATTAATTTTTTTCATGATTTTTTTATTTATGATTGTTTTTACGGAATGTGAATCTTTTCGAATTAAGGAGAGATATGGCTGTCAAACCATTCTCCCCGATTGTCTCCCAATCACTTACATGTATAGGTCTGACATGCATGGGGTAATGAACAATTTGTGCTTTTTTGCGATCTGCCGGTATGACGCACATGATTGCGGAAGGTTACAAAAAAAAATAGCCCCGGCAGAAAACGTCCCCCGGGGCATATCAAAACTGCCAATTAACTGCTAATTAACTGCCCGTTACGGTACGGACGGTGTGGGCGGGCGCCTGCCCCTTCCCCGGTCGGCGTTGTCATCCCCGTTCCCGTCAATGCCAGGCACCGAGAAGCCGGGCGGACCTCCACCCACATTACCCTGAAAGAGATTTTCCAGGATGATATCTGCCGGCATATTTTGCCCCATCTGCCAATCCAGTCCGCCTGCTATGTTTTCGAAAGGAAGCTGACTGTGAAGGCCGGCATACCGGAATGCATCGGGCAGCTGCTGCATCTCACCGGCCGTAAATCCAGCGTTCAAGGCCCGGATCAGCAGGCGAATGCTCATTTCAGGATTATCCTGTGTCGCTAGCATCTCCGGAAGTGCACGGAGTCCGGCTGCAATCGAAGGAACAGCGCCTCGTTCAGCCGCCCTGCCGGGCACTACCTGATCCAGAAACTCGCGGATCGTGCCTTCGGCGACATTCTGCTGAAGTGCATGGGAAGTGGTTTCAAGAAACACGTTGCGAAACTCACGGGCGGAAGCGCCTCTCTCTCTCTGGCGTGGTTCGCCTCCTCTTTCCATCACAATCCGGACCTCTTCACGCGCCATCCATGGATCGACGATAGCGACCGACCGGGTGATTCCCTGTTCCATCTGTTCGAGTACCTGCCGGATAGTACCGGGAGCGACACTCTTGGCCATGCCTTCCGTCATTTTTTGCAGCAACGGGTTATAGGGCAGGTCTCTTTCCGCCAGGGATAAGGCCGGCTCCATCATTCCCTCCAGCCGCTCCGGCGAAACCCGTCGCTCCTGTGCTCTTGCGACCAGGCTCTCAAGGCGGTCGGCATCCATACCGGCACTTATGCCGCGCTCAATCACCGGGTTGTAATCACCTGCTGATGTCTGGCCAAAAGCCGGAGAGAGCAAGTATACCAGCGAAACTGCCAGCATGGTAACAAGCCCGGAAATGAATCGGCAGCAACCGCTCCCTTTGGCATTGATGATTTGTTTTTCCATTGAATCAGTTGTCTGATAAAAAGTTTTAATGATGGATGTTAATTATTCAGCGTCATTGTTTTCGTGAACGTCTGACGATTAACTTGTAATTTGTAACTGTATTTGCCACCAGGCATAAGAGAACCGTCCCACGCGATCTGGTAGGATCCGGCGGGAAGTGTTTTATCTTTCAAAACCGCAACGAGCTTGCCCGATCTGTTGAAAATTTTCAGGTTGACTTTTGCCTGTTCGGGAATTTCAAACCGGATGACTGTCACCGGGTTGAAGGGATTGGGGTAATTCTGTTCGAGCCGGACTTTTTCCGGATTCCAATCCAACTTTTCATACGGAAAGGCATCCCTCATTTCAAGTCCAACAGAATATGCCGCCAGTGTGTAGCAATTTTTCGCAACCATATGATCTTCTCCAGTTTGATGCCTATTCAAACAGCTCCGGCGGGGATCTGTCCTTTCGACAGACATCACACCGTGGCATGTTTTGCCATATTTTTGGGTCTCATTTTGATTGTGTGACGCCCGGGATCGCAAAAGGTTACAGAAAAAACGATCCGCTTTACACGTAGGGGCTCTGCACATATAGCGGATCTGTCTCCGGGAAGGAGGCAACGAACATCACTCGGTACCAGGGCCAGGTTGGGGGACCATGGCCTTGTTGCAGGGCGGGCCAGGTTGCGGGACCATGGCCTTGTTGCAGGCCGGGCCAGATTGGGGGACCATGGCCTTGTTGCAGGCGGGGCCGGGTTGCGGGACCATGGCCTTGTTGCAGGCCGGACCGGGTTGCGGGACCATGGCCTTGTTGCAGGCCGGGCCAGATTGGGATTATGAAAGAGAGCCGGCTCTTGTCAACAGCTAATCGTGAACAGCGTCAATTATGCGGCGGTGGCGTTACAGGTCTGCGATCCCGGCCACGGCCACGGTCTTCTCCCCGATCGTCTCCTCTGTCCAGGCCGGGTGGTGTGAAGCCCGGGGGACCTCCACCGACATTGCCCTGGAAAAGATTTTCCAGAATATGAGCGGCCGGGATGTTTTCACCCATCTGGTGGTCCAGGCCACGTGCAACACGATCTGCAGGAAGTTCGCTGTGGAACTGTGCCGACCGGAACGCGTCAGGCAGCTGCTGGATCTCACCGGGGGTGAACCCGGAATCCAGTGCCTTGACCAACAGCCGGATACTCGTCCCCGGATCATCCTGCGTGGTTGGCATTTCGGGAAGCGCCCGAAGTGCCGACAGCACCGAGGAAATGGCATTGCGCTCCACAACACCAGGCGTGACGGCCTGATCCATAAAATCCCGGACAGTCTGTTCTTCCGTATTTTGCTGGACGGCATACGATGCATGCTCAATAAAAGCCCTGCGGAACTCGCGTGCCGAGGCGCCGGGCTCCCGGTCTCTACTGACGGCTGCCACCATGGCACTGACATCACTGCGGGCCATCCAGGGATCAACGATCTCCGCCGAGCGCGTAATACCACCGGCGATGCTCTGCGTCACCATCCGGATACTGCCGGCAGGAACCCGTTTGGCCATTCCTTCAAGTGCTTTCTGCAACACGGGAAGATAAGGAAGATCATTTTCCGCCAATGTGACGGCCGGAATGATCATACCTTCCAGCTGATCGGGAGTTACGCCACGTTCTTGCGCCCTGACGATCAGGCTTTCAAGGCGCTCAGCATCGATTCCCGCCGCTGTGCCCTGTTCCATAACATTGCGATATTCCGCGAACTCCTGCTGGGCAAGCGCAGGCGTAAAGAGGGATGCCGACAGTACCGTCACCAACAATACGGCAAGAAATTTCCATTTCCTGAAGGAAGGGATCGTGTTTGCATCCAGGGAAGCGGATTGCGGATGATATACCAGCCGGTACTCACCAGCACTTCCGGTTTGATTGTATTGAACCAGATACATTCTGTATTCCGGTTCTTTTTTGTTATGTAGAATGGTTTTCACCGTTGCTTTACTCTCCATGGTCAATAATTATCCTTCCGTTTCTGCCACCGAAACCATCGCTTACGGTAGCCGTTTCACCGGGAAAATCCAGCCACTCCAGACTGCCGTTTTCCCGAACCCCGATCTTGTATTGATGAACCCCTGAAGGCAGTTCCAGTTCCGCCCGGAACCGGTTTCTTCCCGTTTTCTGCAACGGAATCCCGGGCATATCCCAGTCGTTGAAGTCACCGGTGATATAGAGATGTTCGTCTCCCCTGTAGCGAACGGTCACGACCTTCTTCCGGTTGTCACGTTGGTTCCACTCCAGTGAGCTGATGACACCACCGCGCACCCGCTTTGGCGAAAACGAGACCTGCACCCCGGCCGAAACCTGATAATCCGGCTCAATGTCATTATCTTCGCTGCTGAACCACAGCAGGCCGGCAGCCGTCCCCGTCACCGACACGTTATTCCGGATCGGATAAGAGACGGTGAGGGTCGTCCGGTGAAAACGGTCTTCCAGGGCAAGAATGCTGCCGTCCCCGGTGGGACCGAAAACATCCTGCGACTGACTTCCGCCGTTATCCGGACTCAGCTGAAATTCCCGGGAATACTGCTCCAGCCCGGTACGGAGTGCAATCGCCATCCGGTTCTGCATGAAGCGTGTTGCCGAAATACTGCTGACAAAAGCCTCTCCCGGACTGGTGATATTCCCCAGTCCGCTGAAAAACTGTGCTCTGAGTCGCCATCGGTACCCCGGCCAGTACTCCGCGCCCAGCCGGTAGGAATCATTCCGGTTTCTTTCGGCAGCCTCATCTTCTATTCCGGCAACTGATTGCCAGCCGGTTCCGATATGGGCTTCCACTTTGGCAAACGGTGAGAAAGCCCATTCTGCTCCGATCTGAAGCCACTGGATATTCCGGAATCGCGAACCGGAAAAGAAATGCATCCCGCCGGAAGCGCGTGCCGAGAAGGAGGATGTGAGCCTGCGCCGGTACATTGAAGCCAGGTAGGCACCATTCAACCCGTCCCGCTCGTCAAAAAGATGAAGGAAATAGCCGGTCCCGTTGAGGGATACGCTGTTTTTGCTGTCGGCCCAACGAACCTGTGCGGCCGGCGAGAAAGAGGTGAACGCTGAAATCAGGCTTCGGTCCCATTCCGTGACATACGGATTCAGGTAGATATTGGATACATACCCGCTTTCGGCTGACAGAAAAATGTCGGTCTGTATCCGCTGCGCGGATGCATCATCCCATAATGTCATTAGAGCTGTCATGATTATTCCGATAAACAGGTATCGCATCACAAATTAATTACCGCATTTTTATTTCCGAATCCGTCGTCTATATATCTTCCGGCCAGCGGATCGGTTGCCCAGCGCTCGCCATCTTTTAAAAACATGTACCGGTGCTGCCCCCGCTCCAGGGGAATGATGCCTGTCCAGGCCACATCTCCGTTAATATTCTGCCGGGTGAGCGTGATGGGCTCCCAGTCGCTGAAGTCACCTGCAACGGCCACCGATTCGGCATCGCGATCCACATAGACAAAGCGCATGAGGACACGGTCCGGACTTTGTTCAACGATCTGCCGCATCGGGATGCCGGGCGGCTGATCGGATTCCTGCAACGGTATAAGCACGAGCGGTATCATTACCATCAACATCAGGGCGGCGACAGCAATTCCGGCTGACCACACGGGCCGCCACATCACCGGTCGGGGCTGCCATACCCGGTTCCACAGATTCAGGAATCCTCTGTCCTGCGAAGCGGCTTCTCTCGTTTCCTGCAAGCCGGCATCTCCGGCTGCCGTTTCGAGTTCTGCCGTTTGCGTTGCTGGAGTTTCCATTTTTGCTTCCTGCTCTTTCTGTGCAATGGCTTTCATAACTCCGTCTGCAAATCCCTCCGGCAAAGAGCCGGGACTCATTTTGCCGGCCGGCACTCCGGCTGCAGATTGTGCACCGGACCAGGCATCCGATGCCAGTTCCTGACGCAGACCGATATCAAATTTCAGCAGGGCCCGCAATTCCGGATCCTCGGCAATCACCATCAATGCCCGGCGCTCTTCTTCATCGCTGAGTTCGTCATCCAGGTATTGTTGCAGCCATTCTTCTTTTTTTAAACTCATATCATGTGCTCCAGATAAGATTTCAATTCTTTTCTCGCGCGGTGAACCCTGACTTTAAGGGCGCCGACCGGCACGTTCAGATCTTCGGAAATATCCTCGTAAGACATGCCGTCACGGTATTTCATCAGCAGCGGAACGGCGTAATTGTCGTCGATCACGGCCAGCGCCTTCCAGAGTCTGGCCGATTGTTCATCGGCAACCGATGCGGCATCCATTTCGTCGTCCGGTCCCGGATTGCCATCCTTCATGGCGGTGACATGATCATCCTCATCGGGCAACTCTGTAAAAAAGGTATTCCTGTGTTTCCTGCGTCTGCTTTCGTCCAGGCAGTGGTTGTGAGCGAGGCGGTAAAGCCAGGAGGAAAACGCCGATTTGCCCTTGAACGAATCCAGCCGCTCATACGCCTTCAAAAAAATCTCGTGTGCCCTTTCTGTCATCAGATTGTTGTCATGTTCGTATCTGCGTACCACGTGAAAAACCAGTGAAGCATAGCGGTCCATTACAATGCGGTACAACTCTTTTTCACCGCTTAGTATGCGTGACAGTATCTCTTCATCCGACAGGTCGACCGATTTCATTGCTGATGCACTTGGTATATGGAATATTCCGGACGGCTTATGGTGTCAAGATACCTGTTTCTGCATGGTAAATCTGACTGTACGACGCACAACACATCAATAAGTTACAAACTCTTTTACCGCTATGTTCAGTATCCGCGGTATATAAATAAAAACGCCTGCAAACCGATAATCTGCAAGCGTTTTTTTTAAAAGAGTGTACAGATATCAACAGATATCACATGGCACATGCTAATTCATCACTTCTTTCGCCTTTCTGCCATCAATCCGTACTGTTCTGGTGTCGGTGGATGTGGTGGCCTTGATCTCGATAAACACAGGCCTCGGGTTTTCGTGCAGCTCCTCGTTGGTTCCGGCCACATTAAACGAGAACTCTGTGACACCCTGTCCGCCGGTCATGTGATCTTCAAGTGTAATACTCACATCACCGATGACTTCGACATCCTCTCCTTCCACCGTCACGGTGATGGTGCTGCCGGCCGGCAGGGGATTGTTGTTGACATCCGTCACGGTATAGTTGAATGTCTGATCGCTCAGGTGAGCAATATCAAACTCGGTCGGATCGACATCAATCAGGATGGGCGGTATATAAAACAGCACGGTTGCCTGTCTTTCAATGCTCTGATTGTTCTCATTGACCGTCCGTGCCGTCACGGTGACGATGCCATCGGGCGGACTGGGCTCTCCGCGGCGAAGCGTTACTCCGGCCAGGCCATCATCATTGGTTGTAGAAGATGCTCCAATGACGCCATAGTTCGTTGTAAAGTAAACGCGCGTGCCGGCAGCGACCGGATTACCGTACCGGTCACCCAGCAACACACTGATCTCTGACGTCCCGTCATAAGGCACATTCCGGGGACTCGGCCTGTATAAGGTGAAATGATCATTGCTGGGCAATCCCGACTGAATGGAGACACGCACCGGCCGCGACTCCACTGCAAACCCGTCGCGCTGAATGCTGGCGATGACCTGCACGACGCCGGATATGGTGCCGCTGGTCAGGATGGTCCTCACCTGGCCGCTTGCATCCGATGTTGCCGTCAGCGGATCAAGCGTCTCTCCGCCGCCCGGCGATGATCCAAGCCCGAATACCACATCGGCCCCGTAAACCAGTCGACCTGCCGAATCGGCCACCTGGAATACAAACTCGGTCTGCTCGATGCCGCCTGTTTCTTTGACCGTGATCGTCTCGGAGGATATGGATGAGAGCACGACACTCGCCGGCTCGCCGGCTGTCACATCCGGGTCGTCATCGTCGTCGATCGGAGGATCGTCCTCATCCCGGACAGCGCTAAGCTTCGCGACAGGAAAATCAATATTCCTTTCCGGGATGGCTACAGTCTCCAGCGTAGTTGTCTGAAATCCCTCCTTGGAGATCAGCAAACGGACATTGACGGTACTGTCAACATCAACTTCAAAGAAAAACCGGCCGTTTCCATCAGTTACGGTAGTTTTTTCCGGTGTTGGCTGCACGAGCCGCACAATGCCATTCGTAATGGGTTCTTCCGTATCAGCATCAAGAACCTGCCCGGTTATCTCGATGGGATCATAAGACGGTCCCGTTGATTCACAGTTGCTTAAAAAAAAAGACAGCGATAATACCAGAAAAAAGGCTGTTATCGCGTGGATTCCACGTACGTAAATAATTTTCATTTTTCCTCCCCAAGAGTTGATTTCTATAAGCCGACCAAAGATGATTTTAATTTTTCCGGAATTTTTGTCGCAGGTCTGTTGGATTTCCGCCTTCCCAATTCCACATAATTTTAAAAAAAATCCGGATACATGTCGAATCTATTAAAAAAACACAAAAGTATCTAATAAAATAAGATCTTAAGAAAAATTTAATATTTTGAACGTTCAGACGTCTTGTGATTCGTCTCGTTATGCGTCTTGTGATTCGTCTCGTTATTTGTTTCGTTATTTGTCTTGTGATGTCTTGTGATGTTCGTCCAGCACTTCACCGAGCACCTCCACCGCGCGTGACAAATCATCTTTTGATATGATCAGCGGCGGCACCAGGCGGATCACCGTCAGCGCTGCCGCATTAACCAGCACCCCTTTTTGTGCCATGGCACGCATCACCGGCGCACCGTCGGTCCGGAGCGCCACGCCCACCATGAGTCCCAGCCCGCGAATTTCCTCCACAAGAGGATGCCGGCCAACCTTTTCGTGCAACAGCTCCATTAAAAATGCGCCTTTTTCGGCAGCCTGCCCGACAAGGCCATCCTTCCCGATCGTATTCAACACCGCAAGCGCCGCCGCCGAGGCCATCGGATTTCCGCCGAATGTCGTTCCATGATCGCCGGGCTGCAGCGCCGAAGCGATATCCTCGCGGGCCAGGACAGCACCGATCGGCACCCCGCCGGCCAACCCCTTGGCCAGCGCCATGATATCCGGCTTCACCCCGCTGTGCTCCCAGGCAAACATGGCGCCGGTCCGGCCGACACCGCACTGGATCTCGTCAAAAATCAGGGTCGTCCCGTGCCGGTCACACTTCTCCCGCACATAGCGCAGAAAATCGGGATCCACCGGATGAATGCCCCCCTCACCCTGGATCGGCTCGATGATCACCGCCGTGGTCTGGTCGTCCACAAACTCGTCGATGGCCTCGC
>SLKA01000034.1 GCA_007134845.1 Balneolales bacterium
CCCGGAATTCTCACGGGAGGGCGGCTTTTATACTGCGGATTTCAACCTTCGACTGAGCGGCGGTCCGGGTACCCGGATCCGTTACACACTTGACGGTTCCGAGCCCGACAGCACCAGTCCGCTTGCTGATGGTCCCATCCGCATCACCGACCGTACACCCGAACCCAACGGCATCTCAACCATCCCCACCTCACCACCCGAAATCCCCCTGATACTGGGATACGAGTGGAAGCCGCCGAAAGGCCAGCTATTTAAGGGAACGGTGATCCGGGCCCGCGCCTTCCGCCAGGGATACAAACCATCGCCGATTGCCACCCATACCTTTTTTGTAGACAGCGGCGGCGGCGGGCGCTATCATCTGCCGGTAGTGTCCCTATCCACCGACTCGCTGCATCTATTCGACTATGAAACTGGCATCTATGTCCCGGGAAAATACTACGATCTGGGCGGACCCGAAGACGATCCCAAAAAGGACGAACCGCATCTTTTTGGAAATTACGTGCAGCGTGGACATGAATGGGAACGTCCGGCCGCCTTTGAGCTTTTTGACGAGCAGGGTCAGCGCGTGTTTGCCCAGAACATCGGTATCAGGATCCACGGGGGACGGTCCCGGTCCCTGCCCCTGAAGTCACTGCGTCTGTACGCGCGCAGCGAATACGGCGAGAGCCGGTTCAATTACCCGATTTTCCCGGATCTGCCGTACCGCAATTACAACAGGCTCATTCTGCGAAACTCCGGCCAGGACTTTTTTTCTCGATCCACCATGTTCCGCGATGGCTTCATGCAAACCCTGATCCGCGACCTAAATCTGGACACCCAGGCATACCGTCCCGCCGTGGTCTTCCTCAACGGCGAGTACTGGGGCATATTGAACTTCCGCGAGCGCTACGATGAGGACTATCTGGCGCGCACCTGGGGTGTGGACCCAGACAATGTCGACCTGCTTCAGAACAACATGGATCCCAAGTCCGGCGACAGCCTCCACTATTCGGCCATGATGGATTTCATCCGGGAGCACGATCCGGCCGATCCGGCTGTTTTCGACCAGATCCGGACCATGATGGACA
This sequence comes from Balneolales bacterium, assembly GCA_007134845.1. GTDB lineage: Bacteria > Bacteroidota > Rhodothermia > Balneolales > Natronogracilivirgulaceae > SKNL01. The sequence continues at coordinate 1,068 of SLKA01000034.1, forward strand.
TCGACAATTACCTGGATTACATCATCGCCAAGATGATCATTCGAAATGTGGACTGGCCGGGCAACAATATCGAGTACTGGCGGGTGCGCACGGAGTGGAACCCGGATGCCCCGCCCGGGCACGATGGGCGATGGCGCTGGATGGTTGTGGATACCGATGCGGGATTCGGGCTGCTGAACCCCTGGCGGGTGGCCAGCTTCGACATGATGCGGCACATGACCAACGAAAAGTTCGACGGCTTCTCCAACGATCCGTGGTCCACGGTGCTGATCCGCAGACTGCTGCGCAATGAGGAATTCCGCACCGAATTCATCCGGCGCTCGGCGGACTACCTGAACACCCTGTTCCTGCCCGAGCATGTCATTGGCCTGATTGATCGTTTTGAAGATGTGCTGGAACCCGCCATTGAGGAACATATCCGCCGTTGGGGCCAAATCGTGTCAAAGTCACAGTGGCATTTCAACGTGGAGCGCATGCGTGACTTTGCGAAGCGCCGCCCCGGCTATGTGCGTGAGCACCTGAAGGACTATTTCGGGCTGGAAGGCACGTTCCGGCTTGAGGTGGATGTCTTGGCCACGCACAAGGGGCGCGTGAAGGTGAACCAGGTGATCATCGATGAGCAGACGCCCGGCACAGCCGGAAGGGAAAGCCCCTGGCCATGGGCGGGCACCTATTTCAAGGGGATCCCGGCCGATTTGCAGGCCAAACCGTACCGGGGATACCGGTTTTCGCATTGGGAAGAATTTGACCCCGTGACCCGTAAAGTCACGCGCATCCATTCCTGGCGGGAACAGATACAGGTCCGTACCGGCATGGACATCGGCCTGCGTGCCGTATTCGTACCGGACGGGCAACCGCCCGAACTCATCCCCGAACCGCATGCCCTGGCAGACGGACCGTATCAGTTCCGGTCATGGAGCCCGGATGCCCAACCCGGATCCTGGCCGGCGAACATGGCATTTCAATATATGGCGGATGCCGATCCGGGCTTGCGATCTCCTGCAGCCGGCTTTACAACGGGCGCCTACAATCTGGAGTCGCGCACCCGCATCAACGGACTTGGCGATGACGGTTTTTCCTTCCTGAACACCAGCAACCCGGAAGGCAACCCCGGCTACCCGGGTGCACGGCTGGGCGCCGCCGTACTGGCTCTGGATACCCGCGGCATGAAAAACATCCGTGTGAGCTGGACCGGGGGCACCGTGCAGCCCAATTCCCGGGTTTATCACCTGCGGCTGCAGTACCGGATCAACAGTGAGGGGGAGTACCTCGATGTGCCCGACGAGTGGGGGGAACCCGTGGAGTATCAGCGTCATCACGAGTCCGGACACAGCCGGCGGTTCGAAGATATCAATCTGCCAAAAGCCGCAGAAAACAAGCCCTATGTGGAGCTTCGCTGGAAGTACTATTTCACCGGAGAGCAGGTGACCACCGCGAGCGGCGCCCGGACGCAGCTGCGGGTCGGGGATATCACCGTTGCCGCAGATCCGGTCCTGGTCCATGAGGGTGAGGAGATCACCGAGCCGCGCATCCGCCAAAACTATCCCAATCCCTTCAACAACACCACCAACATTCAGATCTATCTGCCCGAAGAGACACAGGTTTCCGTTTCACTGTTCGATATCAACGGGCGGCTCGTACGGCGCGTACGGGAGCACATGCGCCTTCCGGCCGGTTATCATACCATCCGGGTGGATGCAGCCGGGCTGGCCGGCGGCATGTATGTCTATCGCGTCGATACGCCCGGCTGGACTGCCCACGGCAAGATGACACTCATCCGATGACCGCAATCACTTTGCGAGAACCATTTTGCCGGTTTGGGTCATCACCGGGTCAGTCTGTTTCCAAACTGCTAGCTTTATTGCCCGGAACCTTATCCGCCCAGGAATCAATCATCAGCGAGATGGCGCCGTCGCCGGTCACGTTGCAGGCTGTGCCGAACCCGTCCTGGGCCATATACAGCGCCAGCATGAGTCCAAGCTGCGCTTCGGTAAAGCCGAGGATTGAGGACATGAGTCCGATCGCCGCCATCACCGCACCGCCGGGCACGCCCGGAGCGGCAATCATGGTCACGCCAAGCAGGATGATGAACGGCAGGAAGCTGGCGAATTCGGGGGATGCACCCGCCAGCACAACGACAGCCACAGAGCAGGTTACCAGGGTGATGGTGCTTCCGGCCAGATGGATTGTTGCGGATAGCGGCACCACGAATTCCGCAATGCGCTCGCTGACACCATTTGTTTTCACGCTTTGCAGTGTCACCGGAATCGTGGCAGCGCTGGACATGGTGCCGAGGGCGGTGGTGTAGGCCGGGATCATATTCTTGAGTGCTTTGAAGGGATTTTTCCCGGTGCGGACGCCGGCGATGGAAAATTGCACGACAAGATAGCCAAGGTGCATCAGAATAATCAGCAGGAAAACCTGTCCGAATACCGTCAGGGTCTGAAACGCCTCTCCTGTAGCAGCCATATTTGCAAAAATACCGGCAATATGGATCGGAAGCAGCGGGATGATCACATGCACAATCACCAGGACAATGATGACGCGAAATTCCTCCACAAACTCGAACATCACAGACCGGGTTTTCTTGTGCTTCACGGAGTTGATGCCCAGTCCGAATACAAAGGCAGCCACCAGGGAGGACATGACACCCATGATGGGAGGGAAGCTGATCTCGAGATAGGGGATGAGTCCGGCGGCATCAGGATCCCCGGCATCACCATGGGAAATAAAGACCGGAATGATGAGAACGGACAGGAAGAAGGCGGCGATACCTGCGACAATGGTGGATGTATAGGCGAGTCCGGCTGTTCCGGCCAGCAATTTTCCGGCTTTGGCTCCAAGTTCGGCGATACCGGCAGTAATGAATCCGAGAATGATCAGGGGCACGATAAACCCCAGGAATTCACCGAAGAAGTGGCTGAAGGTGTAGAGGATGCGTCCAATCCATTCGGGGAGAAAAAGGCCGATCAGGATTCCGGAAATAATACCGATGATGAGCCGGGGGAGCAGGCCGATATTCTTCATTGCAATCAATAATTCAGGTGATGGAGTGCGGTGGTACAGTTCATCGGATTGTCGAAAAACTTGAATACAGCCGATGATACCATTTTTCCGGAATATCGACCACCTTTTATGGGCGAAACGCGGCCTGGCATTTCAGATCAGTCCAATTTGCTTATATTATAGCAACGGGTAAAAAAAAGATTCAGTGAAGGACAGATTTTAACCGGCGAATGCCATGTTTCAGGAGATATTTGAAATCATATTGGGCATCTTAGTCATCTGGCTTATCTACAAATTCGTAAGACGCTATTTGATGTTGTAAGATAATGCAAGCACGGAAAGCGACAGCTTACAGCCAACTAATGTAGACGACTGCTCGTCAATTATCATCTCTTTTTGATTACATCACCGAACATACCGGCAGTGAATTCCCCCTCGGCGATAGCAATGCCGCCGTTTACGATCACGTACACCATCCCTTCGGAGTACTGGTGCGGCTGCTGATAGGTGGCGCGGTCGGTGATACGGGCGGGATCGAAAACGACTACATCGGCGGCCATGCCGGGACGCAGCAACCCGTGATCGTGCAGTCCGAAGACACCGGCGGTAAGTGAAGTCATGCTCCGGACAGCATCTTCCAGTGTCATCAGGTTCTCCTCAAATACATATTGCCTGATTTTTCTGGGAAAGGAGCCGTAGTTGCGCGGATGGGGAACACCGCTTCCAAACGCCACGTATCCGCCATCGGAGCAGGTCATGTTCCAGGGCTGCGTCATGAATGCCCTGATGTCATCGTCGTGCATGTTAAATGAAACGAGTCCCGGGTTGCCCTTCTCGATTTGTGACAGCACGACCTGTTCCGGGGGCTGACCGCGTTCGGCCGCAACATCTGCCAGCTTGCGGCCTTCGACGGAAGGATCCGGATCAAACCGGCGGTATTGAAGGCGATCTGCACCACCTCGGCGTTCAAGATTCCCGATGATGCCGGACAGGATCTCCTTGCGCTGCGTTTCGTCTGCAAGCCGTTCGTGCAGGGCCCCGGTGCCTCCTTCGCGTGCCCATGCGGGCACCAGCGATGCCACCATGCTTGTCGCTGACGCCGACCAGGGATATTGATCGGTGAAAATCGGCAGTCCGTCCGCGCGCGCCTTCGCAATATTTCGGATGATTTCTTCGGAGGCGCCCCAAACCGGAGTTCCAAGGGCTTTGATGTGGGTGATGATACCGGTAACGCCGGTTGCCCGTGTGATTTCAATGATTTCATCCACGGCGGCTACGACTCCGACCGTGTAATCCGATTCGTCCCGGATGTGGCTCTGATGCACGCCGCCGTACTCCGCGACTATACGGTTCAGCGCGATGTATTCCTCTGTAGGCGCGTAACTGCCGGGTACGTAGAAAATTCCGCTTGAGAGTCCGAGTGCGCCATATTCCATGGCCTGTCTGACCAATGTCTTCATTTTGTCCAGCTCTTTGGTGGTGGCATGTCTGTTGGCAGTTTCCATGACGCTTCTGCGCACTGAACCATGCGGAATGAACTGGGCGACATTGACGCCGAGTCCGTCCCTGAGCAGCTCCTGTCGCTGCTGCTCCAGATCAACGGGTCCGCCACCGTCCGGGTTGCCGATGATCAGGGTAATTCCCTGGGAGAGCATCGGGTAGGCATGGCTCAGCTCCGGCGTCGCGAGTCCGCCGGCCGCATGGGTATGCGGATCGATAAATCCCGGAGTCACATAATGGCCGGCTGCATCTATGATTTTTCCGGCGGATGCATCCTGAAGTCTTCCCATTGCGGTAATGCGGTTTCCGGTGATGCCGATATCCGTGTAGTACCATGGGTTTCCGGTGCCGTCGATCACACGGCCATTGAGAATCAGAATGTCATAATCGGCGGGCGGGGTGTCCGGCTGAGCGGACTGAAGCGGTTCGGCGCGCATCAGTGCTGCTGTAAAAAAAAATGCGGCAGAAATATGGATTATGAGGATGTGTAATTGCATAATTATGGAATTAGATCGGCACCGTGGTTAATACGGTAGATGTCAGCTGGAAGCAGGAAAAAGTCAGTCCTGAGCGATATTTTTTAGAATGGCATACGTTGCAAAAGATGCCAGCCAGTGCGAACCGGCATATTCTTCGGTGTCCATTTTTTCATAGCTGTAATGAAAGTGATCAAGTGCGGTCTGCAGCATCCGGTGGTTGTTCAATGTATGTCCCATTTCAAACAGGCACCAGGCACGGCTGAAGTTAAGTCTGTCAAGGTGGGCCAGCTTGAGCAGCCACGCCCAGCCGTAGGTGCGCTGGAAGGTCCTGTTATGCTCATCATCAAAAAACTGCATTTCCTGTTGGATGTTCTCCCGGGTGATGTTGCCGGTCAGTTTCTCCAGGATATCATCGCGTTGCGGAATATCGGGGAATTTGCTGAGGATGGTGACCAGGGTCCAGTGGCCGTGTACAGCCGAATGCCAGTCAAAACAGCCGTAAAAAGCGGGGTGCAGTTCCCGCGGAGGTGCCAGGTAGCTTTCATCCCCCAGAACCAGACCCGGTTTGTTGAGATATTCCCGGTCGATGCACGAATAGGCGAACTGATACAGATAACCGGCTTTTGCCGAATCGAATGGAATGGCTGCGACCTCGTCCGGAGCGGGCTGTTTCTGAGCGCAGGAGAGGAGGCTGCCCATCATCAGTAATGCAATGAAAAAAAGAGTATGGTGATGCATTACGGTGGGCGTGTGCACATAGCCTGACCTCTTATTGACGGGTCTGTTCATGAGTGCCGGAGTGTCCATGGGAGTGCCGTGGTGTTGATTCTGGTTGATCTATCCAAGGAGGCTGACAATTGCAAGGCGGCTTCCAGTTAAGGATAAGTTACAAGCATCGGATGACAGGACAAACCCGGTTTTCAGGAACAGGGAATTTTTTATCCCAAAGACGACTCCCCCGGTTGCACCCGCCAGGCCTGCTCTTTCCGCGACAATTACTCCTCGCTGCTGGCGCACGGAATAACGGTTGCCGGGATCAGCAAAGATACGGCGAGCGATCACACCGCCTTTATCAGCAGGCACGAGCTGCCTTACCCGCTGCTGTCGGATCATGGCGGAGAAGTTCACAGGAAATACGGATGCCTGTCTCTTTTCGGAATGCTCACCAGTCGTATAACCTACCTGATCGACCAACAAAAACAGATACTGCTGCGTCACGAGGATAACTTCAGGATGAACAGTCATGTCGAAGCGGTGCTTGAAACCCTTAATAATAAGGGGATTGGCGACAAGAAATAGATCCGACTTGTGTTGATATGGCCTCTCTGATGACTCTGTAGAGAGATCTGCATCCATTATTACCAGGCTGAATTGCAGCAGTTCCGTTACTCCAGTTCGAGTGGACCACCGGCATCGTCGTTATCGTACCACTTAAGTTCAATCTCAAGTTCGTGCCGGACACCTTTGTTGCGTTTGTGCTCGTCTTCCACCTCAATTTCAAGGATCAGGTTGTCGGGTAGCTCCAGATTGACCTCCTCCTGGCCCTGTTTCAGCACCAGGTTGCCGCTTGCAACTTTATCGGCCAGCTTGTGCAGAAAATCAGACACTTCCTGACGGCTTTTACGTTCCTTGCTTTTGAAAAGTACAATTTCTCGTCCCATGTGATTTGATGATTTCTAAGGGTAATTGTTATCACGTTTTCAGAAGATAGCAAATTCAAGATTTTTAAACTTCCGGGGAGTCAATTTTGTTGTAGAAGGAGCTTGAGAGAACGAATAGAAAAAAACTAAATTAAGATTGAAATAAGGATAAAAAAACAGGCCAATAATAACTCAAAAACACAATTAGTTATGCAGACCTATATAATCCTTAGCAAGATATCACCGGATGCATTGCACAAACCGGAGGATTTCAAAAGAATGGCCGATACGGTCAAGGATAAGATCAAAAAAGAATGCCCTGATGTAGTCTGGAAGGACAGCTATGCCGTAAAGGGGCAGTACGATGTGGTGGACATAGTGGAATCGGGGGACTCCGGTCAGGTCGACAAAGCATCGATGATTATTCGCTCGCATGGGCGATCGGACACACAAACCATGCAGGCTTCGCCCTGGAAGGAGTTTCTGGATGCTTTATAGCGGAATACCGGATATATAGTGGATACCGGATATCTGCCAGCCTGCTTATGTGGAGGCGTGTTGATTTGACTCAGCGTTTATCAAAAACGAGGTGTCACGTGAATTATAATTGATCGCAGTGAAATCTATCTTCGTTTCCACAGCTTATTATTTCCATTTGGTGACAGGAGCAGGAAATAGTCCGATCCGGCCTCGTAAGGGTAGTCTGCAATATGGTTGCTGTCCCAGTGGAAGACGACCCGGCCCCCGAATGTCGCCCACCGCCCCCGCGAGTCCGGTGAGGTCCGGCCATAGACATCGCTCCAGCCTGCCCAGTTGCCCGAGCTGTCAACGAATGTGGATGAAAATGAAGAGCGCGAGCGTTCGATGAAGCGTCCGTCAGGTGAGAGCGCGCGATCATAGTAGGTTACAAGACTTGATCCGCCACTCCGCAAATAGCTGGTATACTGCCAGCTGCCGATCAGCCGGTCGTCGCGCCGGCTTCCTGAGACGGGCGGCACCTGCCCCGGAGCCGGTGCATCACCGCCGGGAGAAAAGTTGCGCTCTGTCCAGATGAGTAGCCCCAGGTCATCCTTGAATGCCGCCATGGCAGTGTCGTCAAGCAAGCGGCGGGCTCCGGCATCCAGCCTGTGATAAAAGTGCCATCGCACGTATAAGAGCGCATGCATGCTGCCGGACAGGAGGGTATCCTGTTTCGGGTCATATGCGGCCCGCATCATTGCCCTGACATCATCTTCCCGCACAACCTGGTTTTTTGCCACGGTATTATTCGCAATTGCGACGATTGATTTAAATACAGACACGGGAGTACTCAGATTATTAAAAATCAGTAGCTTGAGCTGAATAAAATCAAATTAGCGAAAGAGTGATCGCTTGTCAATAGGGGGCGCTTGTAAATAGTGGTCTGATGTCAATAGTAGTTGCTTTTGAAAAGTGGTTTATAGTCAGTATGGGAAGACTGTGATTAGCAGCTGTACATGTGTTGTAATGGTCGGGCTGATCATCAAGAAAATCACAAAAAAAACGTTTAATGAGGCGCTGCACCGGTTTAATTTTTGAGCCATTGGGCATGAAGCATGTCTGGATGCACGGTTTTTCCGAACCGGCCGAGGCACCGGAACATCCCATGGCGAACCTGTATCTCGATGGCATTGATCCGTCGACCGTGGAAGGGTTTTCCCATATTGACTATGCCGACTATGCCGACTATGCCGACTATGCCGGCGGCGGTGTGGTTGCGCCGCTGTTGCAGCTTGAATCATTGTGGTGCCGCTGGCTTTACTGCTGCAGGTCAATTCACGGAATCAAGCAATTGAATCAGCTTCGGGATGAATTTGTATGGCAGGGCACCGGCTGTTGCCTGGCTGACGTTTCCGCAAAGATACAGGTCGTGGTGCGGGCAGTAGAACAGCCAGGAGCCGGTGGATCCGCTGTGACCGACCACTGCCGGCATCGGGTTGAAAGGCGTGAAGAGCCGCGGAAGCCGGAACCGCATCATCCCCAAACCGTACTCGATAGGCCAGCCGGGCTGGCGCAAGGACGCCACATCACGTGGAAATCCGAAGCGATTCCAGTGCCGCTGCATCAATGCTGCCGTCCCTGGGTCCTGGAAAAGTTCCCCGCGGATGAGCGCGCGCAAGAACTTCAGCTGTTCATCAGCGGTGCTGTAAAGATCGCGGAATGATTTCAACAGCAAGGGCTTGGTGAACGGCTGGTCGCCGAGCCAGACAGCGGCAGGCTTCGGGATGGCATCAGGCGGCTGTTGTCCGGGGTGAAAGGTGTGGTGGAGGCCCAGCGGCTGATAGATCAGCTCCTCGAAAACGAGGTGCACCGGCATCTTCATCCGTGCCTCAAGGATGGCGATGAGCAGTTGAAAATTGGTATCAGAATAGCGCACTTTCTGCGGACTTCCATCCATTGGCTGCGGCGGGAAATGTGGAATAAGGTTTTCGCGCACGTACGTGATGGCGTCCTGCACGGTGATCAGCCGGTCTTCCTCATCATCCAGCTGCTCCACTATGCTTTTTCCACCCGGCGGCCGATCCTCCAGCCAGTCGGGCAGTCCGGTAGTGTGGCTCAGCAGGTTTCTGATGGTGATGTCAGCGGTGAAATCCGTCCCGTTTAGGGTATGAAGTCCGCCTGTCATCGATCCGGGCAGGTAGTCCGAGATGGATGAATCAAGCTGCACAACACCTTGCTCATGCAGTTTCAGGACAGCAGATGCGATGTACAATTTTGTTACGCTGGCTATGAGGTACGGCGTATTCTCCTGCAGAGGAGTGCCGTCGAGGGTTGCCATGCCCGTTGATTCGATCCAGCGGAGGGAGCTGTCGCCGGTTTCAACACCGATGACGGCATGCCTGACATGCCTTCTGGATGCGAGTTTTTTTAGTACGGCCTGCAGTTGCCCGATGATACGGTCCGTATTCATACAAGTAAATATTTTTTAAGTGTGCAGGTGATGCGTGATTGTGCTGTACATCCTGCGTGATGTCTGATGCGCCGATGTACCGTTGCGTCGATGTGCCTAACCGCCCAAGCCGTAATATAACGACTTGTCGCTTATGCAAATGCATGAAAAGTGACTCGCTTAAGGGGTTTTACCGGGTGCAGGTCCTGCCAGTGACATGCCGCTGATAGTTTTAGGATGGGACAAAAAAAATTGAGAGAATTTGTTCTCCGGCTTCATTACATTGATTATTATGTGACTATGTGAATATTAGGGGTTGATCAGGGGTCGGACTGTAGCGGGCCTCCCTGTCATCTGACGATGCAACACGATGCAGCAGAACTGGAGGCACCATGCATTGGTATCTGGAAGTATGGAAGCAATATGCCGTATTTAGCGGGCGGTCACGGAGGACGGAATACTGGTCGTTCATTCTGTGCAACCTGGCGATCCTGATTGTGCTCAGGATCATTGACGGGCTGACCGACAGCTCCGGGATGATTATGCTGATCTACAGCCTAGCGGTGCTCATTCCCAGCATTGCCGTGTCGGTTCGGCGGCTTCACGATACGGACCGCAGCGGCTGGTGGCTGCTGGTCACCCTATTTCCGTTTTTTGGAGTGCTCGTACTTCTAATGTTCATGGCCCAGGACAGCGATCCGAAACGGAATCAGTATGGCCCCAATCCCAAACAGGCATTCGTGTGACAATGCGATTTAGCGGGCGTTTTGATGACGGTTTTGGCCAGTGGCTCGCCCGCCCTGGTTTCGCGAGGCGTTTGCCCGGCGTGTGCGCAAGGCGGTAATGGTGTACGATGAATGATTAAGGCGGCCTATCGTGTTCAAACTGTACAAACAGACCAGGAATAAATGTCTGGAAAAGATTCGTGCACAAGTATTTTTCAGTCTGCCATTTCGGTCCGACAGATGAATATGGCATGCATGAGGAGAAGTGACGCGGTCGAACGGCACAATCAATCATAAAGGTTCGACTGAACTTTTAGACTGGTTTACTATATTGCAGTGCAACCCGGTCGGTTCACACATAACATTAACAAACATTAGAATCACAGCTGTCCAAAACGTTTCAAGATATTCAAATTCTCTATGATTAGGTACATTTAGGACAGATTATTCGTCTTTTCCAAAATCAATCCCCCCAATGAAACAATGTTATTTGTCCGGA
>SLKA01000106.1 GCA_007134845.1 Balneolales bacterium
AGGACCGGCGGAGCAATTCCGCACAACTCCGAAGCCTTCAGGTAAAACTCATTGCGGGTGGGATGCTCCCGGGCGCAGGCGTTGTAGATCCCGGTCAGCTCCGGCTGCTCGATGAGCGCCGTGATCACCCCGATGGCATCCTCCAGATGGATCATGTTGACGGGCTCCTCGCCGTTGCCAGAGGCCTGTCTGCCGGATAAAAACCGGCCCGGGTTGCGCTCCGGCCCGAACAGTCCGGCCATACGCACCACGGCAACCGGGGCATGAAGTGCATCCATCAGCAATGATTCCATCGCAACAAGCCCCTTGCCGTTTTCGGTTTCGGGTGGATGGGGATCCACTTCGGTGGCATCCTGCTGCCGCGCTGCATACACACCGGTCGAACTGACCATCACCAGGCGTTTTACAGGCGATGCGTTGATGTAGGATACCAGCTCATCAGCCTGCTGCTGCATGACCGTTATGCGGTCCGGCACACGCGGCGGCGGAATGTTCAGCACCACCGTATCGACATTAAAAAACGAAGTCACATCATCACCGCTTATGCGCGGATCGAGCTGAAGATAATAGGGTTCGATGCCGGACTGTTCAAGCAGCGGGATCTTGTCCTTGGTGGTGGTGCTTCCCCTCACAAAATGGTCATGCTCCAGGAGCCGGATACCCAGTGGGAAACCGAGCCATCCGCAGCCCAGAATACTGATCCGATGATAGGTCATAGCAACTTTGATTACGTGTTTCAGGTTACCGGTTCGCGCCCGATGCCGGGCCGTTCAGGTCACGGTCGATTCGATCCGCAAGATCAAAGGCCGCATTAATGGTGTCGCCGACAGAGATTCCGGTCCGGTAGTTGCCGGCCATGTAGAAGCCGGGATGATCGTGCTCGGCCCGGTCCATCAGCGAAAGAAAGCGTCCGTGCCCAAGTTCATATTGCGGGATGGCACGCGACCACAGAATTCTGTGCCTGAAAAGCGGCTCACCGTGCAGGCCCAGCAGCTTGTGAAGGCTTGCAATCACAAGTTTGATCTGTTCATCCTCGCTTTTTTCCGCAATTTCAGGCTGCCGTGAACCGCCCAGGTAGGTAGTCAGTGTGACATGTTCGTCATCCGGCGCGCGGTTGGGGAACAGGGTGGATGTGAACAGTGTGCCCAGAATCGGGAATTTCTCCACACCGGGGATGAGCATGCCGAATCCGTCCAGTGGATGTGCAACATCCTGCCTTCGAAAACCGAGTGTCAGGGAGACCACGGGTGGATGCGGGATGTCCGCCACCGGCGCCACCACATCGGACAATTTTTCCGGAAGCGTTATTGATTTGATACCGTAAGCTGTGCCGGCATAGACTATTTTGTCAAATTCCTGCGATGGTTCCTGCCTGTTGACAAAGTGAATGCGCCAGCGGCGGGTGTAGCAGGCGTCGTCATTGTTTATTTTTCGTCCCTGTTCCGGATCCGTGATCATATCAATTCCTGCAACCCGGCTGCTGAACGATAGCGAATCGCCCAAACGGCTGCATATGGTGTCAGGCAGTACCTGTAATCCATCATCAAAAGAGAATATCTCGGCCTTATTTCGCGGGATCTCATCGGAGCCGGGAGGACGCCGGACACCGCCTTTGATCTGCCCCAGAATCAGCGACCCGTGCTGTTCCTCCAGCAGTGCAAGCCTGGGAAAAGCGTGACGCAGCGACAGGCGCTCCGGATCACCGGCATAAATCCCGCCTGCAAGGGCATCAATCGGCCATTTCAGAAATTCTTCACCAAGCCGGCGCCGTACAAATCCGGCCAGCGACTCCTCTGAGCGGCCGGGTTTGCGCGACAAGGAGGAATCTGTCCCTGATGAAATCGTTTCCGGGGCATCCGTTGTATGGAGATCGTGATTCTTTGCCCGCCGCCGGAACGGTTCCCGCAGGATGCTGAATTTGGCAGATCGGCTCAGCAACGGAGTGCGGACAAGCTCCATGAGAGATACCGGAACAGCCACCATTTTTCCGTCACGGATGATGTACCTTTTTTTTGCAGCGCTATCGGGGTAGTAGCGGCGTTTTTCAAGATCGAGCATGGACACCAGCCGCTTGATGCGCCCGGACGACTCAATTATGGTATTCGGACCCCATTCAGCCAACCAGCCATCACGGTTCCGGGTCGTTTTAATTGCACCGCCGGGCAGGTCCGACGCCTCGAATACGCGAACCGAGTGTCCCTTTTCCGTTAAGAGCAGTGCCAGGGTCAGTCCGCTGATGCCGGCACCGATTATTCCAATATGAGCCATAATCACCAAATCTTGAATTCTGCCTGATTCTTGAATTCCACCTGAAGGTACGCGATTTTTCACAATACGACACATCCTGTGTTATATTACTGTGTTATATTGATGCCGGTTTTTCGGCATGGAAAACAGCATTGGCCGGAGACTTGCGACGGTCAGCAGCTATGTTTCACAAGACCGGTGGATTTGATTATTTTCCCGTAGAACCGATCTTTTAATTATTATAATTCCGTTCACATGAGTTTACCGCCCCTCAAAGAAAAGACTTTGCCGGAATTGCTGCACCGGACCATTACGCATTTTGGTGACAGACCCGCCCTGGCCTATGCCGGGAAAAAGGCAACAACCTATAAACAATTGGGAGAAAAAATAACGCGTGTGGCATCCTTTCTGAAAGATAACGGGATTGAGCCGGGCGATCGCGTAGCTGTTTTGAGCGAGAACAGTCCGAATTGGGGAGCGGCTTTTTTCGGTATCACATCATTGAAAGCGGTGGCGGTTCCCATCCTGAACGATTTTCATCCGTCCGAAATTCACCACATTCTCAGGCATTCAGGTGCATCGGCGCTGTTTGTATCCGAACGTTTGTATCACAAGGTGGAAGAGTTCGATCTGGAAAAGCTCAATGTCGTCATTCTCATTGACAATCTTTCGGTGATATCGCCCGAGTGGAGCAAGGATCGGCTGCGGCGCCTCTACGCCGAGGGAAGCAGGGAGCTGAAGCGCATCAAGCACATGGCACTGAAAAAAGTCGGTCTGGCCTCACTGGATGTTCCTGAAGATGCCCCGGCTTCCATCATTTACACCTCCGGTACGACGGGCCATTCCAAAGGCGTAGTGCTCACCCACGGAAATATTGTGAGCAATGCCATCGGTCTGGACAAGATTGTTGATGTTGACTACAATGACCGGCTTCTGTCCATTCTGCCGCTGGCGCACGTATATGAGTGTTCGGTCGGACTGGTGATGCCCATGATGATCGGTGCTTCGGTGCATTATGTTGACAAACCGCCGACGGCACCGGTGCTCCTGCCTGCGCTCCAGCAGGTACGTCCCACGGTCATGCTCTCCGTTCCTCTGATCATTGAAAAGATGTACAAGGCCCGCATCATGCCGGAAATCCAGAAAAAATGGGTGGTACGGACGGCCTACAAAGTGCCGGCTTTGCGAAGAATGATCAACCGGAAAGCCGGGGGCAAGCTACTGCAGATATTTGGCGGATCTCTGCGCATGTTCCCTATCGGGGGAGCATCGATTGCACCGGAAGTAGAACGGTTCATGAAGGAGGCGGGATTCCCCTATGCTGTCGGGTACGGTCTGACGGAAACCTCGCCTATAGTTACCGGAAGCAATGAAAAAAATACCCGCTTGTATTCTGTGGGAAAACCGCTGGAAGGTACAGAAGTCCGAATTGACCTGGAGCAGCAGAGCAGCGAGGACGGAGCAACGGGGGAGGTGGTACATTCCTATTCGGAACAATTCTCCAAAAAGGGGGTTGGTGAGATTCTGGTGAAGGGACCGGGTGTGATGCAAGGGTACTATAAAGACCCGGACCTGACAGCACAGACCATTGACAAGGACGGCTGGCTGCGGACCGGTGACCTTGGCGAATTCGACAAGGACGGGTATCTGTATATCCGGGGCAGGCTGAAAAATATGATTCTGGGTCCGAGCGGCGAAAATATTTATCCGGAAAGTGTCGAATCGATCTTGCACCGATCCGAATATGTGCTGGAATCACTGGTTTACAAGCAGGATAACAGACTTGTTGCCCGTGTGCACCTGAACTATGAGAAACTGGATGAGGAGTTTGCAGCCAGGGGGCGCTCACAGACGGAAATCCGGGCGTTTATAAAGGAGCTGCTGGTAAAATTGCGTGATGATACCAATGCGAATGTAGCTTCCTTTTCAAGAATTTCCGAGGTGATCGAGCAGACCGAGCCGTTTGAGAAAACACCGACCCAAAAGATCAAACGCTATCTGTATGTCGGTGAAAACTGAAGCGGTTGGGTACGGCATCAATGCTCTTCGGTGCTGACGGGCGTGGGATCTTTGCTGACCGTGTATCGCTTGATCTTTTTGGTTGTGGTCTTTTCAAACTCATTTTCGCGAATCAGGATGTTCTGAATCCGCTTGAACGAAGAGACCTGCTTGTTCACCTTGTCGACCTCTTTGCGGATCACTTTTTCCATCCACTCTTTGGTGATTTCCTGCTTTTTGGCTTCGGCCCGCGCAATCAGTGCTTCACCGTCAACAACCACCTGGGCAGCTATTTTTTCGGTATATCCTTTTGTTGCCTCACCGTACACCATGGATTCCAGGATATAGGGGCTTCGGTTGAGCATATCCTCCAGCTCCTCGGGGTAGACATTCTTGCCGTTTGCAGCGATGATCACGTTCTTTTTACGACCGCTGATGTGGAGGAATCCGTAATCATCAATAAATCCAAGGTCGCCGGTGTGGAACCATCCGTCTTCTGTAATGGACTCCTTTGTGGCCTGCTCATTTTTGTAATATCCGATCATGACATTGTCACCCCGGGCAATGACCTCGCCTACCCCGTCTTCACCGGGATCGTAGATCTTGATCTTGACTCCGGGCAGGGGGAGTCCGGCCGCTTCGTCCTTGAAAGCATCCAGACGGTTGAGGGCAAGAATGGGTGCGGTTTCGGTGAGTCCGTATCCCTGGACAAACATAAAGCCGAGTCCCCTGAGTCCGGCCGCAATTTCCGGATCCGGTGCCGCACCGCCTGCTATGAAGAGACGTATGTGTCCGCCGAATTTCTGATGAAGCGATCCGAAAAGCTTTTTCTGGGCGTTTTTGAGGCCGAGTTTATTAAGCATTTTGCCAAGGCCGGATAGCGGAGGGACCAGCATTCGGGTCACCGCTTTTTCACGGATACCTTTCCGGATGTTCCGGTACATTTTTTCAAATAAAAGTGGAACACCAAGGAGGATGGTTGCCTTGCTCTGCTGAAGATCATCTAGAATGGTTTTCAGCGAACGCGCATAGTAAACCGAACAGCCTTTGTAGAGCGGGCAAAGAAAACCGCAGGTGCATTCATAGGTGTGATGAATCGGCAGGACCGAAAGAAACCGGTCTTCCGGGTAAAGACGAATCATCTGCACCATGCCCATCAGGTTCGCGCAGATGTTCTTGTGCGAAAGCATGACTCCCTTGGCGCGTCCAAGTGAACCGGAAGTGAAAACGATGATGCTCATCTCCTCAGGGTCGATGTCGGGCATCGGACGGATTTTGGTGGATGAAATATCACCCATCATCTCTGTCATCGACAGAAAATCGCCCTCTTTGGATTTAATATCCATGTTGATGTAGTACCTGACTTTTTTCAACGAGCTGTGGGCGGTCTCAAAATGTGAGCTCAGGCTGTTGGAAAAGACGATGGCTTTGGCATCCGATTCGTGGATGATATTGAGCACTTCCGTCTTGCTCAGGTTGCGATCCACCGGTATGATGACATAATTATAACAAGCTGCAGCGAGATAAGCGATGCACCATTGCACCCGGTTTTCACTGATCACGGCAATATGTGATCGCTCCTTGAGTCCGAGCTTGTGAAGTGCCGATCCGAAAACCCGGACCTGGTGGAGCAGCTGCTCATATGTGACTTCGGAAATCGGGGTCTTGTTCAGATCGGTGAGGGCCCGGCGCTTTCCGAACTGTTCGGCCGATTGTACCAGCATATCCTGGATAGAGGCGATCGGCCTGGTCTCGAAATAAGAAAGATCAGTATTCATAAATAATTGCGCTTGAATGAATTAATGATTTATTGCGGCTACCTGTTCCGCATCCGAAATCTAATGTTTCAAGCGTTTATTATAAAGAATAATCGTAGCAATGGCACAAATTACCGGGCCGGCATAAAAACTCCGGGCCGGCATAAAAACTCCGGGCCGGAATAAAAACACCGGGCCGGCACAACCCACCAGGCCAGAAAACATCTCACGACAGCGTAAGGTGAACGGCCTGTGATGAACAGCGCACGAAGAACGGCCTGCGATGAACTGCGCACGAAGAACGGCCTGCAGCTTGCCGTGGAAGAATTCGGGTAACGGTGACTACAGCGTAACGCTCAGGCCGAATGTGAGCATGCGCGGAAGTCCGAGCCGGATTCCCTGAGGTCTGCGCGAGGAGATATAGCGTTCGTCGGTGAGGTTTTTGACCGAAACGGAGAGGTAGGCGTCAGTGACCATCGGCAATTGATAGCGCATGCCGGCATCCACAAGAGTATAGCTATCCAGAATGCCTTCACGGCCATTACCTGTCGGTTCGGTCCGGTTAAGCACATCACCGTATTGATCGCCGGTATAGGTGGCCTTGAGGTACCCCGACAGACCCGAATCATGTGTCAGTGATATTCTTGAAAATCCGGACCATTCGGGCGCATAGGGCAGATCGTTGTCTCTGACATTGACCATCTCATCCCCAAATGCCACAAACCGGTCGTCGCTGAACCAGGCTTTGCTCCATGTACCGCCAAGCTCCCAGCCAATAATAACAGGGAAATCTGACATGTCTGGTGTCGCATTAAACAGGAACTCAAGGCCGTAGTGGCGGGTGGCACCGCCGTTTGTCAGTCCGACCGCATTCGGCATACCGTGCCCCCCGGATGACTCGGAAACCGGAATAACCTGATTTTCGAAGGTCATAAAATAGGCGGTTATTTCCGACTTCAAAAAGGAGAGCGGCCGCAGCCGGAATCCCGTTTCATAGCTCCAGCTCCATTCCGCATCCAGTTCCTGGCTGCTGCCGGTCGCGGTGATCGCATCTTTGACGCGGGGAGGACTGAACCCACGATGGACACCGGCAAACAGTGCCGATTCGGGACCGACCTGGTAATTGACGCCGAATCCGGGTATGATAGCAAGCACATCGTCATTGGTTGTTCGCTGCACATCCTCAAAACTCAATCTGAGAATTTCCCGTTCGAAGCGGAAATATTCGACCCGCAATCCGGGTGTAGCTGTCAGTTGCGGTGTGGCATAGAACCGGTTCTGGATAAAGGCACTTGTGGCGTAGCCGGACCGGATTTCGTCATCGCGGATATTACCGGTGGCAGGACTCTCAATGGATCCGTTCACCCTTTGTTCGAATGCCCGTTCGTAGAGATAGCGGAACCCGGCGTCCAGATCATTGCGATACTCGCCGATGTGGAACCGGGCGCTGAGGCGGGGTTCGACACCGATCACTTCAAATTCACGGTTGCGATTGCCGGTGGTGGGACGGAACCAGATTGCTCCAAATGGCTCATCCGGATTGCCGACAATATGGCTGTAATCGCGGCCGGTTGCAGGCTGGTTGTCAAAATCCTGCCGTGACCAGTTGCGGCGGGTAGTGTAGGCATACGCTGCTGTGCGAAGATGGACATAATCGCTGAAGAAATAGTCGTGCGTCAGGCTGGCCGAGTAGCAGCGGATTTTCAGCTCGTCATTCGGGGCGATTTCAGAGTAATCGTATTGTCCGCTCTCGAACATGGACTGGCTAAGTCCGACATAGGTGGAATTGGACAGTTCGTCATAGATGCTCATTTTTATGCCCAATATCGATCGCTCGCCCATCACCAGTTTCCATTTGGTGTTCAGGTCGTTAAGCCGGAAGTTGAGAGGGCCAATGTTTTCGCCCTGCCGCCGCAGGTAGGTCACCTGAAAGCCATTATTTCCAAATGAGTTGCCGTAGCCAAGCCGGGAGGTGAAATAGCCTCGCTCCCCGCCGGTGACATAGGCATCCAATTTTCGCTCTGCAGGAGGATCGGCCGTGATGAAATTAATGACACCGCCAATGGTCTGCGGTCCGAACATGATCGATCCGCTTCCCTTGATCACCTCTATGCCGTCCATTCGTGAAACGGAAGGGGTGTAGTACATTTCCGGTTCGCCATAGGGTGCCAAGGCCACCGGAATCCCATCCTCCAGCATCAGCACATTCCGGCTCATATCGGGGTCGAGTCCGCGGATGCCGATGTTGCTGCGAAGGCCGATCCCTTCGTGATTCACTGAATGTATGCCTGGTATCTCCCGGAATATTTCCGTGGCGCTCAACGGTTCGGTTTCTTCCAGCCGCTTTGCCGATACCACAGAAGCCGATCCGGGAATTCTGGAAAGGCGTCCCGGACTGCGCCCGACAATTTCGATCTGCGGCATTTCATTGCTTGAAATGAGTGATATCCGCACATCGGTACGTTCATCTTCCCGTATGGTGACCTGCTTTTCCACGCTCTGATACCCCACATGGCTGATCACGAGATGATAATCACCCGCAGGAATTTTTTCGAGCAGGAAGGTGCCGTCCCTTCGGGTGATGGTGCCCTTGCCAAGCTGAGGCAGCGCCACGTGCGCATAAGCCAGGCTTCGGTTCTCATCACTGATTACGATACCCTCCAGCGAACCGGCCGGACCGCTGGAGGTAACTTCGCCACCGGAGTTGGATGTTGCAGAGCCGGGGGTTGCATCCGAAACGGCAGGTTCTCCCGCCGTCATCAGAAACATGGCAAAAAGTACAAAATACATGAAAAATAATGGTTGGTTGTTAATTTGGATGCATTGGATGCCGGGGATTGCCCGATGCCGTTCATGGCAGAATATTCTGGATCCGGCAGATAATAGTGTTGTGCTTAGTCCATAAAATTCAAATTATTATGGTTCATAAAATACCAAGCGATGAAGAAATTTGCAATATCTATTTGTATTTAATCTAAATAAATAGGCATAAGATTGCAGGCCATCCGGCTGTGGCTCTTTGCCAGCTGCAAATACAACCGGATACCGGCATTAATCTGCTTTGCGAGTTTGCCAACAACCCGTAACTTTCCCGCTGATAACTTTTCCACTGACAATTTTTCAGCTGATAACTTTTATTGCTGCTTCTGCATCATTGGATCTGCTGATTGGTGTTTACAATGAAAAAATCTTCGATCGTGCCGCGATTCATAATTTTAATCCTGATTGGTTTGAGTGTGACCGTGCCCGTCGCGACTGCCCCGGCACAGTTCATGTCTCAGCCTCAGCAGGCACTGGAAGACACGGTCATCACAGCGATTGTCCCTGCGGCGTCATATGCATCGGATCTCGGATTGATTGGAGCGATTGCCATCAGCCGGTTTCGATACCAACCGAATTATATTCCATATAAGTCATTAACGGAAATACGCTTGCAGGCATCAACCAAAGCCTATCTGGGACTGAAGGTCATGTACGAGCATACCGAAACATTCGGCTTACCGCTACGCTCTCGGTGGATGGCCAATGGAGAGCGGAATCCCTATGACACCTACTTCGGTATCGGGAATCAGACTGAATTTGAAATTTCAAAATGGGAGGACCGCTACTACTATTTCGATGTCATGCGTGTCGGTTTTGCCTGGCTGGGGCGAAAGACGGTTTTCAAACCGGTTGCCACGCAGGGCAGCCTGGATGTGACGGCAACGACCGGGATCAGGTACGAACAGCCAGTTCAGTATCAGAATAATCTCATCAATGAAGATCAACCGACCGGCATCACGGGAGGCTGGATGAACAACCTCGGCATTGGAGTGATATGGGAAAATCGCGACAGCGAATTCGCCGCCACCAGGGGCAATCGATTTGAACTCACCGGCACATGGGCGCCCCGTTTCCTGTTCAGTGACTATCCGATGGCTTCGGTTATGACGGATATCCGCCAGTTTATCACCATCCCCGCTACCTGGATTCAACCTGTACTGGCCATGAGGGTGGCCGGGACAAAAACATTCGGCACCGTTCCCTACTGGGACATGCCCTATCTTGGTGACGAACTCACGCTCCGTGGATATCCCATATTCCGGTTTCGGGGAGATGCCGCTCTCTTTTATAATGTGGAATTACGCACCTGGCTATTTCGGTACCCTTATTTGGATTTCAAGTTCGGAATCCACGTTTTTCACGATTCCGGGCGTGTTTTTTCCGATGATGACGGATTTGGCGAGCTTATTCGCGGCTATCATCGGACATACGGCGGCGGGATTGCCACCTCACTATTTACTCCTGACTTTATTGTGCGCGTTGATGCCGGCTTTTCCGATGAGATGTACCGGCTGTACATGAACATCGGCTACATGTTTTGAATGATCACAGATATACATAGGTGCAGCCATCGCCTCCTTCCTGAATGGGTGCTGATTCGAAATGCTTCACATCATTGCGCGATGCCAGGTGCTCATGCACCAGTTTGCGCAGAATCCCGTCTCCCTTTCCGTGGATAATCATAAGCTGCTGCATGCCCCGGGTAAGTCCCTCATCCACATAGTGGGTCACCTCCTGCACCGCCTCTGCCCCCCGTTTGCCGCGAATGTCCAGTGATCCGGAAAATGGTCGCGCAAGATCCCCGCTGCGATCCGCAGACGAAAGACGATATCCCGCAGATTTCTTTTTTTCCGGTATGTGACCGGAGCGCACCAGATTGTCATATCGTGTTTTGATGCGCAAGCCGTTTACTTCGACCGTTGTCTGCTTTCCGCTCACCTCCACCAGCTCGCCGGTCGTATTGCTGTCGATAAGCCTGACGGCATCCCCTTTTTCCGGTACTGCTGCATGGTCTGTATCCGCTTTGCTTCGCTTCTGCTGTTTCCGTTTTCGCTGCCGCTTCTGCCTGACATCCGAGTCAAGCTTCTCGATTTCACCGCGTTTCTTCTTCAGCAGTTCCTTGTCTTTTTCAGCAGCCGCCCGGATTGCCTCCTCAATCTTGCGATTGGCATTGCGAAGCAGCTCCTCAGCCTCCTCCATGGCCCGGATCCTGATGCTGTCCCGCTCCTCGCGGATCTTCGAAAGCCTTTTGTCCAGCTCTTGTTTGGACTTCCTCCAGCTCTCCTGCTGCTGCTCTATCCCGGTTTTCTCGTTCTGCAGATGCTGAGATTCCTGCTCCAGGCTGATAATCAGTGATTCCAGTTTGCTTTTGCTTGTTCCCACCCATTCCCGTGCCCGACGGGTCAGTTCGGGCGGAAGCTCCAGGCGGTCGGCAATCTCGAAGGCGTAACTGCTGCCGGGCACGCCCTTCCGGAAACGATACGTCGGGGAGAGGGATTCCTGATCAAATTCCATCGATGCGTTACTCCAGCCCGGCGTTTCGTGTGCAAACACCTTAAGAGCACCATGATGAGTCGTGACGATGCTTCTTGCTTTTTTATCCGACAGGATTTCAAGAAAAGCCTGGACGAGTGCCGTGCCTTCATCAGGATCCGTACCGCTGCCTGCTTCATCCATAAGTATCCAGATATCTGGTCCCGCTCCGCCGAGCACCTGTTTCATCCAGGTAAGCCGGGAGGAGAAGGTACTCAGATCATTTTCTATTGATTGTTCGTCGCCCATGTCAACATACAATCCTCTGACAGCAGGAATCCGGGCCCCTTCCTGTGCAGGAATCGGGATGCCGCACTGTGCAAGGATTACCGCCAGTCCGAATGTCTTCAGTGTCACCGATTTACCACCGGCATTCGGCCCGGTGATGATGATCCCCTTCTCGTCGGTTGCCATTTCCAGATTCAACGGAACCACATGTTTCAGACCGTCTGAATATTTCTTGAATTTTAGCAACAGGAGCGGATTTCGACACTCTCTCAGGACAAGCGATCCGTCTCCGGACACCTCCGGTATGATCCCCTCCCAACGCATGCCAAGTCGTGTGCAGGCATTGACCGTGTCGATGTGTCCTATGCGCACCCTGTTTTGAACAAGGATATCGGATTTTCGTCCGACGAGCGTCGTGAGCTCCCGCAGCAGCCGCTCCAACTCGCGATTCCAGGCCGATTCCAGTTCCCGGATCTCGTTGTTCTTTTCAAATACTTCCACCGGCTCAATAAATACCGTCTGTCCCGTCGCCGAGGTGTCATGAATAAAGCCTTTTATTTTGCGTTTGTACTCCGATTTGACCGGTATTACAAGACGGCCGCTTCGCAACGTGGCCTCCTCTTCGCTGGTCATGCCAGACTCCTTTCCCTGTCGCAGAATTCGTTGAAGCACCGTTCGTGCTGCCTGCCGCTGCGATGCGATGCGTTTGCTGATGCGCGACAATTCCGGGCTGGCATTCGGCATGATCTCACCCTTGTCATCAACCACGCGGGTGATCTGCTGCTCAAGCTCTTTGTCGGGAATCAGTCCGCCCGCAATCAGCCAAAGCCGTGATGCTGTATCCTTGTGCCTTGCAAAAAAGCTGCGCAATACCCTGGCCGACTCCAGCCATTTGCCGATATGCGCCAGTGCTTTCCCATCCAGGACAAGCCGTTCTACTTTTGCCCGGGAGAGCGCTGTGGCAACCTCGTAAAGGGTCTGCAGCGGCGGTATTTCAGAAGCCGTGATCAGGTGCATCATTTCCGCAGATTCATCCAGACGTCGCTGGATGACTTGTGCATCCGCCTCGGGATGCAGATCCTGCACCTGCTCCTCGCCGACCGGAGTAAACAGATATCCGGCAAGAACTTCGCGAATCTTATCAAACTCCAGCTTCGTCAGGGCAAAATCAGACAGGGACATAACGGCAATGAAAACAGGTGGTAAGGTCGCAGCAAATCAAAGGCGGTATACATCCGCCACCGGGCAAAGATACGAAGCATTTAAAAGAGATTTTCATCCCAAAGCCCATACCGGTATATTTACAGCCTGATATTCGCTTATGATCATTGTATTTCTCATACTGCTTATCGCTGGAATCCTTGGCGGACTGATTGCCGGGCTCTTCGGTCTTGGAGGGGGGATCCTGTTTGCACCGGTACTGCTCTTTCTCTTCCAGTCGGCCAATGTTCAGGAGCCGGTTCTCTGGACTGTTGGAACAAGTCTCTTCTGCAATTTCATTGCGGCGCTGAGCAGCAGTTACAAGCATATTCAGATGGGCAACACATTTATCAGCGAAGGGCTGATGACCGGACTATTCGGGATCGCCGGCACTTTTCTGGGCAGATTCATCGCCACATCCCCCTATTACAGCGAGCGGGAGTTTATTATCTTTTTTTCGATAATACTGTTCTATTCGGTTTACCACTTTCTTCGCAACCGAAAGCCACGGAGTCTTGAAACCGCAACCGAAGTACATCCCATGCGGTGGTATCACGCCATGCTACTCGGCCTGGCCGCCGGCGTCCTGGCAACACTGGCCGGAGTGGGTGGCGGACTGGTGCTGGTTCCCGCCATGACAGTCTTCCTGTCGTTCGGATTCCGGAAGGTGGTGAGCATATCCTCTATGGCGATTGTAATCATAACTTTATCCGGTTGGATTCAGCTGGCGCTGCTCACGCCAGCCTCATCGGGATATTCCGGTCTGGATGTCGGTTTCGTCGATCTGGGTGTGGCCTTTCCTCTGGTTATTGGCAGTTTTTTTGCAGCACGATATGGTGTCAGACTGCTCGGCATCATCAGACTCCGGACATTGGAAATTGCTTTTTCCATTATTCTTCTGTTCGTCGCCGGCAGAATGCTTTACGGTTTGATGTAGGGAGTTTGCATCGGGTTATTGCACCGTATCTTTCTCGTCTTTCTCGACAATCTGACGGATATGCTGTTTCAGCACATCCATATCGACCGGCTTGATAAGAAAACCATCCGGGTTTGTTGATTCCGCAATCTTCCTCGTTTTTTCACTGGCATTGCCGGTGAGATATATGACCGGTACATCTGAGAATGTACGAATTTTCCTCACAGTTTCGATCCCGTCGATATCTCCCTTGAGTTCAATGTCCATGAGAATGAGATCCGGTTTTTCCTCCCTGGTCTTCTCGATCGCCTTTTCTCCACTCTCCACCTTGGAAGCCACCTCGTATCCCATCCTGCGTATTTGTTTTTCAAGCAGCATGGAGATGATGAAGTCGTCCTCAACCAGCAGAATGCGCTTCATTTTGACCTTCGGATAAATTTTCTCGATCATCTGGCGCAGCGAGTTCAACTGAACCGGTTTGTTCAGATATTCAACCAGGTCGAGCTGCAGCGCCTTTTGACGCGTCTCGGCATCCTGAATAGCAGTCACAAAGATGACCGGTATTTTAAAATCGCTGGTCAGGCATTGTGCTGCTTCAATCCCATCCAGTTTTCCCTCAAGCTTGATGTCCATTAACACCAGATCGGGTTTCAAAGCCAGTGCCTGCTCAATGGCCGCCTCTCCCGTGCCAACTTTTCCCACCATGCGGTACCCCAGCCGCTCAACCTGCTTTGTAATCACGTAGGAAGCTATAAAATCATTTTCAACACAAAGAATATCGATCATCAGAGGTCTTCCGTAAATCCCTCAATTTGTGGGATGGTTATTTCATAATATATTATTATATGAAATTACTTTAGTAATGACAGGCTTCCAAATTAGAATATTCAAATAAACGGGTCAAACGGCGTTCTTTGTATTGCTGATTTCAAATAATATCTAGATTCATGAAGCAATCACCTCAAAAACCGGTTCTGTTATTTGACGGAGTGTGCAACCTTTGCAACAGATGGGTGAATTTTGTCATCGACCGGGATCCGGAGGCCCGCATCCTTTTTGCTCCACTGCAATCCGATGCCGCCCGCCGGCTGCTCAAGCAGTTTGATATTGATGTTGATGCGATGGACACGGTGATCCTGTTGGATCAGGAGAAAGTGTATGAGCGTTCCGATGCCGTGTTGCATCTTGCCGGATACTTGAAAGGCCCTGTGCGGCTGCTACGTGCGGGTATTATTGTTCCGCGCTTTCTGCGAAATGCCCTCTATGACTTCATTGCGAAAAAAAGGTATCGCTGGTTCGGACAGCGAAATGAATGCCGAATGCCGGAACCGGAATTGAAAAACCGGTTTCTTGAAATGAATTAAATCAGCGTCCGGTGACCCGGCGTACCTGGATCATTCGCTCCTGCCAATAAGGCTCCCTGAGCCGGTCAATGGTCACGCCACGTGACGTTGAGGCGTGCATGAAAAAATCATCTCTCATCAAAATGCCAACATGGTACGTGGTGCGGCCGGTCTGAAAAAAAACAAGATCACCGAGCCGTGCTGATCCAGCCGGCACCCGGCGTCCGAACTCCATTTGTTCTCTGGTGGTGCGCGGGATTGAAAGGCCATAGGCATCCTTCATAACCATCTGCACAAACGACGAACAATCCACGCCGCGGCGCGAGCTTCCGCCAAGCCGGTAGGGTGTACCCTCCCACTTTCGGAATTCATCTATAAGTTGCGCCTCGGGGTTGGCGGTTTGCCGGGACGATCCGCACGAGACAGCCAGCGCAGCCGCAAGGACCAGACACAGCAGAGCGGCATGACGAGAAATACGGGAATACACTGGCGCTAAATTATGTGATTATGCCGGCACTTCGTGTTTTTTTAAACCGATTTTGCCGGAACGACATCAAGCTGATCAATAACTCTTATGGCTGGATCAGGATTTCCCATAACGTAAAAATGCAGGCCGGGTACGCCAAAATCAAGCAGTTCGCGGCATTGTGCAACCGCCCATTCCACGCCGATATCCAGTGCATGCTCCGGATCGGCACTTACCTCATGTGTAAGAGGTTCGGGTATGCTCAAATGAAAAAACTGGGGCAGCAGGGTGAGATGCTTCGGTGTGGTCAATATCTTGAGTCCGGGCACAACAGGCACCTCAATACCTGCCCCACGGCACATCTCTGCAAATCGGAAATAGGAGGTGTTGTCAAAAAACATCTGGGTGACAACATAATCGGCCCCGGCATCCACTTTTTCCTTCAGACGGGCGATGTCAAATGCAAGATTGGGCGCCTGGATGTGTTTTTCAGGATAACCACCCACGCCAATGCAGAAATCAGTTTCCTCGGCATCAATCAGTTGCTCCAGGTAAACCCCGCTGTTCATGCGTTTTATTTGACGGACCAGATCGACAGCATACTCATTTATTCCGCGTGACTTCTGGATGGGCTTCTGGTAGCCATGATCATCGCCCCGGATAGCCAGCACATTATCGATGCCGAGGTAGTTCAGCTCAATGAGTGCGTCCTCGGTCTCCTCCTTTGTAAAACCCTTGCAGATCAGATGAGGAACAGGATCCACATTATACCGGTGCTTGATGGCGGCACACAATCCGATCGTACCCGGACGCTTGCGGCGTGTGTGACGCTTAACCGATCCATCCGGAAGCTCTTCATAATATGCCTCGGCCGCATGGGAAGTAACATCAATGAATGGAGGATGGTATTTGCGTAAACCATCAAGCGTTTCAAAAACCCGGGATACCGATCCGCCCCGTTTGGGCGGGATGATCTCAAATGAGATCAGTGGATCCCTGGCCTTGTCATAATGTTCGGTTACTTTCATAGAGGATTGGTATACTTAAGTGGACAAGTTTGTAAATTACAATTATTATCTGAATAAGTCATATCCGGTCCGGGAGGATCCGGTCCGTCCTTTAAACCGGTTCATATTTAGCTGTCTGACCATGAGAAATCTGCTGGTAAATATTGATCATGTCGCCACCCTCAGAAACGCAAGAGGAGAGACCGTTCCCGATCCGGTCAAAGCCGCGATTGTTGCTGAAAAAGCCGGTGCCGCCGGTATCGTTTTCCACTTGCGGGAGGACCGGCGCCATATTCGCGATGAAGATGTATTCCGGTTGCGTAAGGTAGTCCGGGGTCTGTTTGACTTCGAAATGGCACCCACCGACGAGATGATAGAGATTTGCACAGGGATAAAGGCGGATCTGGTCACCCTTGTGCCGGAAAGTCGCGAAGAACTCACCACCGAAGGCGGACTCGACATGCGCAAGGTAAAGGATGATTTCCGGCAAAGGGTTTTTCCTCCCCTCAAGCAGGCAGGAATTGCCATCAGCCTTTTTGTAGGTCCTTCTGATGAGGATATCGCCATATCGGCTGAGCTGGAGGCGGAAGCCGTAGAGCTTCACACCGGGAGTTATGCCAATGCTGCCACGGAACAGGTGCGAAAAAATGAGTTGAAACGTCTCAGGGATGCGGCTGTTCAGGCTCATGAACTCGGACTCAGGGTAAATGCGGGTCACGGACTCAATTTTGACAACATTCAGCCGTTTCTGGATCACGTTCCCCATCTGGCGGATATCAGCATTGGCCATGCGCTGATTGCAGACGCTGTGTTCAACGGACTGGAGAACACTGTACGGCGCATGGCTGACATCATAAAAGCAAATGACTGAGGAGAAGGACAAAAAGGTTCAGCACAAAGCCGGATTTGCAGGGATTATCGGCAGGCCGAATGCCGGCAAATCAACACTGTTCAACCGCCTGCTCGGACAGAAGCTCTCGATTATCACCCACAAGGCGCAGACCACCCGGCACCGGATTCCCGGCTTCTACTCGGATGACGACTCTCAGATAGTATTTCTTGATACTCCCGGGATCATCCAGCCATCCTATCTGCTGCAGGAAAAAATGATGGATATGGTCATCAGGCTCAGAAGTGATGCCGACCTGCTTCTTCATATCGTAGATGGCCGGCGTCCGCCCGATCCGGATGATGTTGTCTGGGAGACACTTGCCGAACTCAGACTGCCGGTTATACTGGTCGTTAACAAGATGGATTTGCTGGACAGTGTAAGGCCGGGAGAACGCCAGGAAAAAGGGATGGAAAATGAGGCTGTGGATCCGGCTGTGGATCCAGCCATAAGTTCGGCCATGAGTTCGGCCATGAATCAGGTCTCCGAAGCTGCGAAAGCCGTTATTGCAAAATGCACCCGGCAATTCGAATACATTGATGCCGTAGCAATATCGGCCATGGATGGATCCGGGGTGGATGGGCTCATAAAAAAAATCAAGAACCGGCTGCCTGCCGGACCTGCGTTCTATCCGAAGGACCAGGCAAGCGACCTCTCCATGCGTTTTTTTGTATCGGAGCTGATCCGTGAACAGCTGTTTCTGCTTTATGACAAGGAGGTGCCCTATTCCTGTGCCGTCAATGTCGTGGAATTCAGGGAGGAAGAGAAGATCGACAGAATTGATGCGGAGATTGTGGTCAGCCGAAACTCTCAAAAAGGCATCCTGATTGGAAAGAAAGGTGCCATGCTAAAGGAGCTCGGTATACGATCACGAAAAGAGATTGAGCAATTCACAGGAAAGAAGGTCTATCTGCAGCTATTTGTAAAAGTACGGGAGAAATGGCGCGAAAAAGAAATTTTTCTCAAAAGCTATGGGTACCGGTAGCGGTTTTTCAGCGTCCTTTAGCCGCTTTTTGTTGCAACGAACAGTAAATATTGCATTTAGTATTGACACGGGCGGAATAAATTGGTAAACTTGTACCCATTGCAACCCTGTACAACGGTACAGTACTTTCAATATCTTAAACATTAGTCCATGATTTTTGTCAGCGCTTATATGGCCCTCTGTTGTATGTCCTGCTTCCGCAGGTGAGGGTGCTGTAATGCGCAACAGTTGAGTTTGCAGGCCCTTTCCGAAATCTCGAAAAGGGCTTTTTTTGTTCTTTGAATTGGTAGAAAGTCTCTTATCGAGAAAGGCGGAGGGATCAGGCCCTGTGAAGCCTTAGCAACCGCTTCGATCATGTCGAAGGTCAGGTGCTAAATCCTGCTCTTTCATGCACGGGCATGCGAGGGAAAGATGAGGGGAGACGGTTTTTTTGTTTGTAAAAGCCTCTTCCGGCATCGGCCCCGGTTGAGGCTTTTTTTTTAAACCAGCGGGCAATCCAGGCAACAGTCAACCCGGTAACAATCAGCACTAACAACAACAAAAACAAATTACAACCAACTCATGAGCAACAACGCAGACAACAGAACTTACAAATTCGAAACACTGCAACTCCATGCCGGACAGGAAAAGGATCCTGCCACCAATGCCAGGGCAGTGCCGATCTATCAGACCACCTCCTATCTGTTTGACAGTTCCGACCATGCAGCATCACTTTTCGGACTCAAGGAATTCGGGAATATTTACTCCCGGATCATGAATCCGACCAATGATGTGTTCGAGAAGCGCATTGCAGCACTTGAGGGAGGTGTGGCTGCAGTTGCCACTTCATCGGGACAGGCCGCCCAGTTTCTTACTATCATAACCATTGCTCAGCAAGGCGATAATATCATTTCCACCAGCAACCTGTATGGTGGTACCTACAACCAGTTCAAGGTCTCCCTGCCCCGGCTGGGAATCGATGTGAAATTTGTCGAGGATGATGATCCTTCTGCCTACGAGGCAAAAATTGACGAAAACACGAAGGCGATCTTTGTGGAATCACTGGGCAACCCCAAGTCCAATGTCCCGGATCTCGAGGGGCTGGCAGCCGTGGCGCAAAAAAACGGAATTCCGCTGATTGTGGATAACACATTCGGAGCGGCCGGTGCCATCGCCCGTCCCATTGACTTCGGTGCAAATATTATTGTTAACTCGGCAACCAAATGGATTGGTGGACACGGGACATCTATCGGCGGAGTTTTGGTTGATGCCGGAAATTTCAACTGGGGCAACGGAAAGTTCCCGCTTTTTGACCAGCCTTCTCCCGGTTACCACGGCATAAATTTCTGGGAAATCTTCGGCGATGAGGGTCCGTTCGGAAACATTGCCTTCGCCATCCGGGCCCGTGTTGAAGGCCTTCGTGACTTCGGACCTTCACAATCACCCTTCAACAGCTTTTTGTTGCTCCAGGGAATTGAAACACTATCACTGAGGATCGAACGTCATTGTGAAAATGCACTGGCACTGGCGAAATGGCTGGAATCGAACGAAAATGTGATATGGGTCAGTTATTCCGGACTGCCCGGACACAAATATCACGATCTCGCAAAAAAATATCTCAACCCCGGAAAGTTTGGTGCTGTAGTGACCTTCGGGATCAAGGGCGGATACGAAGCCGGCCGCAAGTTCATCGACAATACCGTACTGGCAAGTCATTTGGCTAATGTCGGCGATGCCAAGACACTGGTCATACATCCGGCGTCAACAACCCATCAGCAGCTGACAGATCAGGAGCAGCGATCAAGCGGCGTGACCGAAGATCTGGTTCGAGTTTCTGTTGGTCTGGAACACATCGATGACATTATCTACGACTTTGAAGAAGCTTTCAAAATGTCGGTCTGAACAACAAGTGTGGCTGCGTGGCGCAATGCAAATGCACCATAAACATTCAAAAAACATTCAAAAAAAAAGCCTCCGGCTTTGCAACAGCCGGAGACTCTCAATCAACAACCAAATCCCGGATCAACCAAAACCCAAGATTCAGTAACAGACAAACAACAGATGTAAAATGAGGAGAAATCCGATATGAATCAATCGAAATATGTCATATAAACAAGAAAATCTCATATTCAAGGATCAGGCCCCGTTTGTGACCGAATCGGGATTTGAGTTCCCGGAACTGGATATTGCATACCAGACGTGGGGCACTCCCAATGCCGGCATGAGCAATGTCGTCGTGGTGTTCCATGCTCTGACGGGCCATGCTGCGGCCGATGAATGGCTTACCGGTTTCTTTGGCAAAGGCCGGCTGCTTGATCCCGATGAACATTATATCATCTGCAGCAATGTGCTGGGAAGCTGCTACGGAACCACCGGTCCACTAAGCATTAATCCCAGCACAGGAAAGCGATATGGCGGGGATTTTCCCTTTGTTACCATTCGCGATATGATCAGGGTGCAGCAGCGGCTTCTGGATCATCTCGGGGTGAAGAGAATCCGGTTTGCCATTGGCGCATCCATGGGCGGGATGCAGGCGCTTGAATTTGGAATTATGGATGACCGCCCCGAACAGCTGCTGCTGATTGCCATGGGCAAGGCGCATTCTGCCTGGGCGATCGGCATCGGAGAAGCGCAGCGCCGGGCCTTGTTTGCTGATCCAAAATGGAAAGATGGACACTATCCGCCCGATGATCCTCCCGCCGAAGGCCTGGCTGCCGCCCGCATGATGGGTATGATCACCTACCGCAGTGCCAGTTCATTTGAAAAACGATTTGCACGCAATCCACAGCCCGGAAAATCCTGCTATCAGGTCGAATCCTATTTAAACTACCAGGGCAAGAAACTGGTGGACCGTTTCGATGCGGTTACCTACGTACGACTGACCCAGGCGATGGACAGTCATGATGTATCACGTGGGCGCGGAACCTTTAAGGAGGTGCTTGGCGGCCTCAAAATTCCCGTGCTGATTATCGGGATCAGCTCCGATATGCTCTATCCGGTTGCAGAGCAGAAGGAACTGGCGGCACTATTGAAAAACGCCCGGTATGTCGAGCTCGTTTCCGACAATGGGCACGATGCCTTTCTCATAGAATTTGAAGCTATTCAATCCCTTGTAAAAAAAAATTTCCCGGAATTAACCCAAAAGTACCAATTAGTATTTACTGAATAATGCTGCGAATATTGAAATTTGGCGGGACATCACTCTATGATGCCCCCCGCATCCGTAATGCTGTATCTATTGTAAATCAGCAGCATAAGGATGCCGATGTAGCTGTTGTTGTATCCGCACTCGGCGGTGTTACGGATGAACTTATTGCACTCATGAAGTTGGCTTCGGTTCCGGACAACACCTGGAGGGAACGGTTTGAGCTGCTGAAGCACCGGCACCATAATACACTCGGTGAGTTCATGACCGGAGAAGCCGGCGACCAGGTTAGCCGCGTCAATGAACTGCTCGGAAAACTTGAAACCGAACTGTCCGGACTCCAGGGGCAGTCCGAAATTACCGAACGGCAAAGCGACCGGATCCTGTCCTATGGCGAGCGGCTGTCATCCAATATCTTTTCTGCCGCAGTGATCGCATCGGGAACGCCGTCCCGTGCCTTTGAATCACACAGACTCGTGAGGACCAACAACCGCTTTGGTGATGCTGATGTCGATATGGTCACCACCATCCGGCAGGTCCGAGAAGCCCTGCTTCCCATGAACGACAGTATTCCGATCGTAACCGGTTTTATCGGCTCTACCTCTGAAAATGAGATCACCACTCTCGGGCGTTCAGGCTCCGACTACTCTGCCAGTCTGCTCGGTGAGGCGCTTGATGCGCACGAAGTTCAGATCTGGACAGATGTCAACGGTGTGCTTACGGCCGATCCGGATATCGTGCCCACCGCTGTGACCATCCCCCAGCTCCACTATTCCGAAATTGCTGAAATGGCTCACTTCGGTGCCAAAGTGCTGCATCCCCGGACAGTGCTGCCGCTTCAGGCACGGAATATTCCCATCCATATTAAAAACACCCTCCAGCCCGATGCCACCGGCACCATAATCACGCGGGAATATCAGGTTACAACCGGACGATTGCGCTCTGTTTCGGTCAAAAAGAATATCATAGTCATTGCACTGCGGAGCAAGGGGCTGGACAAAATACATGAATTCAGCTACCGGACGCTCTCTGCGCTGAGAAAGCGCAGGGTGGCCGTGCTTTTCAACACCGCCGCTTCCTCTGATTACGGGATCACGGTTGTGGTTCAGGCTCCCCAGCTGGAACAGGCACGTCAGGCGCTTCACGAGGAATTCGCTGATGAATACGATTCAGGGCGCATTGATACGCCTCAGATACTGGATCAGGTATCCATGGTTACGGTCATCGGAGAGAAACTGGAGCGGGATCTGGGTATTAGCGGTGCCGTTCTGTCGGTCCTGGGTGAAAACGGGATTGCGCCGCTGGCCATGGCTAAAGGACTGGCCAACAGACACCTCAGCCTGCTGCTGTACAACCGCGAAGCGGAGATGGCAGTCCGTCTTCTGAATGATCACTTCTGCATCCATCCCCATCGGGTAAGGCTGTTTGTCGCCGGGCTCGGAGCCATTGGCGGGAAGCTGGTGGAGCTGCTGCGTGATCTGACCGATCCGAAAGTTGATCTGAGTATCATTGGTGCCTGCGACACCGACAAAATGGCCTGGCATCCGTCGGGAATACCGGCAGCCGAGATATCAGTGCGTGTGAGCGAAGGCCAGAAAACCGACTGGCCGTTCATCGTCAACCACTTGTCAAAGGAATATCCCTACCGGACCATCTTTATTGATGCCACTGGCGCCCCTGAAGTGGCTCGCAAGTATCCGCTGATGCTCAAAGCCGGCATCCATGTGGTGACGCCAAGCAAGCGGGCCAACAGTTTTGAACAGGAGTTCTTCGACACGCTAATGAGCTATACGGTTAACAAGAACACCCATTATCTGTATGAGGCGACGGTCGGAGCCAGCATGCCGATACTGCAGACCATCAAGGATCTGCTGCGTAGCGGAGATGCGGTTCATTCCATATCCGGTGTGGTGTCGGGCACCATGACTTATCTGTTCGCAAAACTCGAAGAAGGCGTGCCGTTTGACCGGATCATCCGCAAGGCCAGGGAACTGGGAATATCCGAACCTGATCCGCGGGATGATCTGTCAGGCGAAGATGTCGCCAGGAAATTCATGATTCTTGCACGTACCGCCGGGTTCCGGGTGGAGAGAGAGGAAATCACGGTGGAGGATCTAATTCCTGAAGAGCTGCGGATGCTGACGCAGGACGATTTTTTTGAAAAACTGCCGGATCTCAATGAGTACTGGAAAACGCTGGTCGGACAGGCCCGAAAGCGAAATGAAGTGCTTCGTTATACCGGACATCTTGAAAATGGAAAAATTACCGTGGGGATGCAGTCGGTTTCCGTTAAATCTGCCCTCGGTACACTCACGGGCACCGATAACCTGCTCTCATTCCGGACGGCGCGTTATGCCCAAAGTCCGCTGATCATCCAGGGACCGGGTGCTGGGAGAGAAGTGACAGCCGCAGGGGTGCTCGCCGATATCCAGAAGATCAGTCGGAGACTGCTCAAGTAGACTGCTCAAGCAGTTAAAGTAGACTACTCATGAAGACTGTTCATGAAGACTGCTCATGTAGACAGTTCAAGCAGACGGTTCAAAAAAAGCAGCATGCATTTGCTGCCTGATCTGGTTGCAGCATAATCCTGTTGCATGATTTTATTTTGTTGGGATTTTGTCCCACCAATATATTGTACATATATTACACATACTATCAACGTCGTATATAACCACTTTCATCATAGTTCTGTGGATCATATTTCTTGTTGTCCATGAAAACGTTAAAAACTTTCGGGTAAAAATCCTCTTTTTACTTGACATGTAATCCTAAAATAACCTACTTTGTGGGACAAGGTGGGAAGATGTGGGAAATTGTACAACTTTCTGCCTGAAGCAATCAAAAAACCGGTCTCATCAAACGGGCAGAACCTTGGCAAGCTTCAAAGGCGAATACGATCATTCCATAGACAGCAAAGGTCGCGTAAGCTTCCCGGCCAGACTGCGCAAATATTTGCCTCCGCAAAGTCAGGACAGCTTTACCATCCTCAAGGGCCTTGATCATTGCCTGTTGCTTTATCCTGAAGAATACTGGCTTGGTGTTGAAGACAGGCTCTCCCGGATCAATGAGTTCAGGCAGCAGGGAAGAACCGTTCTCAGAAATTTTTTACGATCAGCCGATGACCTGACTCTCGACAAGCACAACCGGCTTGCCATTCCTCCCAAATTGATGGAATGGGCGAATATCAGCAACCGCGTGATATTCATCGGGATGGGAGAAAGTATTGAGCTGTGGTCTCCGGAAATGCTGGAAAAAGCCGATCAGGAACTGGACCCCGGCAC
Source organism: Balneolales bacterium (assembly GCA_007134845.1). Lineage (GTDB taxonomy): Bacteria > Bacteroidota > Rhodothermia > Balneolales > Natronogracilivirgulaceae > SKNL01. The sequence continues at coordinate 24,797 of SLKA01000106.1, forward strand.
ATACCGTGAAATGTTCGAAAATGTAATGGGAGATGGCTTTACACAATGACCCATGTCACTTATCACAAACCCGTATTGCTGAATGAAGCGATACGATTCCTGGTTACCGATCCAGATGGAATATATGTAGACGGCACCCTGGGTGGCGGTGGTCATAGTGCGCTCTTGATGGAGGAGCTCTCGGAAAAAGGCCGGCTGTACGGTATCGATCAGGATGATGATGCGATCCGGCATGCCTCGGAACGTTTTGCCGGTGAGTCCCGCATCACGCTCATTCGCGGAAACTTCGGGTACATGGATGTGCTGCTCCCGAAAGAGGTGAGCGGACGCCTGCAGGGCATTTTGCTGGATCTGGGCGTTTCTTCACATCAGATTGACGAACCTGAACGCGGATTCAGCTTTCAGAAGGATGGGCCGCTTGACATGCGCATGGGCGAACTCCAGGATACAACGGCAGCCAAAATCGTCAATGAGTACGAATATGAGCAGCTGCGGGATCTTTTTTTTGAATATGGCGAGGAGCGGGAAAGTGCGCGCATTGCCCGGGCCATTATGCGGGACCGGCCGCTTGAGACAACCGGCGAGCTGCGTGATACCGTAGCATCGGCAGTGCCGGAACGCTTTCTCAACAAATCACTTGCCAGGATTTTTCAGGCTCTTCGCATTGCCGTCAACAGTGAATTGAACATGCTGAAACGGGTGCTGGAAAAAGGGACGGATATGCTCTGTGAGGATGGGCGGTTCGTGGTCATCACCTATCATTCCCTTGAGGACAGGCTCTGCAAGAATTACTTCCGATATGGCAATTTTGAAGGCAAGCCTGTCAAGGATTTTTACGGAAATGCTATCAGTCCGCTCAGTCCGCTGAACAGAAAAGTTGTTACTGCACCGGACAGCGAGGTGGCTGTTAATCCGCGGGCCAGGAGTGCCAAGCTGCGAGCTGCTGAAAAGCTGCCTGTCGGGGAATCTTCTGAGGGCGGGACAGATCAGCCATCAACCGGAATAAACGGAGGCGGGCCATGATGATTCAGACACAAATGTCAAAGAAATCAAAAACGCTCTACCGCTCGGGCTCTTCCGGCTCCGGAACGACGACAACCGACCCCGCACGGCTGCCATCGCGCTACTACGGTCCAGCTGTCAATCATGGAAACGGCAACGGCAACGGCAATGGAAAAAGCAATGGCAATGGCGGCAGCAAGGCGGCCAACGGAAGAAAAGCCGGATCAAAATCCAGGAAAATCAAGCTCTGGTCCCCGTGGAAACTGATTTTATTCTCCATCATGCTCGGTATTGCAGGATCGGTTTATCTGACACACGTCTTTGAAACACAAAATACACTCCGCGAAGTGCAGCAGCTCCGGCGTGATTATGAGCGGGCGCATCGCGTGAACACCGAAGTGCGCCGAAACTACGACCGTATGACCGGTCCGGCTGAAGTGTACAACCGGGCCGCATCAATCGGTATGATATCAGGTGGCGCCGCCGATCCGGTAATTGTTATTGAACGCTGACCATGGCAGAGCAAAAACAGTTCATATTGAATCGCATGTTCATGGTATTCGGGCTTATGCTCCTGATACCACTTGTCATCGGTCTGCAGATTATGCGAATCCAGGTTCTCGAGGGAACACAGCTTCGCTCACTCTGGAGTGCCCAGACAATGGATGTGATTCCCATTCCCGCCCAGAGGGGATTTATTCTGGACGAGCACGGGCGCGAACTGGTTGGAAATACGGTCACGTACAACGTTGCCGTTGATCCGCATTTTCCGGGTTTCACCCGTGAAGATCTCAGGAAATTCATACAGGAACTTGCTGGTGTCGGCTCCGGAACAGCAAGGTCTTATCAGCAACGCATCAACTCCGCCTCACCGAGATCCCGGTATATTGTTCTGGAGCGCAATATGAGCGCCGAATCGGCCGAACAGCTGCGCGCACTTGGAATGCGGGCAGTGATTCTGGAGGAGCAGTACCGCCGCCGCTACAACTACGAAACACTTGCTTCGCATGTCATCGGTTATGTGAACCACGAACTCAGGGGCATGTCCGGCCTGGAATCCTCTTACAATGACTTTTTAAGCGGTATTGACGGGCAGCGGCAGGTTCGAAGGGACCGCAGCGGCCGCATCCGGGCTTATGTCGGCGCACCGCGCAAGCACCCGCAGCAGGGTCATACCCTGATGACCACCATCGATGCGCACATACAGGCCATTGCCGAGGAGGAACTGAAAAAAGGTGTGCAGCGTGCCATGGCCCGGCGGGGCTCCATCATCATCATGGATCCGGGAACCGGGGCTGTGAAGGCCATGGCATCCTGGCCCGATTTTGATCCCAACTTTCCGGCCGCCTCACCCTCCGAATACCGCCGAAACACCATGATATCCGATATGATCGAGCCGGGATCGACCTTCAAACTGGTTACCGCAGTGGCAGCTGTCGAAAACGGACTGGTGGAACTGGACGAGAATTTTGATACGGGGAACGGGCGACGGCTCATCAGCGGTCAGATGATGCGGGATCACGATCCGCTGGGCATCGTCAGTTTTCACGAGGCCATCCAGAAGTCGTCGAATATCGCCACATCCGAAGTGGCCGGACGAATTTCTTCCGATATGCTGTACCAGTATGCCCGCAACATGGGTTTTGGATCACTGACGTACATTGATCTGCCCGGCGAAGAGGCCGGCCGTCTGCGCAAGCCCTATCAATGGTCGGCCGTCACCAAGCCCTGGATCTCCATTGGTTATGAAGTGCAGGTAAATCTGATGCAGCTGATCCAGGCTTATGCCGCATTCGCCAATGATGGTGTGATGATGCGGCCTTTTGTGGTTGACAAGGTGATGGATGAGCGCGGACGCGTGATCCATCAGAATCGTCCGGAAACCGTACGCCGTGCCATAAAACCGGAAACAATTGAGTTGCTGCGCCCGGTATTTGAAAGTGTGGTTTCGGATTCCGGAACCGCCGGGTTCGCGCGCATTGACGGGTTCCGTGTCGCCGGAAAGACCGGTACGGCACAGAAATACATCGACGGGAGATATCGCGCCAGTTATCTGGCCTCCTTCGCCGGCTTTTTTCCAGCGGATGATCCCAGGTACGTTTGCCTGGTCATGATCGACGAACCCAGACTCAGTTACTATGGCGGGTTTATCTCCGGGCCGGTATTCCGGAATGTTGCACTGCGTCTCATCGGACTGGATGACCGCCTGCACCTTACACCGGCGGAAGATGAGATCATGGTTCAGTGGGCGGTCGTACCCGATGTACGGGGCATGCACCGCAATGAAGCCCGTGCTGTGCTGACTGATTACAACATTCGCCATCAGTTCTCCGGAAAAGGCGAGTATGTTGTCGGTCTCGCTCCGGAACCGGGTGAGCAGATCCTCCGGTCCGAGCCTCTGCGGATCTCGCTTTCCCACAGCATCAGCAGCGATACCACACGCATCAGCGAACAGCATGCCAGCATCCCCGATGTCAGGGGAATGAGCATGAGAAAAGCCTCCGCATGGTTGCGTAAATCCGGTTTTGAAGTCGAGATGGTCGGTTCCGGAACGGTGTATGCTCAGTTCCCGCTGGCCGGCCAGCAATACCGGACAGGTCAGTCGGTCACCATTCGGGGCCGGGCGCGTGACCTTCCCACCATTTTGTCGGAGAGGGGGTGATTATGAAGCTTGCCGAAATGCTCCATATCATCCATCCCATCCGGCAGTACGGCCATGTAGATGCTCCCCTCGGCAGACTGCGCCTCGACTCCAGAAAGGTACATAAAAATGATGTTTTCATCGCTTTGCGAGGAACAGCATCGGACGGGCACCGGTTTATTCGCGATGCCATCCGCAAGGGGGCCAGATTCATCATTGCCGAACACATACCGGAGGAGTACCGTACCGGAAGCGGGCAGGCCGCAGAGACCGGCCGCACTTCTGAGACAAGCCCGGCTCCGAAGGCCGGACATGCTCCCGAATCCGGCCGCAAATCGGACGATGTGATGTTTCTGCAGGTGGCCGACACCCGCCAGATCGTGGGCGATCTGGCACAGGCTTTTTCAGGTTATCCCGCCCGCACAATGAAAATGGTTGGAGTAACCGGCACTAATGGCAAAACCACCGTCTGCACGCTTGTCTATCAGGTGTTGCGCACACTCGGTTACAATACCGGACTGCTGGGCACCGTGGAGACCCGCATCGGCGACCGCGTCACCGAAAGCAGCCTCACCACGCCCGATGCTGTGAGTCTTGCCCGGACGCTCGAAGAGATGGCTGCCATCGACACCGCTTTTGCAGTTATGGAGGTTTCATCTCATGCTATTGAGCAACAGAGGGTTGGCGGAATCAGATTTGATGTAGCCGCATTTACCAACATCAGTCAGGACCACCTGGATTACCACCGGGACATGGCATCCTATATTGATGCAAAAAAGCAGCTTTTTCTGATGCTGGATGATGCGGCGATTGCCGTAGTCAACCGGGATGATCCCGCATCACTCAAGGTGCTTAAGGGCTGCCGCGCAGATATCTGGGACTTTGGATTTCGGGATGACAGGGATTTCCGCATCCTGGATGAGGGTCCGGATGGAATGGTGCTTGATCTGGACGGCGCCATTGTGAGCACACCGCTTGCCGGTCGTTACAATGCGTATAATGTGGCCCAGGCATTTCTGATCTGTCTTGCCCTTGGATGTGCCAAAAACAATGTGGCCGCAGCTTTGGGTCAGGCGACCGGCGCCCCCGGCAGACTTGAGCGCGTGATGCCTTCCTCTACACAGCCGTCATCCGCACCAAACGTATTCGTGGATTACGCACATACTCCCGATGCGCTGCAGAATGTGCTTCAGGCACTCTTGGGAGTGTGTGAAAAGGGTGATACACTCCATGTCGTTTTTGGGTGCGGCGGTGACAGGGACCGTTCAAAAAGGCCCAAAATGGGGAAAATAGCTGACAAATATGCAGATGTTATCACACTCACATCGGACAACCCCCGCACCGAGGATCCCGATGCCATCATCCGTGATATCCGCAAGGGTATTGTTCGCAGCGACAAGATTTTCGTGGAGCCCAACAGGCGCAAGGCCATCCGCTCCTCCATTCTGGAAGCCGATACAAGGACCCTGGTGCTGGTTGCCGGAAAAGGGCACGAGAGGTACCAGGAGGTTCATGGGCGCAGACATAAATTTGATGACCGCGATATCGCCGGAAAGGCGCTTGCCGAATGGATTGAGCGGAGAATCTACAAGCAGGTAACGAAAAAAGGCTCGAGAGCGGGTTCCGGCAATAGTCCGGACAGGAACCAGGGCGTTAACGCGGGTAATAGCCCGGACAAGAGTCCGGATGAAAAATCCGGCTACGGACAGATAAAAAGCCGAAACAACGGTAATCAAAAAAGGGAGGTAAACTGATGCTCTATCTCCTTTTGGACTGGATCAACCAGACGATAAATCCTCCGGGTTTCGGAGTGTTTGCTTTTATAACAGTACGAAGCGCCCTGGCTGCGATCACGGCATTTTTTATCTCGGTGTTCTTTGGCAGCAAGGTGATTCGCCTGCTTAACCGCCTACAGCTCCAGGAAAACATCCGTGATGATATCGATCTTGAAGGACACCAGGAAAAAGCCGGAACACCAAGCATGGGAGGGCTGCTTATTCTCATTGCAATCGTAGCCGGTACGGTGTTCTGGGCCAATCCGTACAATTTGTATATCTGGCTTATTCTGATGGTGACCGTCGTTCTGGGAGTCGTCGGTTTTGTCGATGACTATATCAAGATCATCCGTAAAAACAAGGAAGGACTGCTTGGCAAGTTCAAGATCATCGGGCAGGTGGCAGTGGGAGCGGTGCTGGGACTGGTGCTCTATTTCCACCCCGATTTCCAGGACTATAACACGTTGAGCACCATCCCTTTTGTCAAGGATGCGAATATCGACTATGCTTTTCTCGGTGAGGCGCTGGGTTGGGCTATTTACATTCCGGTATGCATCTTCATCATAACGGCGGTAAGCAATTCGGTGAATCTGACGGATGGCCTGGACGGTCTCGCCAGCGGTACCACCGCCATTGCCGGTCTCGCCCTGGGAATACTGGCCTATGTCTCCGGACGTGTCGACTATTCCAGCTTCCTTGATATCCTTTATCTGCCCGGCACCGGGGAACTCACCATCTACTGTGCTGCCATGGTGGGAGCCTGTTTCGGATTCCTCTGGTATAATTCGTATCCCGCAGAAGTATTTATGGGGGATACCGGGTCTCTTGCACTGGGTGGTGGCATCGGAGCGGTGGCCCTGATGATTCACAAGGAGCTTCTTCTGCCCATTTTATGCGGAATTTTCTTCGTGGAGGCCCTTTCGGTCATTATCCAGACCAGCTATTTCAAATACACGAAAAGGAAATACGGGGAAGGGAGGCGGTTCTTTCGCATGGCCCCGCTTCATCATCATTTCGAAAAGAAAGGATGGGCGGAGCCCAAGATTGTGGTTCGTTTCTGGATCATTGCGATACTGCTCGCCATCCTCACCATCATCACCCTGAAACTGAGATAATAGCGTACATGACCCGCATTAAAGATCAACATATTGTCGTAGCAGGAGCCGCCAGAAGCGGTGTGGCCGTCGCATTGTTGATGCACCGCAAAGGAGCCCGTGTGCTGGTATCCGACAACGGTACGATCGCTTCCGGTTTCCGGGTCCGTCTGGAGCAGGCCGGTATTCCGTTTGAAGAAGGCGGGCATTCAGGGAAAGCGCTGGATGGCGATCTGCTGGTTCTGAGTCCGGGTGTGCCCGGTGATGCGCCGATTGTGCGCAGCTACAAAAATGCAGGCAAGCAAGTGGTGGCCGAAATTGAAGTGGCGTCGTGGTACTGCAACAGCCGGGTTATCGCCGTCACCGGATCGAACGGGAAAACAACGGTGGTTAAGTGGCTGGCGGATGTGTGGAAACGGGCCGGACGCGACTTCCTGCTTGCCGGCAATATCGGGACCGCCTTTTCGGAGGTGGTGGAGCAGACATCGCCGGAAGTGGATGTGATCCTGGAGGTAAGCAGCTTCCAGCTCGACCATATCGACCGTTTCCGTGCCAGGGTTGCCGTGCTGCTGAATATCACACCCGATCACCTGAACCGCTACCACAACCAGTTTGAGGAGTACATCGCCTCGAAAATGCAGCTGCCCGGACATCAGACAAAGGACGACATCCTGATCTACGGCTATGACGATCCCGTGGTGAAGGAGCAGGTCGAAAAACTGTCCGGCATTCCGGACTCCCCCGCACTTTTTCCGTTTTCAAGCGAAGCGGAAGTGCCCGGGATCTTTCTGCGCAACGGTATCATCAAAATTCAAACCGACAGGTTCAATGAAGAGGTAATTCATATGAAACAGCTGGCTCTCCCCGGTAAACACAACCTGCGCAACGGACTGGCTGTTGCCCTGGCCGCCCGGATCTGCGAGATCGACAAAGGCCCCATCCGCGAGAGTCTCAGCAGGTTCGAAGGTGTGCCGCACCGGCTGCAGAAAGTGCGCGAAATGGATGGCGTCACCTGGTACAACGACAGCAAGGCGACCAATGTCAATGCCGTCTGGTACGCTCTTACAAGTTTCAACCGTCCGGTTATCCTGATCATGGGCGGTCGTGACAAAGGCAACGACTACAGCGAACTGGCCACCGAAATCCGCAAGAAAGTCAAGGCGATTGTGGCGATCGGTGAGGGTAGGGAGGTGATCCGGAAGCAGCTTCAGGGCGTAGCCCCGGTGATCTGGTTTGCCGATTCCATGCAGGATGCGGTACAAAAGAGCTTCATGAAAGCCGAGCGGGGGGATGTGGTGCTTATGAGTCCGGCCTGCGCCTCCTTTGACATGTTTGAAAGCTATGAGGATCGCGGACTCCGGTTCATCCAGGCAGTCATGGCTTTGTAACGCCCTGGCCCGGCCAATGAAATTCTCACAACTGCAAAAAACCGCATCATAATCGCATCACAGCCGCATCATAATCGCATCACAAACGAAACACAATCACACAACAACCGCATAACAATCGCATCACAACCGAAACACAATCGCATAACAAACGCATCAATCCACATAAGAATCAGCAAAAATAAGGCAGCAGCAGCATGATGGTTTCCGACACTTTTAAAAAGCGATATCTGTTCGAGCAGCCGCCCAACGGCTCGGCTCAGGCGCAGAGTGTGCCCAGCGATCGCTGGCTGCTGGTGAGTGTGATCATGC
>SLKA01000089.1 GCA_007134845.1 Balneolales bacterium
ATTGCTTCCACCGGCAGGGTGGAGAAGAAAATAAATCACATCATGATCGCCGGTGGGTCATCCATCGGAATCAGGATAACAAAAATTCTGTCAGGAGAAAATGGTGGATGGAAAATTAAACTCATAGAACCTGATGAGGAAAAAGCACTCAAACTTGCCGGAGAGTTCCGGAATGTCCTCGTGCTTCAGGGCGATCCGGGTGATCCTGACCTGCTTGTATCTGAAGGAATTGCCGATACGGATGCCTTTATCTCCGTCACTCTTGATGAAGAGTCCAATATCATCAGCTGCCTGCTGGCCAAACATCTTGGAGTGCGTAAAACCGTGGCACTTGTTTCTAAAGCTGAATATATCCCGATGAGTCAAACCATAGGACTTGACGCAGCAGTAAACAAAAAACTCTCGGTCACAAATGAAATTCACCGGCAGATCCGCCAGGGCAGGGTCATTTCCAACTACACACCCTATGGTACGGATGCCGAAATTTTGGAACTTCATGTCGCTGAAAACAGCAAGGCGATCGGCAGGACCATCGGGGAGCTGAAACTCCCCCGTAAAACCATCATTGGTGCCGTTGTTAATGAAAATCATGTTGCTATCGCCACCGGTGAAACCCGGATTCGTGCCGGCGATAACATCGTTGTTTTTTGCTATCCGGATGATCTGGATGAAGTGACCGGGTATTTTTCATGATGAAGGCTGCAGGGAGAACAACATGAAAAACCGCCCAATTACATTCACCTTAATTAATTTTACGCAGGTTTTTGGTATCATCGGCTTCTTCATGCTGTTCCTGGCCGGCATCTTTATCGTCCTTGGGCTGCTGTCGCTCGTATGGCATGAAGAAATGCGATTTCATTATTTTGCAATTGCCTTGCTCACAACCCTTGTCGGTGGACTGTTATTTTTGAGAGTCCGGCGCCGGGTGGATCTGCAATTACGTGAAGTTTTTCTGATTGTAACCCTCACCTGGCTCTGTATCAGTTTTATTGGCGCAATCCCTTTTTACAGCTCCGGCGTCGTTTCTGTGTATTCTGATGCTTTTTTTGAGACTATGAGTGGTCTGACCACAACCGGGGCAACCGTATTTGGCGGTACCACCGAATCGGGCTTTGATAATCCAAATATTGAGAGCCTGCCCAGAACACTCCTGTTATGGCGCTCCATTCTGCACTGGTTTGGAGGGATGGGATTTATCGTGCTGTCCATCGCCATCCTTCCAATGCTTGGTTCTGGTAGCATGCATCTTTTCCAGGCGGAATCATCGCTGCTTGCCACCGACAAACTCATGCCCAGATTTCATCAGACGGCTAAATCACTATGGTTTGTTTATGTTGGCATCACCTTCGTTCATTTCATTTTCCTGTGGATTCATCCTTCCATGGACTGGTTCCATGCCCTGAATCATTCCTTTTCAACGCTTGCTACCGGCGGATTTTCAACCCTGGATGCCAGTGTCGGCGGCTTTGATTCCGTATACATTGATGTTATTATTACCATCTTCATGTTTTTGGCCGGTGTCAATTTTATACTCCACTTCCGCCTGCTCACCGGCCGACTGACTATGGTTACAGATAATCGTGAGTTACGATTTTATGCACTCGTTACTGTTCTTATGATAATCGGAATATCTCTTTCATTGTGGCTTTCAGGTCACCATTCTGTCAGTAATGCACTTCGATATGGATCGTTTCAGGCTGTCTCCATTCTCACTACGACCGGTTATGGAACGGATGATTATGCTCTTTGGCCAATCCTGCCGCTGTTTCTGCTGTTCCTGCTATTTTTTTCCGGTGGTTCCACTGGATCCACCAGCGGCGGCATTAAAATGACACGATGGATGATCGTTCTGCGTGTGATGGGCGCTGAAATCAGACAGGCTGTTCATCCCCGTGCCGTGATTCCTGTCAGGGTCGGTGACCACGTTCTTTCCGATAAGGCCATAAGAACCGTTATGAGTTTTTTTGTAATATACTTTCTCCTTTTTTTATTTGGTTTTTTTGTATTGACACTGTTAGGTTATGATCTATTGTCGTCTGCAAGTGCCAGTATTGCCTGCCTTGGGAATATCGGGCCGGCATTTGGAACATTCGGACCTATTGAGAATTATGCCATGCTCCCCTCCGTTGGAAAATGGATTCTTTCCGTTTTGATGCTTGTAGGACGCCTTGAAATCCTGGCCGTTGTTGTATTGTTTTCCCGTGATTTCTGGTCACACTACAGTCGTCCATGAATACCGTTAACAGAAAAGCGGCATGACCCACACTAACGAAATCCTTCAATAGTTTTCAGATACACTTTACGATGAACAGTAAAATCAACTTCTCCCCTCTTGAGTACGAAAAACCTTCAACAGAGGATCTTGTGAAGCGATCCAGGGCTTTTCTGGAGCTGATGAAAAAACGGCGGACAGTGCGCGAGTTTTCCGGCGAACCGGTTCCCGAAGAGGTGCTTGTCAACTGCATTGAAGCGGCGGGTACGGCTCCATCCGGCGCCCACTTGCAGCCCTGGCATTTCGTACTGGTCAGGGATCCGCAAATCAAAAAACAGATTCGCCAAGCCGCTGAGAAAGAGGAGCGTATCAATTATGAAATGCGATACTCTGAAGAAATGAAGAAGGAAATCGAAAAGCTGGAGACCAATTTCGAGAAACCGTTTCTGGAGCATGCGCCTGCCCTTATTGCGGTATTCAAGGAATCCTACCGCATTGAAAACAACATCCGCCGGAAGAACTACTATGTGAACGAGTCTGTTGGTATTGCCACCGGGCTTCTGATTACCGCCCTCCACTATTCTGGTCTTGTTGCACTTCCCCATACCCCCAGTCCCATGCGATTTCTCAATGATATTCTCAAACGACCCGGCAATGAATCCCCCATTATCCTTCTGCCTGTCGGATATCCTGCTGAGGGCACGCGTGTTCCGGATATAAAACGCAAGCCGGTGGATAAGCTTCTTACCGTAATCTGATCACGAAACGATCCTGACGATCATGCAACGATCCTGACGATCACGAGACGATTCTGAATATCCTGTTGATCCTGACGATCCTGGTCCCATGTCTGATAATGACCTCTTCCACCCTGATGATGCCGTTGAATACCCGGTCAACGGTGTCCTTGACCTGCACGTCTTCCCTCCATCGGATGTCAGTGATCTTGTCCCTGAATATCTCCGGGCCTGCAGGGAAAAGGGCATTCTTACTGTCAGAATAATTCACGGCAAGGGAACCGGAACGCTGCGCCGGATCGTTCACAGTGCGCTCGAATCCATTCCCTGGGTGCATCGTTATCATCTCGGCGGGCATGGATCCGGCTCATGGGGAGCCACCATCGCCTATCTGGATCCGCCCGAAGACAAGTGAGCTGATCCGGACCGATCTCCATTGGATTTTTTACGGCTGAAACAATGGAATAAATAGGTTAAACACACAGTTGGTTATTTACTCATAAATCTTATATTATTAAAATATTAACCTTTCCTCTTCCGTTGTTCTGCATAGACCCGTCTTATTCAAGGAGCATAGCATGATTGATGACATGAAGAATATCAGCAGAATCGATCAACCGTCTAAAAACACGTATGGGTGGTTTGTTCGCATTCGCAGGGATGGGAAAAAAATAAGCCGTTTTTTCAGTGATGGAAGATACGGAGGGAAGGAGAAAGCGCTCACATCCGCAAGAGAGTTCAGAAACAAGAATCTGATCGAATGGCAGAAATTCGCAAGAAATCCGGATCGGGCCATGCATCTTGGCAAACAGAGCAATATCGGCTATCCCGGCATCAGTTATTGTGTAAAAAGCAAAAACAGGAACGGGGAGGTCTATCAGGAACACGTTTTTCAGGTTTCCTATTCACCCCAGAAAGGGGTCCACAAAAACAAATCCTTTTACATACCGAAAGCCCGGACCAAGAGGGAGTTCAAGAAGAATTATGATTCCAGGCTTCAGAAAGCAATTGCATTTCGCGACGAACAGATGATGAAAATTTACGGAGTGCGCTATGTCAACTACAAGAAGAGACAGAAAACGAATATTAAAGAGTAATTCGTCTGCGGCTTGCACCGCCGCTATCTGCAACCGGTGAACCATTCCACCGATGAATTAAAAGGTGTATTTTTCTATATTGCTCTGTCGGCGCCCTGTACCGAACCTCCTTTGATTATAAAATTATTGATCTATGAGCTATTACAGCACATCAAAATTTGGTTATTCGGTTTTTGTGTACCTTTTGTTTGCCAGTGCATGCAGCACGCCCGAACCGGTGACCGTTACCCCGGAAACTGCGTTTACAAGGCCTGATGCCCCTGCCTTCTACCGGGAGGATTCCAGCACGGAGGGTATGGTCGTATCGGCGCATCTCCTCGGGAGTCAGGCTGGTAGACAGATGCTGGAGCTGGGCGGAAATGCTGTTGATGCTGCTGTAGCTACAGCTTTTGCCATTGCCGTGCTGGAACCAAATATGTCGGGACTCGGAGGAAGTGGTGCCATGACCATTTGGAACCGTGATCGCGGTATGGCTGATTATATTGATTTTTATGCCGCAACCGGTTCCGATCCCGATTATGAACTGGACTCCGATCCCGACTCCCTCATAACCCCGGAACGTGGAGTAGCTGTACCCGGAATGGTGGCCGGATTGCTGGAGGCACTGGAAAAATATGGCACACTGGACCGGAAAACGGTGCTTGAGCCGGCCATGCAACTTGCCGGGGAAGGTTTCATTGTACACCATCTGCTTGCCGATGTTATTGCAGACTACTCCGGGCGCCTGTTGTATGATGATGAGTCGGCAGCTCTTTTTTATCCCGGCGATGAACCGCTTCGAGCAGGACAGCGTCTTGTGCAGCCTCAACTGGCTGGTGTGCTCCACAGCATATCAGCTCATGGACGTGATGGGTTCTATTCTGGCGATATCGCCCGGCGCACGGTAGACAAGCTGGGCGCCGGCGGCAGCCGTTTGTCTCTTGCCGATTTTGAAACCTATACACCGCAATGGCGCGGAGCCCTCTGCCAGGAATGGAATGGACACCGCATCCTGAGCGCACCGCCAAGCCTGGCCGGACATGAAGTCATTCTTGGACTTAAGCTGATCGAACGAAAAAATATCGCCTTATCGGGACATCCGGTTTCCAGCGGAGAGGCCCTGGGCGTGCTCGTTGACGCCATTCGTATTGCCCGTGCCGACCGCGGAGAATGGCAGGGAGACCCCTCCTACGTGGATCTGCCGGTTGCAGGCATGATCAGCGACGATTATGCATCCCTGCGTACCACCGCAATGGGCGGCATCATACCTGACACCATGCACGCAGGCGATCCCTGGCATGCAACACCGCGCTTCACCGCATCACCCGGGTGCATCGGCGAGGGTTATTTCGCTCCCCCGCTCAACATCATACCACAGGATTACGATGAGTTGAGAAAGCACATTCCTGAAGCTGCAGATCATTTGCATGGCAAGGTTGAGAAGTACAATGCGGAGGATGCTGATGATATCGATAACGAAGAACAGCACACCACGCACATCTCGGTTGTGGACCGGAATGGCAATGCAGTTTCCATGACCAATACGCTCGGACTTTATTTCGGCTCGGCTGTCTTCTCCGACGGGGTTTTCTACAACTCGGCCAACCATAATTTCGGAGGCAGCTACGGAAGCATACGCGGCCCGGGCCGGACGGCACACTCGAGCACCGCACCCACCATCGTTCTGAGTGATGACCGAGTCGAACTGGTGGTCGGATCACCCGGATCCGGACGCATACCACCGGCGATCATCAGCACGATTGTCCATACTTTGATCTACAACATGCATCCCGCTGATGCCATACGCATGCCGCGTGTCTATCCGCTGGTCAATGAACCCGTCGTGCAGCTGGAACGCGGCTATTCGCCCGAAGCGCTTGAGGCTCTGCACCAGCGCGGCTATATCATCTCCCCCTCCAACTTCCCGATGAACATGCTCTTTGGTGGAGTCCAGATGATCCGGGTTCTGGAGGACGGCACCATGATCGGCGTCTCGGATCCGCGTCGTGACGGCGGGGCTGCCGGTCTTTAATTCCTCCATATTCTAAAATGGCATATACTGCACTCATAAGGACTGACCGATGAAGCGGATTATCATCGACATCGACATTAAGAATATTATCGAGATCGTAAAAAAGCGAAAAGGCCGGATTTCAGCTTTTTTTGTTAAATATGTTCTTAAGGAAGAGACAGTCCGGGAAGAAGTGGAGCGCAGAGTAGTGGATGAGGTTCAAAAAAACCTGGAGCAAAATCTGAAAATCCGACTTGACCAGGAAGGCGTCAAGGCCGAATTGAATATCCGGCAGGTCGACTCTTCGGATTGAATCGCACATCCTGACCCCTAAGAAAACCTGCGCCGCACCGGTCACTCTATTCAGTCACTCTATCCAGTCACTTTATTCAGTCGCTTTATTCAGTCGCTTTACCCCGTCACTTTATCCGGGCACCTAATCCGGTCATTTTACATGTCGGTTGAACCAGTCGACAGTGCGCTCCATGAAATCGATGCGGTGCGCCCGCTCCACAAGTCCGTGCGGCTGCCTGGGATACATTACCAGCCCGGTCGGAACATCATTTAGTTTGAGAAACTGGTAGAGCTGCAGCGATTGCTCGGGATGCACACGATCATCGGCGAGCCCATGAGCCACAAGTATGGGTGTCCGGGCATTTTGTACGTGAGCTATCGGGGAGCGGTCCCAGTTGAGGCCTTCGTTCTCGAACCACCAGAGATCCCAGTGTGTGATGGACATTTCGTGCGGAATATCGGTGGTGCCCATAAACGAAATCCAGTTGGACAGGCCTGCAAAGGTGATGGCAGCTGCAAAACGTTCGGAGTATCGCGTACCAGCCCATGCAGAAAAGTAGCCGCCGTAAGAGGTTCCGGAGATGCCAACTTTCCCTGGATCCACCAATCCCTGATAAGACAGGTGGTCAATGCCGCGAATCACATCCTCAAACTCCTTTCCTCCAAGATCACGATGATTTGCCATGGTAAACCAGGATCCGCGTCCACCACTTCCGCGATAGTTGGGCTTGAGCACAACATACCCTTCCGATGCGAGAACCTGAGCCGGATACAGCGGACGTGTGTTCCATCCATCGATACTGACACCCTCGGGTCCACCATGCGGCAAAATGGCAAGCGGATAGGCCTGGCCCTCCTCATACCCGACAGGATAGGTAAGCACGCCCTCAATCAGCAGTCCATCCGGACCCTGCCATTCAATCGTGGTCTGCCGGCCCATTTTTCGTTCTTCCAGAAACCGGTTATGGTGGGTAAGCCGAGTCCATTCTGAATCGGACAGGCTGCCCAGATAGACTTCAGGTGGATGATCTCTCCGGTTTACTGATGCGGCAAAAAGGTTCTGGTTTTGATGAAAACTGACCGACCTGAAAATCTCAAGGTCTCCGCCAGCCAGACGAATGGCCTCACCACCGGAGGCAGAAATTTCACGCAGAGCAGTTCGTGTACCCTCAACGGCCACAAAGCGCAGGGTGTTGGAATCTGTCCAATCCAGCCACTCCACAGTACCCTCATAGCCGATTGGTGTGATGTCCCTGGCTACATAATTGCCTACTTCGGTAATATAAATCCGTTGCGGAAGCGGGTCGTTTATCGCTTTGGCGCCAAGAAAAGCAAACCGGTTGCCATCGGGCGACCAGGTCAGCCTGCCGACCTTGCCCTGACTCTCTGCAAGAAGATCGGTTTCACCATCGCGTACGGAAATGACGAGAATCTCACTGAACATCATCTCATCATCCAGTCCGGTGCCATAAGTCATTCTGACAGCCAAACGGTGATTATCAGACGACCAGGCAAAATCCCAGACGCTCATATCCTCACGTGTGAGTACACGGGCTTCACCGTTATTCTGCACCCAAAGTCGCACATGTTGCTCATTCTCACCGGCTACCTCCATGTCATATCCCTGTTCCCTGCGACGCTGGACTTCATCCGGCAAAGGACTGCGCATGGTATATGCCAGCATGGAAGGATCTGATGCAAATGCATAGTCCACAACTCCCTCTGGTGCCGATGTGTGCTGTTTGAGGTCACCGCCGACCACATCCACAGAATAGACCTGGGGACGGGCATGGTGCTCGCTTTTGACCATTCGGAATGCAACGCGATTCGTACCGGGCACCCAGGACAATGACGATGCACTGCCGGGCTTGGGTACCACATGTGAAATATCCCCCGTCTGAAGATCAAGCACTCTTACTTCTGAATAGTCGCCTCCGATCTCTTCGTCTGCCTGACGTGGAATCCGGAGCGTGTATGCAATGTGATTCCCCTGGGGTTGCATGGCGACTTGCCCCACCTGCATGATATTAACCACATCCTCGGGAGAGAGCTGCGCTTTGACAGCGGCCGGACCGGTAACGTTAAGAATAATTATGAGTGCAAATAGAAATAATCCGGGATGATTTCGCTTCAAATTCATGGGGAGGGATAATTAGGGTATTTGGCTCCGGCAACACTGTTAGCCGCTTTCATTCTCCGAATATAAGAAGAAATCGGACTCCAATTTGACCAAAACCGACGTGAAAGAATGACCCCATGGTCTGATTGTCAGGCACCAGTGGTAATGTCAGGGCCGATATTCTTCCCGCAGCTTCTCTTCGAACAGAGTTTTAAATTTATCCAGTTTCGGCCGGATCACAATCTGGCAATAGCCCTGATCGGGATTTCGCTCAAAGTAGTTCTGGTGATATTCTTCCGCCTCGTAAAACGCTTCAAGAGGGGTAATCTCCGTGACAATGGGATCATCGAAAATTCCGGATTCATCCAGTTTTTTCTTGAAATATTCCGCCCGCTCGCGCTGTAAATCATCATGATAAAAGATCACCGACCGGTATTGCGGCCCTACGTCGGCACCCTGGCGGTTGAGTGTGGTGGGGTCGTGGGTCCGCCAGAAAATTTCAAGCAGTGCATCGATTGGAATGATGTCGGGATCATATGTGATCTGCACCGCTTCTGCGTGGTTGGTTTCTCCTGTGCTCACGATCCGGTAAGAAGCCTCGTCCCTGCGTCCGCCGGAATATCCGGACACCACCGACGTCACGCCTTCGACACGCTTGAAGACGGCCTCAACGCACCAGAAACATCCGGCGCCGAGTGTAATTTTTTTCTCGTTTGGCATATCAGTTATATAATGTTGACTCGTCACTAAATGATTCCCGGATTGCGAATCCGATTGGACGGTACGCGTTTCGGACAGGCAGAGGCCGTGAAGCAAGAACAATATCATATACAAAGCGGACTTCTTTACCAACTTGTCACCTCTTCTGGCTTGTTCTGGACTGTCATCTCAATTGGCTTGTCACCTCATCTGACAGCGCTGAAAATCCCTGCGTGGGTACCGGAAACAAATTCACCGAGAATCTTTTCACGCCTCAGGGAATCTTTTCACGCCTCAGGCGGCTCCTGTTCGGACTTGGAAAACTTGAACTGGTTGTTAAAGGACGTTTTAAGTTCCTCCAGATCATCCTCTCCAACCAATTCACTCATATCCTTGATGCCAACTTTGCGAACCAGGTTGAAGATCATGCGGTTGAATATCATCTGATGTGCCATCGACGTGATCTGCATCAGCTGTTCCTGTCCGATCTGCTGATTGGCCAGCTGCAGTTTGCTCATAAGAGGCTCAAGCAGTTTCTGAGCACTTTGTGCGAGCTGCTTTTCAAGTTCCTGTGCTTCTTCGTTTTTCTTGCTTGTGATTTCGTTTCCTTCCTGATCTACCAATTTCATGTGTTTATAATTTTTGATTCCTAAGGTCACATAGATTGTCCATGACGATGATAATCATGCTCTTGTATTTTCGGGGCTATCCCGGTCATGGACATTTCATAAATTTATCTATTTATATCTATTGATTCGTACTGACTGTAGATGTTAGTAACGATTCATTTGGTATTATCATTCATTCAATCTGTATTCACGGGGAGGCTCGACTTGCAGCAGATGCCGTACAAAAAAGTCGAACGTCCTACGCAGATGATAGCGCTCATTTGCATATCCGTGTCCTCTGTTGGGCATCACGATCAAATCAAAATCCTTGTTTTCGCGGATGAGTTCGTCAATGAGCAGCAGGGTGGTATTTGGATGGACATTGCTGTCCATGGTGCCGTAGGTCAACAGCAGGCGATCCTGAAGCTGCCCCGCCTGTTTCCAGATGGCTTGGTTGGAAAAGGTGTCGTGGTCGCCGTCAACCTCGCGCGGACCCTGATATTTTTCGCCCCAGTAGTAGGTGTATCCGCGGTTGTCCATATTTCCGGCGCTGGCCACACCGGCCTTGAACACACCCGGGAAGCGAAGCAGGGCGCTCATGGTGGCATATCCACCCCCCGAATGACCATAAATGCCGGCTCTGTCTGCATCAATCCATGGAAACCGTTCGGCAAGCTGACGTACGGCCGCAATCTGATCTTCAATTCCGTTGTCACTCATATCTCCGTACCAGGCCGTATGAAACGATTTGGAGCGCAGAGGTGTGCCGAGAGCATCAACCTGGATCACAATAAACCCCAGCTCGGCCAGGGCATGCGTCTGCCCCCTTCTGACGGGTGAGAAGCTGCGGGTTCCTACACTTCCGATCTGCGGTCCCGGGTAAATATTGATCACGATCGGATAGGATGCTTCCGGATCAAAATGGGACGGTTTGTAGAGCAAGCCGTACAGATCGGTCTCACCGTCACGCGCTTTCACGGTAAACGGCTCCGGCAAGGTCCAGTGCGATTGTTCAAGTGGTGTGATGTCGGCCTCTTCCAGGGTCATCACTTCGGATCCATCCACCGAGCGCACCACCGTTACCGATGGTTGCCGGAAGTGAGAGTACTCATCGACGAAGTAGCGACCGGACGGGGAGGGTGAAATCTCGTGATTGGCGTCCTGCGGGCTCAACAAGACCGGATCATCCAGGACCGGAAGCTCCTCCATAACGATGATTTCAATCGTATCCCTTACGGCCGAGGTCCCGTACGTGCCGGTTGTGCCCTCGGGTCGCTTGATTCCGTTCGCTGTGTGAGGTTCCGGTGAATCAGCCCCGTCTATTGCACCGGAGGGCATGATATCGCCGGCCGGGCCAAAATCTGCCTTGTAGAGATGTTCACGGTAGGGATCACGGCCGGTTTCCTTTCCGGCTGCCGTGAAGTAAACGGTTCCCCGCTCCTGGTCCACGTGCAGCACATCCACGACATTCCAGTCGCCACCGGTGATGCGCCGGAGCAGGGTACCGTTATCCAGATGATGCAGATACAGGTGCCCCCATTCGTCGCGCCGTGTGAACCAGATAAATTCATCGCGTTCAAAAAGAATTCGCCAGTTGGGTACGCCGCGGGAGGTGAGATTTGATTCAAAAAAAGTGCCGGCTGTCTCGCGGTAAACGTGGCGTACATCGCCGGTTTCGGTGTTGGCGATGTAGAGATTTACCACGCGGTAGTCGCGGGAAGTGGTAACAAATGCCAGTTTTGATGCGTCCCGGCTCCACTCGATATCAGCCCACAGACCATCACGTTCCAGTCCGCAGCAGTTCGAAGTGCGCTGGTGTGTGGGAGCTGTATCGAGCCAGATTTTCTTCCGGTTTTCCACATCCAGTATGACGCGCTCATGCATCGGTACAATCAAATCGCCCGGCAAGGCGTACGGCCAGGAGTCCGGAACTGCCCGGTCCTGTTCGGTTCTCAGCAGATGCATCTCGGCAACTTCCCGCTCATCCAGCCGGTACGTGGCAATTTTCCGGGAGTCAGGCGACCAGTGCAGCACCGGACGGTCTGACCGGAACCAGCCCTGTGAATTAGTTGCAATACCGTAGCGCTCGATCCCGCTGCTGGTGAGCGCAAACTCTTCTCCGCTTTCCATGTCACGCACCCACAAGTTGTGATCACGAATAAAAGCAGCCCACCGCTCATCCGGAGACATCACACTGTTACCGGGACGTTCAGGCCGCTCCGATTCCAGGCATTGGTACCTGTCAAGGTCACATTCCCAGGTCGCATTTTCCGCATCAAAAAGAATTGCTGACTCGTCGTTGATATATCTGTAACTGGTGAAAGGCAGGTCTCCGGCCGATACCGACTTGTCCATGACCTCATTCAAAGCCTCTGCAAGCCGTTCGTGATCAAACGCATATCTGCGATCGCGGGCATCGGGATCCACCATGTAGAACCGGAATCCGTTTTCTGTACGCACCCGGTACCAGAACCGGTCGTCATCAATCCATTGTGGATCGATATCACTGCGCAGCACTTTGGACTGCAGGTTCCATGACATGATTTCTTCGGCCCGGCGGTACTCTGCTTCAGCAACCACAACCTGCTTCGCGGATGCAGCAACTGGTTCTTGTCGATCCGAAAGCTGTTCCGAACCTGAACACGCTGCAGAAAGCATCAGGGCGGGAATAAGCGCTACCCACCATCCCTGATCCATTTTTATGCCGCCAAGGTAGCTTTCAAGATATTTAATTGCATGGGCTGAATTCATCATAACAATATTTTTTAAGTTGATGCAGATAGTCTACTCCGATGCCGGCAATCTCCGCAGCGGCTGTGGATAATCATATTCAAATAGCTGCTGATGTCCATCGCTGACCAGGAAAATTCTGTTCTCATCCCTGATGATTGCAATACCTTCCAGATCCGGTTGGCCAGCATGATAAGCAGCAAGCGGGCGGCCCCGGATGTCAAGCACGAAAACAGCCCGGGCTTCATCGCTTACCATCCAGAGCACCTCATCTTCGGTGTCAAAAAAGAGCCCGGACAGATCGAGTCCGCCTGCATCCTCCGGTGCCCCAAAATTCATCGGTGTTTTCCGGATTTCCTGGCGATCAAATCCTCTGAGCACATCCAGCTCGATCAACACCCTTGGGTTTTGCTCGTTCACTACAAAAATATGGTTCGTGGCCGGATTGATGGAGATACCCTCAAGACCGTCATTCTCGCTGCGCACATCCACATCGACGGGATAGCGGGCAATTTCGTTGCCAAGGGTGTCATACTGCACAATCTCGCGCTTCCGCTCTTCAACTACATAAAGTGTTCGGTTAACCGGATGCTGGGTAATTCCCTCCATGTCATCGCCGCGAACCTTTAGCTCATTAACGATACGGCCCATCCGGTCCAGTTTATAGATGCTGCCATCGGAATCGTCGCTGATCGTCCAGAAATAATTGCCTGTGTGGTCGACACTGAGTCCGGATGGATCGCTAACATCCAGCGGAAAGGAGTTGAGCAGCTTAAGTGGTGCCAGCCTGTTTACCTGGCCTGGCGTGGGGTCGTTCATCGGCAACAAAAAGCCGCGGTGATTTTCACCAAAATCCATACGGCCAAGCGAAATGTCATCCACCACATCGAGAGCATCATAGGAAAGCGTGTCTGCGATCGGCATATCTGACGATTCCGGACCGTAAAGACCGATTTTTCCACCTTCATGGGGAAGGACAAGCGACAGGTGAACAGCCTCGCCGACGTGTTCCACTCCGCCAGCCCAAAGCAGTAGATATCCGTTTGCCGGAATGGTAGTTCCCTCCGGCAGCACACTGAACCGGATGTCCTGAACCGAATACTCCACCGCGGTGCTATACGATGACGGGCGATATCCGACCACCCAATGAGAGAGATCAACCTGAGAAGATTCGCGGTTATGAAGCTCAATCCATCCACTGTATGCACCAAAATCGGGGTCCGCCAGTGTTTCCTGCTGCCGGATCATTACCTCGTTTATGATCACATTTTGCATGTTAAAGACCGGTGATTCCGAAGCATCTCCGCCACTTCCGTCCCCATCGTCATTACTATTCCCATCGCCATTGTCATCCCCGGCATTGCTTTCAGACTCTCCGCTCCCATCCTGCCCGTCACCCTGCTCGCTTTGCGTATTTGAACCGGAATCATCAGAGGATTTTGAAACAGGGTCGCTGCAGGCGATCAGGACAAGGAATATCAATGTAAACAGCATGGAAAGTTTCAGGCGCAGTAATTCAATCAAAATGATAACGGTTTGCGGTGCAATTTCAGAATAAAAGGAAATAATAAGAAATTTGGCGGATAACTGCCTGTGCTGACTTATTTCAGCTCACAATTTTTGCCACACCCCCGCGGCGAAGGTCGCCCGCTCCCTGAAAGCCGTCCGGACCGCTCATCACAGAATGGACACCGCCAAAAAACAGATTTGATGCGCTCCAGATTTTGTGGTCCGGCCAAACTTCAAGGACAGGACCCAGGCCAGCCGCATCAAAACCATGCTCGATGGAGAGAAAATCTTTCTCGCAGTGAATCCGTGGCATCTGTACGGCATCTTCCAGTGTCATTTTATAATCTGTCAGATTCAGAATAACCTGCAGAATCGCGGTGCGTATCCGGTTGGATCCACCTGAGCCAAACGCAACAACAGAGCCGTCTTTCATGGCCATTATTCCGGGTGTCATCATGGATGTGATACGCTTATCCTCCGGCCACTGCTGGAATCCACCGGGATGCAGGTCCTCCTCGCCAAGCATGTTGTTCAGCATGATGCCGGTACCAGGTATGATGCATCCGCACCCTTCACCGTTGCTGGTGCTCAGACTGGCGGTATTGCCTTGTCTGTCCATGATGCTGATGTGTGTGGTACCACGGGTGAATCGGGCATAATCTGCGATCTGATCCCGATATTCAGCGACAAAGACAGGGTCCAGCATCTGTTCGCCAGGTACAGACAAATTGTTGCGAGCAAGATAATCAATGCGGGCGATATCAGTTAGCTGCTGAACTTTGGCGAGACGCAGCAGATGTCCGGAGGAACCGAACGGATGATCGGACGGATCGGCTTCCTCCATGAGCCTGAGTGCAAATGCAATGAGCGTTCCGCCGGAACTCGGGGCGGGATTGAAGGCAAGCCCGGTGTTTTCCCGATAGGTCAGGCGAAGCGGATTTCTTCGTATCACTTCATAGGAATCGAAATCATCCCGGGTGATGTGTCCACCCCGCTGACGGCTCATGCGATCCACCATGGCGGCAATTTCACCTCTGTAGAAGAAATTATCCCCTTCAGAGGCCAGTACTTCCAGAAAATCGGCCATATCAGGCTGCAGAAGCCTGTCACCTTTCCTGATCAAAGAATCCTTATGCTCCGGATGTCCATAAATCCTCATGGAATCATCCGATGCCAGAAAGATGGCCTGGACAATATCGAGGATATAGGCCTGGAAGTGATTCATCACAACACCCTTCTGCGCAAGCGCTATGGCCGGCTCTGCAAGACGTTTCATGGGCATCCGGCATAAATCCCGATGGATGGCATACAGCCCTTTTATGGTCCCGGGTGTGGCAATTGATCCCATGCCAATGTGAAATTCCTGCACTGTTTCGCCAAAATCAGCGGAAATCGGGTAAAACTCAACTTCGCCGGGATCACGGCGCCGGCGTGGGGTGTGAGTGAAAAAATCGTACAGAGATTGTGACCCGTCTGATGATCGTGCAAGAAGAAATCCGCCGCCGGCCGGGGATGCGAGCACCGGTTCTGTTACGAATGCAGCCAGATGGGCAGCAACAACGGCATCAAAGGCATTTCCACCGCTTTTCAAAATATCTTCGGCGACCCGGACGGTCAATTCATGTCCCGCTGCTATGACGCCTGTGTTCTGCCTCACGTAATTCTGAATCGGTTATCGGTTATATGTGTTTAGACACCTCGAATTGCCAGTTGAATTGGCACGGAGATATGATACCATCATTTGATTAATAATGGCAACCGTGTCACCATCAAAAAAAATGCTTTTAATTTTCTGAACATGCATAATTTTCTGGAAATAATTGATTTTTCTGGAAAGATTGCCCATTATATGGTATAGTTAATGTAACATGTAGCTAAACATGACCTTTGCAAATACGGTAAGATTCAAGAAAGCTTTTTAGAGAGAACTCAATTACAATGGAACAAATAGAACTCCTGCGCATATAATCGAAATAAGTTATCAACCAATAATTGTGGAGGTATTATGAGCAATCTGAAGTTGAAGGGAAATTGGAATGAACTGAAAGGTAAGATCAAGCAGAAATATGGTGATCTTACGGAGGATGATCTCACTTATGTGGAAGGAAAAGAGGATGAACTGCTTGGCCGGTTGCAGAAAAAGACCGGTAAAACAAAAGAGGAGCTTGCCGGAGTGATTAAAAATCTTCTCGAAAAGGATTCCAAATCACAAAAATAACATCAACCAAAAATTATCCAAGAAAATGAATACCCTGGTATTTAGAACATTTTCGACACTGATATTTGTAATAGCAGCCTCAATGCTATTTATGAATTGTGGCGATAAGTCGGAGGATAGAAGCAGTGATTTTGATGAGGAACGTACTGAGCTCAAGAATAATCTTGAAAATCTGAAGGATGATCTGGACGACAAAATCGATGACCTGAGTTCAAGAATTGAAACTGCCGGCGATGAAGCTGATGAGGATCTGGAAGCAGCGCGAGATGAACTTCGCGGTGAGCGGTCGGACCTTGAACGGGCTATAGACGATTTGGATAACGCAACGGAGGATATCTGGGATTCAGTTAAATCCAACTCTGAAGAGTTGTATAATCGCGTTTCTTCAACCTTGGAGGATTGGGCTGATCAAATAGAAGACAGGATTAACAACTAAAAATCGTTCATTTACCGATTACAGGGTTCTTTGGCAAAAGCAGGAGATTGCATTACTGTTTCTCATTGTCATTGAGATACCCTCAATTTTGCTTGCTCTGATAATGGGCAAAAGACCGGTTCAACCCAAACTATCAATTAAGGTAGTACGTATGAGGGAGTCGGACTTGCCCAAGAATCTTCAGTACTTAGCTTGCATTAATCAGTTTCTACCGAAACAATAAATTCATCGGGTAATATTTACGTAACGAACCCATTCGTCACCCTGCGGATCAAACATGAACCATCTCTCTTCGTTCAAATCCCATTTGTAGCTGTGAATTGGGATGGGATGAGTCCCGTTTTCAAAATGAGTCACCTGGTCCGGCCGAAATACCTCAACCGTGATAGCATCATTTGTCAAAAGCACGGTATTCATGTGAAAAGATTCCGGTCCATCATAGGTTTGCCCGCCTTTCTCCTCGTCTATAAACCAAAGTCCTGCATTTCCGCTTCCTCTGTCTCCCTGGCTGCGACGTCCTGCCGCCCATCCACCGTGACCGGTGGCTACCATGCCTTGCGGATTATAACTGATATACTTCCCTTCAAATTCCCAGCCGACAATCTCACCACTTTCATTATCTTTAATGGTATTCACCGCAAAAAATTCTTCCAGATAAGACCGGGACAGGTTATCGGTCAATTGCCAGGACCGTGGCTCATAAAAGACCTTTTCCATGTAGGTATTTGCCGGCTGTTCTTCGTATACGCCCATTGGAACAGTGCGGGTGTAAATATGATCATGGCCTTCTTTTATCAATTTCACGCCATTCCTGTAAAGCAGGGGTAGCCAGTATTGTAGTAACGATCGATTCTTCAGGCTCATATTCAATCTGACCGAACCGAACAGCCCCCGGTGCCAGACCGGAAGAATATGTGTGTATGCCTCTCCGGCACGAGGACCGTCTTCCGGTTCCAGCAGATTCTTCAACCACAGATCCTGCCTTACCTCACCATGATGGTTTTCAAACCATGGCCAGCGATCCGTAATAAGATTACCCTGCCAGTCTCGCAGTCCCCTGTCCGGCTCGCCCTCCCAGTTCTGACTGTTATCCAGGCCAATGATCATCAGATAATCCGAAAAACTCAGCTTTCCAAACCCTCCCTGGCCAAATCCTTCCTGCAACTTGTCGGCATTCATGTTGGGATGATCCGGATTGAATTCGCTGTAAAAACCCTCACTGCTGTAAGGCCAGTGAAACAACAGCTCCATCCAGTTGGCAGATACAAATTGCGGATATCCAGGCTCGGAGCTTCCTGTAGCAACGCAAGCCGGCCAGCGAATATGGTGACGTTCACCGGTCTCATGATTCCCAAGTACACTCAAATGCGGGATGATCAGATTTTCGTAAACTACACCGTCAATCTCCTTGTCATAGATAAAATAACCATCTTCGATCCCATACAAGTAATCCAGGTATCTGGCCCAACGGCTTGCATTTTCCTCGCTAACCTCACCTTCATCATTTACGAAATCACCGGCTACGATGAACATATCGGGTTTTTGCAGACCAGCCATCCTGGCATTGGCATGGGCAATATCGGACCAATTCGGTGACTGGTGATCTGCGGTCATGACGATTTTAACCGGCCTTTCATCAAGACGTGATGGCATGGTGCGCAGACGGAACAACTTTCCATCTTCCTTCACCCTGAACTCATAGACCGAATTTGGATCGAGCTCAGTCAGCAGAAGGCGATTAATTTTTTCCTCCCTGTACCAGAATGAGAAAGATTCTCCAGAGGTTGTTTTCCAGGATGACGATGAGGATGAGGTAGAGGAATGAACACGGCGATATCTCAGACGCGCGTCCAGCTCCGATTCCTGCTCGGGCATACGATGCCAATTGATGACCATAGCCGTGGTGGCGTCGAATGAATCATCCGGATACCCCTTGTCCCCTGTTTCCGGATCATACATGCCACGATTGCCGCCATCAGCAAATTCGATATATACACGGAGCGCTTCGTTTTCACCCAGAGGTGGTTCGGGTTGCTGGCAACCCGTTGCCAGAAAAACAAAAACAAAAAAAGCAGCTAGTTTCAAAGTGATGTTGTCGGTCATTGTTACTTTATGTCATTTAATTTAGATTAATCCGTCCGGAGTTGCTAATTGTCGCAATTCAAAGTTGATATTAAGTCTTAGAAACCTGCCTGTCGTTTCTCATGTATTAATATGATCTATATCTTTCTTTTAATTCAAAAGCAGATTTGATTATTCGGAGGATTTGACCGCAAGATAAAGATGACCCGCCAATGTGACAATAAGACCAACTTCAAAAATACATTATCCAACCGGCCGTATTGACCACTTGGGCTGTCCCATAGCTATATTAGAATTTGACACTCCTAAGGAACGAATCGCCCAACTTGTTGCATTAAAAACTTGAGACCACCTTGTTCTGATCTGATCTGCCCTGACACTATCCTTGCCAATACCGGATATCTCCGGCTATCGCTTCAGATCCTTCTCGTATCAAGAAAATTGAACAGTCAATTTTCTTGATAATCCGGTGGATACGCTCTTGCACCAGTCATCTGACCAGTAACAATTGCTCGTTGATCTAACGAGAGCTTGAACAGATGTGCTTACAAGATAACTCCATAGTCTTCTTCTGGTGGGTGAAGAAGGATTTTCTTTCAGACCTCGGCTGGGACATTAAGCTGTCTTTCTTTACATTAATACAGTAGAATTTTTAAAATCTAAACTTTGATTATCAACCGCATGAGATACAGAAATGCTGGAAGTACAGATCTGAAGCTATCCGAATTGGGTCTCGGCTGTTGGGCGCTTGGCGGCGGCAATTACTGGGGTGATTCAAGACCCGAAGACGAAAAAAAACTGCTTCAAACCGCCTATAACCTTGGCATAAATTATTTCGACACCGCTGAGCTTTATTACGACGGAAGAAGTGAAAAGGCACTCGGTCACGCCATCAAAGATCTGCCACGAAATCGTATCGTCATCGGATCCAAATTGTTTCCTACCAATGCCTATAAAGATAAAACAATCGATCACTGTGAGGCTTCTTTACAGCGTTTGGACACGGACTATCTGGATATATATATGCTTCACTGGCCGATTAACTCCAAATCAATACGTGTTTTTACTGATGATGAATCACTTGTCGAACACCCACCCAGGGTTGAGGATACGGTGGCCGATTTATTGAAACTGCGTGACCAGGGGAAAGTTCGATATATCGGAGTAAGTAATTTTGGAAAACGGTGGATGCAGGAATTTGAACGCAACAATATTCAAATCACTGTCAACCAGCTGCCTTACAATATTTTTTCCAGGGCAATAGAGTATGAAGCTCTCCCCTATTGTGTTCAAACCGGATCCGGTATCATCGGTTACTCCGTTCTGATGCAGGGGCTGTTAACGGACAGGTATCAATCAATTGATGATATTCCTGATCAGTACTGCCGTACCCGACATTTTCACCAAAAAAGGTCACCACAAAACCGTCACGGTGAACAAGGTTGCGAAGAAGAATTGAAAAAAGCCCTGAACAAATTGAAAACTATCGCTCAGGACAATGAGTTGAGTATGTCGCAATTAAGCATAAACTGGGCGATTCAAAATAAAGCTCTGACATGCGTGCTTGTTGGAACCAGAAACCCTGACCGGCTGAAAGAAAACGTGGCCGGAGCTTCAAAGCGTCTTCCGGCGGAAGTTTATCAGGCGGTAAATGAAATCAGTCGCCCAATAAAAGAAATTATGGGCCCACAGATCGATTATTATGAAAGCCCTGAAAATAACCGGACAACATTCACCAGCTGAAGTTATCTTCGACTCTGCGTCCGGGGCAGTATTCTGCATAATCCCTGATAAGGGATAGGTAAACCAGAACCTCTGAAATACGAACTAACCGGGTGTTTGGTCGCGTCGTATCGATAAAGAGCATCGAATTGTACTCGAACATTCACCGGTTCGCACTTCGCTTCACTCCCAAGTGAATGCGCCCTGCCGGGCGCACTAAAAAAAAGGCGAACCCGAATGAACGGATTCGCCTTTGAGCTCCCCCGACTGGATTCGAACCAGTAACCCTTCGGTTAACAGCCGAATGCTCTGCCATTGAGCTACGGAGGAGTGGCAGTTGAAATTCAATAATTTCCTATTCAATTCAGATTTTAAAGATAAAGAACCTTGTTATATCAAGTCAAGTCCAAAACAGTCTTCGGATAAAAAACTTTTTCCAGATATAGACCATGGGCCGGAGCAAGCGCAATATTATCCAATTCCGTGCCTTCATTCAACTGCTTCTTGAACCAATCCGGCTCTTTTTTCCCCAGGGCAATACTGACCAGACCGCCTACGACACCGCGCATCATGGATCGAAGAAACCGGTTGGCTCGTATCCGGATGACAACCATATCATCTCCCCTTGCCACCTGTTCGGCATGGTAGATGGTGCACCGGCAGTGAGGCAGTTCTCCTGATTTTCTTGAGAAGCCGGAAAAATCATGCTCTCCCATCAGCTGTTCCAAAGCTTTGTCCATGGATTCCCAGGCAATTTCACCCCCCGGGTGCCACGCGTACAATCGTTTAAACGGATCGGGACTTCGCAGCAACTGATACCGGTACTGCCTCCACTGCGCATCAAAACGGGCATGAAAATGCTCGGGGACTTCTCTTATGCATCGAATGAGGATATCTTCGGGCAATAAGCGCCGGAGCCGTCCGGTCAGCCAGGCCGGCTCGACCGGTAAATGTGTATCAAAATGGGCAACCTGATCTTCTGCGTGAACCCCGGTATCGGTGCGGCCGGAACCGTACAGCAGGATCTCTTCCTGGGCAAGGGTCTGCAAGGCTTTCTCTACTTCTCCCTGTACACTACGGACATCAGGCTGTTTCTGCCACCCTGAGTACTGCGTTCCGTCGTAAGCCAATTGAACTACATATCGTGGCATAAGCACCCGGGCATGATCACTTCCTTAATCCAAATACTCTCCGTCGTGATAATCGCGCCTTTTTGTCGCGATGATCGTCGCGATGATCGCACCTCATTCCCCACGAACACCAACCGCGCTCCATGCCACATCATAATGGAAAAGATAATACAGCCTGAAACCCTCGCAGCGCCGGACCCGGCGCCAGGTTCACTTTCGGACCATCATTCCCGTACGTCCCCGCTCTGGAAAAGGCACTGATTCCGCTGATGATGCGGTTGGCCACCATAAGCGCAACAAGCGCAGGCAGCTGTTGATCCAGATTATCCCGGCGTGACCGCAAATCAAGGTATTCCCGTCGGAGCTCATCGCTCTCCCACTCCCAGCGGTACTGCGGTTCATCAGGAAAAAGCCGGTCCAGATTGCGGGTTCGCTCCTGAAAGTCGTTGTAGTCGGCCAGTGACCGGTGGCTTCCAACGGCAAGCTCGAATTCCCTTCCCAGATCACGAATATTCGCACCGGAAAAAGCCGAGGCGTGTGTGAACATGTTTTTTTCAAGCACATAGGACTGCCGGTTTATCCCCAGGTATGATGTTAGCAGAACGATCTCGGCGCCCAGGTGGAACTGCCCCCGCCTCCAGCTGTCCGAATCGACGTAATGATGGCCCCATCCCGGCATCACGAATGAACGCAGCAAGGCGCCCCATTGCGACGGTGCATTCCCGGTATCATCCATGTTGTTTTGGCTGATGACGAACCTGTCCTGACCGAAGTCCGCCGACAAATACGATGCAAATTCGTTTTTTTCGGTGGGAGGATGAACGTGCCGGACTTCGACATTCGGCTTAACGTGAACTGCCGGCTTAACGTGAAGCCCGGATTGCAGGGATGACCATCCATCGGACACAGATTGCGCCTTTGAAATGCCGGCAGATGCAAGCGCCAGCACAACCAACCCAACAGCGATCCTTCTGAATTTAATGTTCATTCTTATTTTCCTGTGTTTCCATTTTTTCCTGCGCTTCACGTTTTTTCTGATCTGCCCATCGGTACATGATAGAGACACTGAATCCAAACATCAACAAAAACGTACCCAGCCAAACCACCGATATGAGCGGCTTGTGCTCGGCAGCGAGCAGAATCCAGTCACGCTCTGGCTCACCCTCCACTCCGGTGAGTACCAGCTCAATTTCATCGCTGTCGGGATGCACTTCCGTGAAACGCACCGTTGCCTCAGGTGTATCGGTATCATCCCTAAAATCATCCCCCAAACCCGGGAGTCCAAACGTCTCCGGAGGATTGAATGCAAATTGTGAGTCATCATCGGACGCCAGAATGTATCCCGGCCGGATTTCCGCGCTTTCGCCGCTTTCGCGGTGCACCAGCAACAGGTCTGCTTTCACACCGATAATACTGCCCTCGGGAAGCTCCGACTCATCTATATAAATAAAGTTACGAAACGTGACGGTGTACTCGCCGATCTGCACGGTTCCTCCACGCCTCACACGCACCATGGTCTCGTCGGGATTGTGGTCGGCCATCTGTGGGCCAAGCTGATCAATGGTTTGAAACTGCCCCGGGTTTTCGCGGTTCATCCGCTCAATCTCCCGGTCCACAAGCGATGATCCCGCCACGTACATGAAAATATCGGAGAACAAACCGGTGCGTACATCCGGATCCACCGTCCACTCCACCGCTCCAGGCGATGAGTTGGAGAGCATCGGATAGACGGTCGGACTCATGACAAACGTCCGTCCCGATTCCACATCCTCAAACAGAATTTCGTACTCCTGCTCGCCCGGCCGGTTCCGCTCGGTGATCTCAGCGCTCAGGAATGTCACCATGTAGCGCCCGTCGATCAGTTTCGGCGTATTTTTCTCCAGCTCAACGAATTCAATGGGCTGGTTGACACGGAATCCGTCATCGTCAAAAACCTGTCCGGCAACCACGGCCTGATTGTAATCCCGGGTCCGGGAATCAACCATTGGACGGTCAAAACCGGAACCCAGAAATCCGATCATTAAAACGGCAAAACCGACATGCGTGAGCGTTCCTCCGGTTCGGCGCGGGTTGCTGCGCATGATACGGAACATCAGCAGCCCATTTCCGGCAACAGCAAATACTGCCGCAAAAAGATATATCATCCATGCGATATTTCTCATGTCCACCCAAATGACTGCGGTCAGCGTGATCACGGAAGCAATGAGCGTCGGAGTGATGAGCACGGCGGCGAGGCTCTCTGCCGTGTGCCGTTTCCACCAGAGGTACTGGGTCACCACCGTCATCAGCCCGATAAGCACACCGAACGGAAGGCTCCAGTTGTTGTAGAATTGCTGGTCCGGCGGCGTGGGATTGTCCACAAAAAGCCGGCCGAGCACCGGAGAGCTGGTGCCGAGGATGATCACAAATCCCACCAGAAACAGTACCATGGCACCGGAAAACATCATGAATTCACGGCTTAGAATGGGGGATTCCTTTTTGGGCTCCGGCAGTTCGCGGTAGCGCCAGACCAGCATCACCAGGCCGATCGCAGCAGCCACGATCATAAAAATGAGCAGATGGTTGTAGAGCCCCAGATCCACAAAACTGTGGACGGACGAGTCGCCAAGTATGCCGGAACGGGTTAGAAAGGTCTGGTAGACAATGGTGACGTAGGCCAGGATGGCAAAGATGATGGAGGCTTTGTGGGAGCTGGCGTGCTTTTTCTGGATGAGCATGGCGTGGATGCCGGCCATGCCGAAAATCCAGGGAACCAGGGAGGCATTTTCTACAGGGTCCCATGCCCAGTAACCGCCAAAAGAGAGGGTGACATACGCCCAGTATCCACCCAGGAAAATGGCGGTTAGCAGGCACAAATTGGCACCGAGCGTCCAGGGCAGCGCAGCGTGGATCCACTCATGATATTTGCGTTTCCATAGCGACGCGAGGGCAAAGGAGTACGGCACGGTCATCATTGCAAAACCGAGGAAAATGACCGGCGGATGAATGATGATCCATGGGCTGCGCAGAAGGTCGTTCAGACCGCTTCCCTCTGCCGGTACAAAATCGGGGTTGGCCTGGAATACGGGTGCATCGGGCATTTCGGAGGCGAGGGTCCGGAACGGGGAGGCTCCAAGATCACCCCAGCCCGGAATCGGGAATCCAGATACCATGGAGAGCAGAAAAACCTGCGTCAAGCCCATGAAGACCATCACAGGAGCGCGGTAGACCGGACTGGTCCACCTGATGATGGCGAGCCCAACCACGAATGAGGAGAGAACCCAGAGCAGCAGGCTCCCCTCCTGTCCGCTGTAGAACGCCGCCCAGAGATAGATGTTCTGAAGATCGCTGCTGGTGTAGTTGTAAACGTAGTAGTATTGGAACTGATGGGTGAAGATAAGGTAGACCAGCAGTCCGGATCCAAAAAAGGTGAATGCGCCCTTAAGAAAAAACAGGGCATTGGCGACGGATTCGTATCTTTCACTGCCGTGTTGCGCCGCACGGTAGTAGAACCAGGTGGCTAGGATGGCGCTGACAAAAGCTAGCGATAGAGCGGCTTGACCAAGGATTCCGATCATGGGAGGCTACTGCAATTCAGATAATTCCGGGTTGTTCGCATCATTGTATTTCGACGGACACTTGACCAGCATATCCCTGGAAACGAAGGTATCGCCCCGCATTTCTCCTATGACAACGATCTGGTCAGCCTGCTCAAAATTATTGGGTTTTGGACGCGGGTAGGTGACCCGGCGGGTGTTCCCGGATTCGTCGGTCATGTAAAACGAAAACGTCATGGTTTCGGTCGAGAATGCAGCCGGTTGTGAGCTGTCCCACGTGCCGATGACATGGATACGGTCGCCACCCAGTTCAACAGCCTGTTCAAAATCGACGTAGGAAGTGATGCTCTGGCTGAAGTTGTACATCACCAGTGAGGTAAATACTATGATACCGGCAATTCCGAAAATAAGACGAGGTCGCATGTATGAATCGGGGATGATTAGAATTTCTGTTCCAGCTTATCAAGTTTTTTTTCCAGCCGGATCAGGTAAGAGATAAGTACAAACCAGATGATCAGGCTCACACCGAGCACAACAAAAATCAATCCGTTGGAAGCCATGGCCTGCATAATCATGTTGCTGTGTTCCGGATCCTGCACACCCTGCCAGCGGTCGCTATATGCCGATGCCAGCGTGTCGGTGGCGGCAATTAACAGGATCGCAAAGAAATTTATCAGTATGGTCATTCTTGTTCAGATTCTAACGTCAGTTTGGTCAGGATTATTTCTACAGTTGTGTCGGTGCCGATCCACGCTCTGCCCGCAGTTTGATCATAATATACCGGTAGCGGAGTTGCGTGATCCATACGGCAATACCAATAAAACCGATAATAGCGGGATAAAAAACCAGCCGAAGCTCAGGTGCTGTGAGATCGCTGAACGCCGGATTGCCGTCAGCTCCGGGATGCAGGCTGGGAAGCTGGCGCGGAACGACATAAAGCAGAAACGGCACCGTGGTCGCGGCAAAAACATTGTACACAGCTGCGATTTTTGCCCGTTTTTCCGGATCGTCAAATGCGGATCGCAGAATGAAGTAGGCGACATAGATCATGAGCGCCATCGCCGAAAGGTTCATCTTCGGCTCGGCGAAAGTCCACCAGGTGCCCCAGGTAAACCGGGCCCATAACGAGCCGGTAAGCAGTCCGCAGAAACCGAAAAGAATCCCGATCATGGTGGCCGATTCTGCCAGGGCATCCATGCGCATGGAGCTGCTGATCAGATAGCGGATGCTGAAGATCAGTCCCGCGGCGAACACCACTGTCATGGTAAACCACATCGGTACGTGAAAAAAGAGATTGCGGGATGTTTCGTAAAGGATCGGTATCTCGGGCACGCGGATCAGAAAACCGGCTGCAAGCACCGCCGTCATCCACAAAATCAAAAGATACTTCCAGACTGATAATTTCGGCATAAACGTTACCGGGTTCACCTTCAACAGGTTATCGGATTGCCCGTTTGATCACTTTGGATTTTGAAAATTTCATGAAGACGCTAAATTAATAAAAAATCTCGTTATTGACTACGAAAAACGAATCCATGACAGCTGATCAGCAAACATACGAACTCCAGCCCGACTGGAAGGTTTTCCTTATGCCCTATATTATTGGCGTGCTGCTGACGCCGCTGGCAGGTCTGGGACTGTATATCATCTATCGTTACTGGAAAAAATGGAAGGGCAAGCGGTATCACATTACCAATGCTTCGGTCATTCAAAGGGACGAAGGCGTGGAAACCACCGCTTCCCTGCATGAAATCACATCCTGCAAGGTAGTGTATTCCGGTTTGCCCGCCCGCTTCGGCATCGGCACTATTGTCATTAAACACACCACCGGAACAATGGAGCTGGCCGGCATCATGGATCCCGGACCTGTTGCCGATCTGATCGACCGGGCTGCGGATTCGGAGCGGGATCGCATGAAGATGCGTGAGGAAGCAGAACAGTACATTCCGCAGCATCCTTCCGGAACACTGGATAAAAAAAATGAGCTGGTCGGACTCTGGCAGCAGGGCTTGTTGTCAGAGGATGACTATCAGCAGGAACTAAAGAAGTTTGAATGACCGGGGCCGAGCTGGCATGGGCATTCGCGGACCCGTCCGGAACCGCCTCATCCATCCGTGATGCATCCTTTTGATGCGGACGAGACATTGCGCAGATACTTGAGCAGTGTCCCTTTTTTAGCCTTGAACTCCGGGGCTTTCCACTCTTTTCGGCGCCGTGCGATTTCGTGATCAGCCAAATCCACTGCAAGCCGGTTTTGTGCTGCATCAATAGTAACGATATCGCCGTCCCTGACCAAAGCGATAAGTCCGCCTTCCTGAGCCTCCGGAGTGATATGTCCTACCACAAATCCGTGCGTACCTCCTGAAAAGCGTCCATCCGTTATAAGTGCAACCTCTTTCCCGAGACCCGCGCCCATGATAGCTGAAGTAACTGAAAGCATCTCACGCATACCCGGCCCACCTTTCGGACCCTCATAACGGATGATGACCACATCCCCGGCTTTAACATTACCTTCGGATATGCCTTTCAGGCTCTTTTCTTCGGAATCGAACACACGCGCTGTTCCCTGGAACCGGGTCCCCTCTTTTCCGGTGATCTTGGCTACGGACCCCTCCTCGGCAAGATTGCCATATAATATGGAGAGATGACCGGTTTTTTTGATGGGATCGGATACCGGAGCGATGATCGTTTGCCCTTCGTTGAGTCCTGGCAACTCCTCCAGATTCTCCTGAAGTGTTTTTCCGGTGACAGTAAGGCAGTCGCCGTGAAGAAAGCCCTCCTTGAGAAGCAGTTTCTGCACTGCCGGGACACCGCCGACATCATAAAGATCCTCCATCACAAACTTGCCGCTTGGCTTGAGGTCAGCCAGAAATGGAGTCTTGTCGGAAATGCGCTGAAAGTCGTCGATCGTGAGGTCGACGCCGGCGGCATGCGCCATGGCCAGCAGGTGAAGAACGGCATTAGTCGAACCACCGAGCGCAATGACCACGACAATCGCATTTTCAAAAGATTTACGTGTGAGGATCTTGTCTGGTGTGATATCATTTTCGAGCAGCTGCTTCATGGCGGCACCGGCACGTTCACACTCTTCGCGCTTGTCATCGGATGTTGCCGGAATCGACGAGCTGTACGGCAGGCTCAGGCCGATGGTTTCTATGGCCGAAGCCATCGTGTTGGCCGTGTACATGCCCCCGCAGGCACCAGCGCCCGGACAGGCATGCTTGAGCACGCTGTCAAGTCCCTCCTCGTCAATTTTTTTGGCCATGTACTGCCCCCATGCTTCAAAAGCAGACACCACATCCAGCTTGCTGTCAGCAAAAAATCCGGGACGGATGGTGCCTCCATAGACCATAATGGAAGGTCGATTGAGCCGCGCCATGGCAATGACTGATCCGGGCATGTTCTTGTCACATCCCGGTAGGGCGATCACACCGTCATACCACTGTGCGGCAACGACCGTCTCGATGGAATCGGCGATAATATCGCGCGATTGAAGAGAGTATTTCATGCCGGTCGTACCCATGGATATACCGTCACTGACCCCGATCGTATGAAAGATATAACCGATCATCGATTCCCGGACGACTCCCTTTTTAACCAGAATCGCCAGTTCGTTGAGATGCATATTGCATGGGTTACCGTCCCATCCCATACTGGCAATACCGATCTGGGGTTTGTCAAAATCCTCCCGGGTTAGTCCGGTTGCATAGAGCATGGCCTGTGAACCGACTTGTGAGCGCACCTGCGTAAGACGCTTGCTGTATTTGTTCAATGACATAAGTAGTTCCGCTAATAACTGTTATTCTTCGACAGCAGTCTGACAAGCTCAGTGAATGTTTTTATGACTGCGATGCATAATGCTACCACATTCAAAGCTTTTTCACAAGACAAACTTTTGTCAGTATAAAACGAATTTTAGATGAATACTATGAAACAGCCATATACAAGGTACTGTTTGAATGATATAACAATTACTATGAAATTACAGCAATATTAACTCAAAAAGCGCTTCCATTATTGAATACTTTTATGTTCATTTGGTTTTTATATTTACTTATTACGTCTATATTGCATTTCAGCATAAATATTTTAATACCACAAACACACTTTTAAGAATTTATTTACTTTTTATTGATTTTTGCTGTTGACAAAAGCAAGAAAATCATTAGCTTTGAGGTGTAATGCACATAGCTGTAATGCATAAAGCAAGTATCGAGTACACATGACGATGACACGAATACAACCTGAAGCAGTCGCACTTCCCGTTCAGAGGCCGGACAGCCCTGGCGTTCGGGTTGGCTCGTCAATCACGCCGGAACACGCTTCCGAATTTCTCACCTCCGTACTCAGATTATCGCTCATAAGCGGTTCCATTATTCTAATTATTGACCTACTAATTGGCATTCTATAATTCACTGCCAGAGGTCATCCTACATCCCATCTATTAGAATAAGAAGTTGAAATTGGAAAAAGGTAATGACCTCTGGGAAATCGGACTGTACACGAACCAAAATCCCATATCCGTCATTCACCATGAAACAACCCGCATCAACTCCCACAGCTGGAAAAACAGCAATAGCAGATCGTCCTGCAGTAAATGGCACTGCCGGAAAAACCACTACTGATACCAGCGTTACGGTCAAAAAAGAACTGAATGGAGGTGAAATCCTCATTCAAAGCCTGCTGGATCAGGGCGTGGACACCATTTTCGGATACCCGGGTGGGGTCGTCCTGGGTATTTATGACTCACTCTTCAAAACCCCGGAGCTCCGGCATATTCTGGTCCGCCACGAGCAGGGCGGCACACACATGGCTGACGGATATGCGCGTGCCACCGGCAAGCCGGGTGTGATCCTGGCCACATCAGGACCTGGTGCAACCAATACCGTGACAGGCATCACCACTGCGATGATGGATTCTATTCCGATGATCGTGCTTACAGGACAGGTTCCCTCCTCTTTTATCGGAAACGATGCCTTTCAGGAGGCAGACATCATCGGCATGACGCGTCCGATTACCAAGCACAGTTTTCTGGTCAAGAAAGTGGAAGATCTTGCCGACGCCATCCGTGACGCCTTCTACATCGCGACTTCAGGGCGACCCGGTCCGGTTCTGGTCGATCTGCCGAAGGACATGCTTTTTGCCAAATCGAATTATGAAAAAAGAGAACCCCAGATATCACTCAGAGGCTATCAGCCACGAACAAAAGGAGATCCTGAACAGATCCGGAAAGCGGCCGAACTTATCAATGTATCCAGAAAGCCTCTGTTATATGTTGGTGGAGGGGCCATTATGGGTGATGCGCAAAAGGAGGTCATTGAACTGGCCCGCAAGTGCCGCATTCCCGTGACCACTACCCTTATGGGACTGGGCGCCTACCCGGAAAGCGACCCTCTCTCGCTCGGCATGCTCGGCATGCACGGCACCTGGTATGCCAACATGGCCATTCAGAAGTGCGATGTCCTCATTGCCGCCGGAGCACGTTTCGACGATCGTGTAACCGGGCGCGTGGACGGCTTTTCACCTCACTCAAGGAAAATTCATATCGACATAGATCCCTCCTGCATCAATAAAAATATCCATGTGGAAGTGCCTGTGACCGGCGATGTCAAGGAAGTGCTTTTGGAGCTCATTAAGCAGGTCGGCGAAGTCGATACCACCGATTGGCTCTCCACCATCGATCAGTGGCGCCGCGAGCACCCGCTGCGCTATGAACCGCGCAGTGACGAAATCGCCCCGCAGTACATGATCCAGGAAATTTCACGCGTCACCAAAGGCGAGGCAATCGTGTCCACAGATGTCGGGCAGCATCAGATGTGGGCGGCACAGTACTACCAGTACAATCACCCCAAATCGTGGATCTCATCCGGCGGACTTGGAACCATGGGCTTCGGATTCCCTGCCGCGATAGGCGCTGCGGTGGCCCGGCCCGACCGCGATGTCTGGTGCGTCACCGGCGACGGCGGCTTTCAGATGACTTCCATGGAGATGACCACAGCCGTTGCCTACAATATCCCGGTAAAAGTCGCCATCATGAACAACGGCTATCTCGGCATGGTACGACAGTGGCAGGAAATGTTTTATGGTGGACGCTATTCCCACTCCTTCCTGGAGGACAGCAATCCTGATTTCGTCAAAATGGCTGAAGCATACGGTGCCGTTGGCATGCGGGCCGAAAACGTACATGAACTCAGGGATGTGCTTGAAAAGGCGCACGCCATCAAGGACCGACCGGTTGTCATGGATATCCGTGTCACCAAAGATGAATGTGTCTACCCGATGATCCCGCCGGGGGCCGCAGTCGATGAGTTGATTGACACTCCCTTGCCGGTTAAACCGGAAAAATAGCACAGGATGTCCGGCATATACATTCCGATTACAGATTCACCCTGCAGCCCGGCTTCACCATCGGTTTCACCATCCCTCCTCATCCAAATACATAATCACAACCAAACAACATAATCACAAATAAACAGCAATGTCCGCAGCCGAAAAAAAAGAAAAGAAACACACGATCTCGATGAAGGTCAGTCACAACTTCAATGCCCTGGCGCGCATTGCAGGATTGTTTACCGGACGCGGATTCAACATCGACAGCATCAGCATCGGCGAAGCCGAAGAGAACAAAATGGCCAGCTGCACCATCACCACTCATGGGGATGAACGCATTATCGACCAGATCATCCTTCAACTGGATAAACTGGTGGATGTAGTCAGCGTCGAAGACCTCACCTTTCTCCCTCACGTAGAGCGGGAACTGGCACTGGTGAAGATCGAATCCACCAAGGAAAAGCAGACCGAGATCATCCAGGTGGCCAATGTATTCCGGGCGAAAGTGATCGACATCAGTCCGGAAAGCCTCACCGTCGAAATTACCGGTCGCAAGGACAAGGTGGATGCCGCCATCGGCATGTTCGAGCCGTTTGGCATCCGCCAGGTGGCGCGGACCGGTACGGTTGCCATGAAACGGGAATATCAATCCAGGGACTGACACCCGGTAAATCTCTTGATAAACAAAACGGAGCTGCAGGAATTTTAAAGCAAACCCGAAATCATTCCAGAACCCATAACTCAGCAAGTAAATAAATTAATCAGATGAAATGGCCATGTCGGCAATTCGACACACATGTGCATGATTATTTACGACATGGACATTACATATGTCCTTAGAAATAAAAAAATAAACAGATGAAATTATATTATGACAACGATGCCGACCTCTCCGTCCTGAAAGACAAGATTGTAGCCGTGCTTGGTTACGGGAGTCAAGGACACGCACATGCGCTCAATCTTCATGAAAGTGGGGTGTCGGTCATTGTCGGTCTGCGCAGCGACAGCCGTTCGCGTGAAAAAGCACAAAAAGACGGCCTCACCGTCTATGAAACCGCCGAAGCGGCCGGCAAGGCCGATATTGTGATGGTGCTTCTTCCCGATGAAAAACAGAAAGATGTCTACGAGAAGGATATTCTTCCGAATCTGAAACCGGGCAATGCCCTGGCTTTTGCCCACGGGTTCAACATCCATTTCAACCAGATTGCCCCACCCGAGAATATCGGCGTATTCATGGTGGCCCCGAAAGGGCCGGGACACCTGGTCCGGCGCGTCTACACTCAGGGCGCCGGCGTGCCCTGCCTGTTCGCCATCCACCAGGATCCCGATGGAAACCTGCGCGATGTGGCTCTGGCCTATGCCAAGGGCGTCGGCGGGACCCGTGCCGGTGTCATTGAAACGACTTTTGAAGAAGAGACCGAGTCTGACCTGTTCGGTGAGCAG
This sequence comes from Balneolales bacterium, assembly GCA_007134845.1. GTDB lineage: Bacteria > Bacteroidota > Rhodothermia > Balneolales > Natronogracilivirgulaceae > SKNL01. The sequence continues at coordinate 32,893 of SLKA01000089.1, forward strand.
GCCGTTTTGTGCGGCGGCATGACCGAGCTGGTCAATACCGGTTTTGAAG
>SLKA01000044.1 GCA_007134845.1 Balneolales bacterium
ATACGACCCGAACCTACGCCAAGACGTTTTACCTGGCCGCCCGATTCCTTCCGTACCAGAAGCAACGGAGCATCTTTGCCATTTACGGTCTTTGCCGGTTTCTCGATAATTTGGTGGATGAGGCGGAAGATCTGGTAGCCGGGAATCCGGTCAGGTTGCAGGAAGTCGAGGAAAGACTTTTGGAGTGGAAGGAGCATCTACGCCTCACTTACGAAGGAGAGCCATCTGACAACCCCATTCTTTTAGCCTTTTCCGATGTCCTCAGAAGGCATGATATTGATATATCGCTTCCTTTCGCACTTATTGACGGAGTCTGCATGGACCTCACCAAAAACCGGTATGAGACCTTTGAGGAACTCTACGAATATTCGTATAAAGTGGCGTCTGTTGTGGGACTTATGATCAGCGAGGTGTTTGGATACAAGGAAAAATCAGCTCTCGGTCATGCTGTCGACCTGGGTATAGCCATGCAGCTTACCAATATTCTCAGAGATATCGGTGAGGATCTGTTGCGCGATCGCATCTATCTGCCGGCGGAAGATCTAAAACATTTCGGCGTTTCGGAGGAAGAATTGTTCAATCATCGCATGTCGAAAGAATTTATTGAGATGATGCGGTTTCAGATCGGCCGGGCACGCAGATACTATGAAAGCGCAGACAAGGGCATACCCAAGCTCTCAGCGGACAGTCAGGTCCCGGTTAGACTGGCCCGGGTCAACTATGCGCGTATTCTGGACAAGATTGAAGAAAATAATTATCAGGTATTTACTCATAGGGCTTACCTGTCCCTGACCCAGAAAATGGCCATGCTCCCCCGGGTGTGGTGGCACGCAGCTCGATCCTGATCAGGAAAAAAGTTTTAAAATTCCCGGCTATCCGTTAGTTTTGCGGTTACAGGTTATATTCGTAATTATATTGCGTCTCCATTAAACCCTCTGCTATGGAAAAAACAAGCCAAAGCTGGCAAAGTCCCAGTTTGGGAAGAGAGACTACTGTAACGGTCTATGGAAACGAAGGTACGCCGCTGCTAGCTCTTCCAAGTGCAGGTGGCGACAGATCCGAGTGGGAGGAACGCGGACTGATCGAATCATTGTCCTACCAGATTGAAAACGGGCACAATCGGATTTTTTGCGTGGATTCGATTGATAATGAGACGTTTTTCAACACAGAAATACCGCCAAGGGTCCGAATCAACCGCCATCGCCATTATGAGAGCTATATCATCGATGAAGTGTTGCCATTCATCCATAAATCCACCGGAGACCTTTTTGTCATGGCGGCCGGAGTGGACATGGGCGGATATCACGCGCTTAATTTATTGCTAAAGCACCCTGGACAAATCCAAAAGGTGATCGCAGTGGGCGGTCGGTTTCAGATACGTCCTTTCATGGATGATTTTTTTGACGATAACGTCTACTACAACAACCCGCTGGAGTACCTGCCAAATCTGGATGACAAAGAACTGCTTGAAGAGATCAGGAGTTCCGATATCAGGCTGGTCGTAACACCCGATGATCCCAACCTGGACCTCAACTACTTTATGAGTGACATTCTGCGATCCAAGGCCATTGAGCATATATTTGACTACTGGCTGGAAACAGGGGATAACCTATGGGAAATCCGGGGAGATATTCTTCAGCGTCATGTTCCGTAAGATTCTCGTTGCCAATCGAGGCGAAATTGCAGTGAGGGTAATTCGCAGCTGTCGCGAGCTGGGCCTTAAAACGGTTGCCGTCTACTCCGCGTCGGATGCCCGGAGTCCTCACACCATCTATGCCGACGAGGCAGTTTTACTTGAGGGCGATTCTGCAGCCGATACCTATCTGAACTCCGATCGGATGCTGGAAGTGGCCAGGGAGAGACAGGTGGATGCCATCCACCCGGGTTATGGTTTTCTGAGTGAAAATGCGGATTTTGCGGAGGCTTGCATCCGTGAAGATCTCGTTTTTATTGGTCCGGACCCGAAAAGTATCAGGCAAATGGGGGATAAGACCAGGGCGCGTGAGCTAATGGAAAAGGCGGGAGTTCCCATCCCCCCGGGAACCCGTACGACGGTTACCTCGGATGAAGAGGCGCTCGCTGTTTCCGATGAAATCGGCTATCCGGTGCTCATCAAGGCGGCGGCCGGCGGGGGAGGCAAGGGGATGCGCAAAGTGGCGTCTGCAGCGGAATTCCCCGCAGCGCTGAAAGCAGCGCGTTCAGAATCGGCCGGTGCGTTTGGTGACGACCGGGTTTACATTGAGAAATACCTGCACGAACCCCGGCACGTGGAGTTTCAGATATTCGCCGACAGGCATGGGCACATTGTCCATCTGTTTGATCGCGAGTGTTCCATCCAGCGCCGCCACCAGAAACTGATTGAAGAGGCGCCGAGCCCGTGTCTGGATGAGGATCTGCGCACAGAGATGGGGCGGGCTGCCGTTCGTGCCGCCGAAAGCTGCGGCTATGTGGGCGCCGGCACGGTGGAGTTTCTTGTCGACAGTGACCGTCGCTACTACTTTCTTGAAATGAACACCCGCCTGCAGGTGGAGCATCCGGTTACCGAAATGATCACAGAGCTGGATCTTGTGGCGTTGCAGATTCGCGTTGCCGAAGGGCATCCGCTCCCATGGAAGCAAGAGGAGGTTCGCATGCATGGGCACGCCATTGAATGCCGGATTTGTGCCGAAAATCCGATTGAGCAATTTCTGCCTGCGACGGGTACAGTCAGGGTCTGGCGGCCGGCCAGTGGCGCTTTTGTGCGGGTGGATGATGGGATCCGGGCGGGACAGCGTATCACCACCGAATACGATCCGCTGATCGCCAAGCTCATCGTCCACGGAGACAACAGGCAACAGGCTATCTCACGAATGATCCGGGCTCTGGATGACACCGTTGTGACCGGTTTTCCGACAACCATTCCGTTCTGTCGCTATGTCATGGATCACAAAGCATTCCGGGAAGGCCGCTATGACACGCATTTCATTCCGGATCACTTTTCGGGCGAGGAATTGACGGCAGCGCCGCTTTCTCATCCCATAGC
>SLKA01000067.1 GCA_007134845.1 Balneolales bacterium
CCCATGGTGGCCAAGCCGCACTCACCGGATAACAAGGCAACGGTAACCGAGGTGAAAGGCACGCAGCTCACCCGCGCATACATCGGCTCCTGCACCGGAGGCAAGATTACCGATTTCGAAGCAGCGGCCAAAATCATCAAGGGACACCAGGTTGGCGTGGAAACCTATGTCGTCCCCGCCACGACACTGGTCCGCGAACAGCTCAAGACCACCTACTACGACGGCGAGACACTCTGGAATATTTTCGAGGAAGCCGGAGCCCACATGGGTGAGGCGTCATGCGCAGCATGCCTCGGTGGTCCGTCCGATACTTTCGGACGCCTGCAAAGCGAGGAAATCTGCATCTCTACAACGAACAGGAACTTTCCGGGACGGATGGGATCCAAAAAGGCCCAGGTTTACCTGGCTTCACCATACACGGTTGCCGCATCCGCCATCACCGGAAAAATAACCGATCCTCGGGAGTATCTGACCGTTGAAGCAGAAGACAGCGGCTCACAGGTCAGCCGTTAGATTTTTCGCCGGAACAACCTGACGAATCAATCCAATTATTACAAACGCAAAACAACCGATGAACAAAACGATTAAAGGCAAGGCTTTTGTCGTAGGCAACGACATAGACACCGATCAGATCATACCCGCCGAACATCTCGTCTACAGTCTGGACGACCCCGAAGAGCGCCGTTTCTACGGCCGGTACTCTCTCTCCGGAGTTCCCGAAAAGGAATCCGGGCTCCCCAAAGGCGGCATCCCGTTTACCGAACCGGACAGATTTGAATCCGATTTTAAAATCATTGTCGCCGGAAAAAATTTCGGATGCGGCTCTTCACGTGAACACGCTCCATTTTCGCTTCAGGTGGCCGGAGCCGAAGCCGTTGTAGCAACCGGATATGCCCGCATTTTTTATCGCAACGCGGTCGACGGCGGATTCATCATCCCGTACGAGAGTCATGATGATCTGCTGGAACACATTTCTACCGGCGATGAACTTGAAATTGACGGAGAACTCAACATCATCAAGAACATCACCACCGGAAAAACATTTCCACTCAGAAAGCTGGGCGATGTGATCGATATCGTGGAAGCGGGCGGCATTTTCAAGTACGCCGCAAAACACGGCATGTTATAGGAATTAACAGGAGTTATCAGGAATTATCAGGAATTATTATGAGCAAACGTATTGTGCTTCTTCCCGGTGACGGAATCGGGGTGGAAGTGGTCAGAGAAGCAAAAAAAATTATTGATTATCTGTCGGAGCGGTATGGGATGGAAATCCGGACAGGAACCTACCTGGTCGGGGGCGCCAGTCTCGACAACTGTGGAGAACCGGTGAAAGATGAGGTGATCGAAGCGTGTAAAAAGTCGGATGCTGTGCTTCTGGGCGCGGTTGGCGGACCCAAATGGGACGATTTTCCATCTGACAAACGGCCCGAAAAAGCGCTGCTCCGCCTCCGCAAGGAGCTTGGGCTCTATAACAACCTGCGTCCCGTTACCGTATTTGACTCGCTCAAGGACGCCTCTCCCCTTCGCCCGGAAGTAGTCGACGGTGTGGATCTGCTGGTGGTACGTGAACTGACCGGCGGACTCTATTTCGGGCAGCCGAAAGGCATTTCCGAGGAGAATGGCACCGAGGTCGGGGTGGACACCATGCGCTATTCCGTGCCGGAGATCGAGCGCATTGCCGTGGCGGCATTCGAAGCGGCCAGAGTCCGGCGCAAAAAAGTGACTTCTGTTGACAAGGCCAACATCCTTGCCAGCTCCCAGCTCTGGCGAAAGACCGTCACCAGAATTGCCGGGGACTTCCCGGATGTGACCCTCGAACACATGCTGGTCGACAACTGCGCCATGCAGCTCATTCGCAATCCGTCTCAGTTTGATGTGATACTGACCGAAAACATGTTCGGCGACATCCTCAGTGACGAAGCCGCGATGCTCACCGGTTCCATCGGCATGCTCCCTTCAGCCAGTCTGGGTGACGGTCCGGGCATGTATGAGCCGGTCCACGGATCCGCGCCTGACATAGCCGGACAGGATATCGCCAACCCGCTCGCCACGCTGGCATCAGTCGCACTCATGTTCCGCTATTCGCTTGATCACGAACAGGCGGCCCGGGACATAGAATCAGCCATCAGCAACGTTTTGTCCGACGGATACAACTGCAAGGATATGAGCCGCCACGCCCGCGAGGTGCTTTCCACATCCGAAATGGGTGACAAGGTCCTCGAAACCATGAAAGTGAATAAATAAACCATGTGAATTTGAATGAGATGCTGAAAGGAAAAAAAATTGCCGTTTTAGGTGCCGGGAAGATGGGCGAAGTGCTTGTAACCCGCCTGCTCTCTACCGGAACTCTGGATAAAGAACAGCTTTTTGTCACCGCCAAACATGACTCGCGTGTAGCCTACTTTCACGAAAAGTTCAATGTAAAGGGCTCGACCGACAATGCCGAAGCTGTAAGAAATGCCGACATCATTTTACTTTGTGTGAAGCCGCAAATCGCGCCGAAAGTCATCGAATCCATCCGCGAGGCGATTAACCAGGATCAGCTGGTCATTTCCATCATGGCCGGCTTTACGATCGAACAGCTCCAAAAAGCGCTGGTTCTGCCGCTTCCCGTCATACGTGCCATGCCCAATACCCCTTGCGAAATCGGTGCAGGCATGACGGTCCTGGCTTCGGGCAATCAGACCAACGGAGAACAGATCCGCTTCGCAGAGGCTCTATTCGGCTCCCTGGGCAAGACCCTGGTACTTGATGAAAAGTATTTTGATGCCGTTACCGGTCTCAGCGCCAGCGGTCCTGCTTTTATCTATGTTGTAATTGAAGCGTTGGCTGAAGGCGGAGTTAAATGCGGCCTGCCAAGGGATGTCTCAACAGCGTTGGTGGCCCAGGCCTGTCTCGGTGCAGCACGCATGGTGGCCGAGACCAACCAGCACCCGGCCATTCTCAAAGACCATGTGACCACACCGGCCGGCTGTACCATCGACGGACTTCTGAAACTTGAGGAAGGCGGGCTCC
>SLKA01000087.1 GCA_007134845.1 Balneolales bacterium
AACCGGAATTCACCCTGCAGAATGGAGTGACAGAACTCATCACCGCCTTGAAGCACGGGGTTTTTGCGGACTCCATCCAGAACCGGGAAAAATATGGCAATTACACGATCCGCGGTGAAAGCAGACCGTCCGGGCAGAAGAGGCCGTCCGGGCAGAAGAGGCCGTCCGGGCAGAAGAGGCCGTCCGGGCAAAAGAAACCGGGCGAGTAAAAGAGACCGGCCGTATCACGATGAAGCCCTGTTGCGCACCCGGCTTTAAAAACACCCCAACCAAGAGTCCAGTTGGATTCTGATTTTAAAAATTACTTCAAAAAAGTCACGAAATTCATTCGTGACATATACAGGGAGCCCGAGGGGTTCATCCCCCTGCACGTACCGGTATTCACGGGCAATGAGAAATCCTACCTGGACAAGTGCATTGACAGTACGTTTGTATCCAGTGCCGGGGCCTATGTGGACGAATTCGAAGAAAAGGTGGTAAACTATACCGGTGCCGTCAAAGCCGTCGCCTGTGTCAATGGTACCAGCGCCTTGCACCTGGCCTTGAAACTTGCCGGGGTGGAACCGGATACCGAGGTGATCACCCAGCCGCTGACCTTTGTCGCCACCGCCAACGCCATCCGGTACTGCGGAGCAGATCCCGTATTTCTGGATGTCGATCGCGAAACCATGGGACTGTCGCCCGGGGCATTTCGCCACTGGCTCCGGGATCACGCAGAGGTTTCCGGCAGCGGTGAAAAAAGCGAACCCGCATGTTTTAACAAGGCGACCGGACGGCGAATCGCCGCTTGTGTTCCCGTGCATACCTATGGCCATCCGTGCTGCATCGAAGAAATCGTCCGTATCTGCGCGGAGTATCACATTCCGCTGGTTGAAGATGCTGCCGAAAGCCTGGGCAGTTTCTTCAGGGAGCGGCACACCGGCACGTTTGGAGCGGCGGGAGTGCTCAGCTTCAACGGCAACAAGGTAATTACGACGGGCGGAGGGGGGATGCTCCTGTTCCGCGATAAGGAATTGGCCGGCCGGGCAAAGCACCTGTCCACACAGGCCAGGGCCGGGCACCCGTGGGAATTTATCCATGACGAGGTCGGGTTCAACTACCGGATGCCCAATGTCAACGCGGCGCTCGGACTGGCACAGTTCGAACAATTGCCGGCCTATCTTGATGACAAGCGCCGCATTGCTGAGCAGTACTTGGCCTTCTTTTCTGGACCTGCGCCGGACAGCCGGGAGGCGGGGGAAATGCCTGTCACTTTCATGAAGGAACCGGAAGGCGCACACGCCAATTACTGGCTGAACACCATTCTGCTGCCCGACAGAACCACCCGGGATGAATTTCTTGCCTACACCAACAACAACGGCGTGATGACCCGTCCGGCCTGGCGCCTGATGAACAAATTGCCCATGTTTGGCCAATGCCAGTCGGGTTCCCTGGATAATGCCGAATACCTGGAGGCCCGGCTTGTCAATATCCCAAGCAGCGTGCGCTTATGATACCGATTGTACTTGTTGGCGGAGGCGGCCATTGCAAATCCGCAATCGATGTGATTGAGTCGACCGGACAGTATGCCATTGCCGGAATTCTGGATAAACCCGGGGCTAAATCGGATGTATTGAACCACCCGGTTATCGGGACGGATGATGACATCCCTGCGCTGCAAAAGGACGGGGTCAGGTTCCTTGTTACTGTCGGACATACGGGCCATGTGTCACTCCGCCGCCGGCTTTCCGCACTCATCGATTCGGCCGGAGGAGTCCAGGAGATCGTTGTTTCACCGAATGCATGGGTTTCACCGCATGTCCGCCCGGGTGCCGGAACCATTGTGATGCACCATGCCGTGGTCAATGCAGGGGCGGTTATTGGAAAGGGGAGCATAATCAATTCCCAGGCACTGGTTGAGCACGATGCCGTAATCGGCGACCAGGTGCACATATCCACCGGCGTAAAAATCAACGGATGCTGCCGGATTGGCGATGGTTGTTTCATCGGCAGCGGTGCCGTTATCATCCACGATATCAATGTTGCAAATGAGTGCATCATCGGCGCAGGATCGGTGGTCATAAAGGATATTACAGAACCGGGGACCTATGCGGGCAACCCCGCCAGAATGATCGGAAGCGGACATTGATAAAAAAAGCGGATACCTGCGTATTCACGGTAGTATATCCGGGCATGGAAGCATGGCTGCCTGATTTTGCGGAATCCCTGGGTCGGCAGAATGCTGATGCCTTCGATCTTGTGATTGTCAACGATGGCCTGGATCCCGGATCGCTGGCGGATCTGCAATCCGGATTCAACTGCACCATTCTTGAACCGTCCGGGGAGAATGCGGCGAACAGATTGACGGGGTTTCGGCGCCTGCTCCGGGCCGGTTACTCCCACACGGTGTTCGCAGATGCCGATGACCGAATGTCGCCAGACAGAGTCAGGATTTCTGTGCAGTTGCTCCGTGAATTCGATATTGCAGTAAACGATCTTGATATCATGGGGACCGACGGGGAAATAATCACAAAAGGTTTCTGGTCCGGCCGCCTGCAGGACATGGCGCCCATCCACAAGAATGATCTCCTCAATTCAAACATGATTGGTCTGGGAAACAGCAGTGTGCGCACTTCCATTCTGGAGGATCTCGTGTTGCACCAGGACATACAGGCTCTTGACTGGTACCTGTTTACGCTGCTGCTGTACCGGGAATACCGTGCGGTTTTCACGACACGTACATCTACGCATTACCGGCAGCATGACGCCAATATCCTCGGCGCCGGAACCGGAGAGATGGGCGAGCCGGCACTGAAGAAATGGATACGGATCAAGGCGGCACACTACCGGGCGCTGAAAGGGCTCTCCGGTGCGCACAGGCAAAAACATGCCTTCTATTCGGAACTGGAATCAAAAATCGATGAACCCGGCGTGCTGGCCGCACACATGGCTTCCGTGTCCCGGACGCAGAGTCAGGCAGGGAGTCAGGCGGGGAGCCGGCCGGAGAGTCGGTCAGGGACTCAGCCGGGGAAGGCCAATCCATTCTGGTTTGAAAGGGTCTGAACCGGCACCGCAGCACTGCTGAAACGGACGACAGCAGGCAATGACAATAAAAAAAACAACCGGTACATGAATCCCAGGGAACTTCAACTTACCCCCCGCAGGACCGTCAGGGATTTCACGCGGCCCTATATCATCGCTGAAATCGGTTCCAACCACAACGGCGACATGGACCTGGCGAAAACCATGATCGACAGTGGCGTTTCGTGCGGTTGCGATGCCGTTAAATTCCAGTCATGGACCCCGCAATCCCTTATTGCCAGGGAGGAATACGACAGGAACATCCGCTATGACGACAACCCGCGCAAACACTGGGGATCACTGCGTGAAATGGTCGAAAAATACTACCTGCGGGCAGAGCAGCACACCGAGCTCAAGCAGTATTGTGATAAGGCAGGGATAGACTTTTGTTCGACTCCGTTTGCAGAGGATGAGGCGGACCTGCTGGAGCAGGTGGGGGTATCCTTTTACAAGATTGCATCCATGGATGTGAACAATTTCCGGCTCCTCCGGCATGTAGCCGCCAAAGGGAAACCGGTGCTGCTGTCGACCGGCATGGCTACCCTGGGTGAGATCGAAAATGCCATCCACCAGATAAGCTCTGAAGGAAATGACCGCATTGTGCTGCTGCATTGCATCTCCGTCTATCCGCCCGCGTACGAAGATATCCACCTCAACAACATCCCCATGCTGCGCCAAACCTTCGGGTATCCGGTCGGGTTCTCCGATCATTCCATCGGGTACAGCATTCCGCTTGCCGCTGTCGCCCTGGGCGCATGCCTGATCGAAAAACATTTTACCATCGACAAGAATCTGGAGGGATGGGATCACGAGATTTCGGCGGATCCGGCTGAAATGTCGGTTATCGTCCGGGAGTCGGCGCATGTTTCAACAGCCCTTGGATCTCACACAAGGACCGTTTCCGATGCGGAGCAGCAGAAAAAAACCAAATTCAGAAGGAGCATCGTCGCCGCGCGCTCCATGAAAAAAGACCACGTCATCCGGTCTGAGGATATCGCGTTCAAACGTCCCGGTACGGGAATAGCTCCGGAATACATGAATCTCATTGCAGGCCGGCGCCTTTCCCGGAATATTGAAGCCGATGAACTGCTGAAATGGACGGATTTTGACAGCGGCACCTGAGACGTTGACAGCGGCACCCGACCCGTCCGGAACGAAGTTTGCCTGAAGCACAAAACTGAAACATACTGCAATATTCAACGAACAGTTTTGTTAAACGAACCACATTGTCCAACGAACAGTATTGTTAAACGAAGCACATTGTTCAACGAACTGCATGATTCAACTAATCATCTCTGATTGTTTTGGAAAAAAATAACGTGAATGTCGACTGGTCATTAAATATCATCCAACAGGGCGCAACGGTTCGCGAATCCCTGAAACGGCTTAATACGATTTCAGAAATACTGCCCGTCAGACCATTGACGCTGTTTGTCGAAGATGAAAATAGGAGGATTGTCGGCACGCTGAGCGGCGGTGATATCCGCAGGTACCTTGTGGAGAATGGCTCGATTCTCGATGCTCCTGTCAAGTTGTTCATGAACAGGGAATTCACCTTCATCCGTGATGGAATTGAATCTTATCCTGAGATAAAGACCTGTTTCAGGAAAGGTATTGAACTGCTCCCGGTTTTAAATGAGCGCGGGGAACTTGTGCGTATTTACGACCTCAATTACACGCGGGCAATTTTGCCGGTGCATGGTGTGATCATGGCTGGTGGTGAGGGGATGCGCCTGCGGCCTCTGACCACCGACACACCTAAACCGATGCTGAAAATCGGTGAAAAGCCCATTATCGAACGGAATGTAGACCAGATGACGCGGTTCGGCATCAGTGACCTGACCATCTCAGTGAGATATCTGGGACAGCAAATCGTCGATCATTTCGGCAATGGGAAATTCAGGGGAATCCAAATCAATTATGTAAAGGAGGAGGAACCGCTGGGAACCCTCGGGTCGGTCAGCCTGATCGATAACATTGCCCGCGATCATGTGCTCCTGATGAATTCCGACATCCTGTCCACAATCAACCTGGAGACATTTTACGATGATTTTGTGAGCAGAAATGCGGACATGTCCGTAGTTACCGTACCCTACAAAATAAAGCTGCCCTACGCTGTTCTTGAAACAAATGATGAGATCATTACGGGACTCAGGGAAAAACCTGAATTTGTTCACTACATGAATGCCGGAATATATCTGATACGGCGTGAGTTGCTGCGGAATCTGGAACCCGGCGCAAGGATGGATACTACGGATTTCATTGAGGATATGATCCGCAATGGCGCCAGGGTGGTCTCTTACCCGTTCTGGGGCTATTGGCTCGATATCGGGAACCATGAGGATTTTGTCAATGCGCAACGGACCATCAAAATCCTCGATGACGAATGACGGCGCAGATCAACAGCCTTGGTAAAATGACTTTGAAAATATCATGAGGAATCCCCCTTGAACTCTTTTTATTCGCTTGAAGGCAAGCTCAGTGTCGTTACAGGCGGTGCCGGCCTGATCGGCTCATCCATCACAAAAACCCTGGTTGAGTGCGGAAGCAGGGTTGTCGTGATCGACATCAACCGCGAAGCTTTTGATGCAATGGCACCTGAAATTAAAGAAATGGCGACGTTCGAGCACATCGACCTGACTAATCTGGAACAGCTGCCTTCGCATATTGAAGCACTGTGGTCAAAGTACGGCCGAATCGATAACTGGGTGAATAATGCGTACCCCCGCACATCCGACTGGGCCAATCGACTGGAGGATGTAAGTGTTGAAAGCTGGCGGAAAAACGTGGACATGCAGATGAATTCGTACTGCATTGCTTCGCATGAGGCAGCCAGGTTCATGGTCGGTTCAGGCGGTGGAAACATTATTAATATGAGTTCCATCCAGGCATTGAACGCCCCTGATTTTTCCATCTATGAGGGGACTGACATGACCACACCTGCTGCCTATACCCCGATAAAGGCAGGCATCATGATGTACTCAAAATACCTGGCGAGTTACTACAGGTGCAAAAATCTGCGCGTGAATGTGGTTTGTCCTGGCGGCGTGTTCAACAATCAGCCCGAGTCCTTTCTTGAAAGATACCATCGGAAAACGCTGCTGGGACGCATGGCCAGTCCGGAGGAAATCGCCAGGCCGATCGCTTTTCTGCTGTCCGATGCCGCTTCCTATATCACCGGAACAGCTCTGGTCATCGACGGCGGATGGACAGCAATATGAGTGGATGGACAGCAATATGAGCGGCGGCAGAAAGAAAAAAATACTGTTTTTTGGTCTGGGGTCTATCGGTCTCAGACATGCAAAATTATTACGGCAGCATTTCGACGTTGAACTTGCGGCTTACCGGACGCGAAGGAGTGGTGGCAGCCCGGGCATTGTGGAATATCATAATCTCGAGGATGCCTTCCGGTTCAATCCGGACATCGCCTTCATAACCAACCCCACAAGTTGTCATGTGGATGCGGCCAGGGCGTGTGCCGAAAAGGGAATCCACCTGTTCATTGAAAAACCGGTAAGCCATGCCACCGCCGGACTGGATGAGCTTCAGTCACTGGTGGATAGCAACAATTTGCACAACTACGTGGCATTCTGCCTCCGCTTCCATCCGATAATTCAGTGGCTCAAGGCAAATCTTGAAGTTGCGGATGTCGTTTATGCAAGAAGCATTTGCTCATCCTATTTTCCACTGTGGCGCCACGGACAGGATTACCGGAAGAACTATTCCTCGAAGAGGGAAATGGGTGGAGGAGTCCAGTTTGAGATGATTCACGATCCTGATTACAATGAATATCTCTTCGGCAGGGTCACAGACATGAACAAACAAATTTCTCAACTTTCCGGACTTGATATTTCCTCGGACGACCTTGCAGAGCTTCATATGACACACGAGTCAGGGGTGCGAACCCACGTATCGCTCGATTCCTTTTCCCACAAAAGGGAAAGATCCATTCGCGTATACACAGCCGAAAAGGTTTACGCCGGCGATTTCATTCAAAATACCATAACAGTGTTACGCGATTACCAGGAAACAGACCGGATCGCCCTTGAACCGGCGGACATCTACCTTGAACAGTTGAAACACTTCATGAACATGATTGAAAAGGAACCCGCCGAACATGATTTCTCCATCCGGCATTGCCGGAATTTAGTGCAGCTGATTTCCGATGAGTAAAACGGTTCAGGCAGGCAGAAAAACGGGAGCAGTCATTCAGGCCCGATTGAATTCCAGCCGATTGCCCGGAAAAGCACTGGCAGACATCCTCGGCCGGCCGCTGATTGTCCGCCTGGTGGAACAGATTTCCTTCGCAAGGCGTTTGGACGAGATCATCGTGGCCACTTCAATTGAACCTTCCGATGATCCGCTGTGCGAGACCTGCGACAGATTCGGCATCGACTTCATGAGAGGGGATCTCAACAACGTGTTGGAGCGTTACATTTGTGCTGCAGATTCAAGGGAGCTGGATGTCGTTATCCGGATTACGGGTGACAACCCGCTTACCGACCCGCTTTTGATCGATGACCTGGTGGATGCATATGAAAAAGAACCCGGCATCGATTACATCAACAATGTTCATCGTGATGGCTCGGTTCACGGCACCGGATCAGAACTGGTTACGAGCGCTGCCCTGAAAAAAGCCCGGGATTATATCCGGGAGGAGAAGGACCCGGCTGCTTTTCAGGAACATGTAACGCTCTATATCCGGCAGAACTCCGGCTTGTTCAACACAAAAAAATGCCATCCCCCCAAAGGTCTGAGCCGGCCGGATGTCTCCTGCAGCGTTGACCATCCGGAGGACCTTGTACTCGTAAGAAACCTGTTCTCCACCCTCTACAGGGATGGAAATCCGATCAGTACGAAACAGATTCTTGAATATCTCGACAAGCACCCGAATCTTCTGAAGATAAACAGCCATCTTCACGGCGGACTGCCCGCCTTTTAGGAACATATTTCGCGCACTTTTTCATTAACCAACAGCGATGGATAAAACAGTATACGTAGTACATGGAGTTGACACCGAAGGTCCTTTGTACGAAAGCCTTGATGCAACCTTTGAACGGATCAGGAGCCTGTTCGGAGTCGATCTGGAAGCAACCAGCGATAACCTGAGGAAGCTGCAGCAGGAGAAAAAAGACCTGGGCGGCGCCGAAGAGAAAATCGCAAAGGTCGTCTCCCCCCGGCTTGTCAATTATATAGATGACTACGGCAAACTGAAAGAAATGCTGCATCGCATCGGAAGCACGTCATTCCGGAATAAAATGCCCGACAGCTTTGGGGGCGGATGGATATACAACTGGCACTGTGTGGATCATGTCGGGTATGATGTCAACCCGAGGAAAAAAGATATCGGATACCACAACATATTCGACTTCTACCGGGAATTCATTCGGGACACCGATGCGCCCGATGAGATCCACTGGCACTTTCATCCCACGCACCACAGGCGCATTTCGCACCTCAACGTGAACACCTGGCTGAGGGACAGCAAGATCTTTGAAATTATCGCCCGCCGGATCATTGAGCGGAACTGGTTTCCATCCGTCAACCGGGCCGGTTTCCACATTGAACGCCCCGACAGCCACTGGTTCCTGGAACAGTGGATACCTTTTGACATTTCAAATCAATCGTTCGGCGGCGAGGAGGTGCAGACCGATATGCAGGACGGACGTTTTGGCGACTGGCGCAGGGCGCCGCATGACTGGTCTGTGTACCGTCCGTCCCATGACGATTACCAGGTCCCCGGTCAATGCCGGCGATATATCGCCCGGTGCCTGAACGCCGGCACAAGAATGAATAACATCAATGAAAATGAGGTTCGCAAAGCGTTTGACCATGCCCGGAAAAACGGCTCCACCATCATGGGTTTCACCAACCATGACTTTCGGGAGATGAGTACCGATGTGGACCAGGTCAGGGAGTTGCTTGCAAAGGTCGCGCCGGATTACCCGGACGTGAAATTCCGCTACTCCGAGGTTCGTGAAGCCTTCAACCGGGTTCTTTTCGATGAGTACGTCGAGCCGGATGAGGACCTTTTTGATGCAGGATTTCGCAAGGCCGATGCTTCAGAGAATCTTGTACTGGATGTCAAAGCAAACAGGCCGCTTTTTGGCCCCCAGCCTTTCCTTGCCATCGAAACCAGGGATGGCCGGTTTCATCATGACAATTTCGATGTTTCCGAGCCTGACAGACATTGGACCTACACGTTCGACGAACACACCTTTCCGCCCGATACATTGAAACGGGTAGGGGTCGGCTCAAACGACAGGAGGGGGTTCTTCTTTACAAAGGTTTTTACTCTGCATGAAGTCCAAACAGTTTAATAAGCTCATGGAACCCGATAGCGGGCTGAATCAGTGCAAAAAGATGTACGCCGGCCCGGCCCATCAGAATCGCGTGCTCAATCACGCACTCAAGGGTGTGGTTGAAAAAAAGCTTGTCGGCCAGCGGAAAAACGGGAGCTGGTTTCAATGGTTTTTTTTGATCTAAGCAATATAGTTATATAGATAGGAATATATTAATCTCATAGGTGCACCGCTCAATTAATTCCCACCTGCATTATTGACTGGCTTTATATCTGATTACTTCTGCTTTCTCAATGGTAATGAGTCCGCCGGATTTCGACTGCTCGAAAAAATGCTCGATTGTTTTGGTGAACTTTCTGATTTTTTCTTCTTCATCCACAATTTCAATAACCAACGGGAGGTCGGAAGAAATTTCAAACAATTTTGTTGACTTAACAATGGAATTTGCTCCAAATCCCATGATACCTCTGGTTACTGTCGCACCCCAAAGTCCTTGTTTCTTTGCCTCAAACACAATGGTTTCGTACAACGGTTTCTTTTCGTATTTGTCGAATTCACCAATAAAAATGCGAAGAAGCTTTGCTTCAGGATTATTATTCATGGTCTAAAGAAATTTAACAATGGCAATGCCAATTAATGTAGCAATCAGCCCGATGAATACACTTGAAAGAATATAAGCTGATGCATGCCAGTATTGTCCGTCACCGAGTAATGCAACAGTCTCGATCGAAAAGGCGGAAAAAGTTGTGAATCCGCCAATCAATCCGGTCACAAGAAATAATCGCCACTCTTGTGAAAAGTCCCCTCTGTCTGTAAGTCCGAAAACCAGCCCGATGAGAAAGCAGTCAAAAATATTTACAGTTAATGTCCCGAATGGAAAAGTTGAGAGAATTTTTGCCTGGACTAATAGAGAAAGCAGATAACGGAAAACGCCTCCGATAAAACTACCCGCTCCGATCAGTAATAATAACTTCATGAATTATCTGATTGTTTGTTGATTATAACTGGCGGGTGATCAATAATGAACACTGATTTCTATTTCATTATTTCGATCACTGAATGTTGCTTAAAAGGTCAATTATTATATTGAAATAATGTACCTGTTCGAGTAACGCTTATCAATAAGACTTCAGTCCTTGTGCGGTTCATCAGCCATCATCTGTCTGGTGTGCCAGATTGTCAACATATCAGTTTGATTTGTTTTTAATTCATAAACCAACCGATAATTTCCGTTTTATTCGTAAAAATGCTCAATTTCTGAAACGTTCATGAGCACAGCGGCACTTTTGCATGTTGTGTTAGTATAATCGGCTGTTTCACTTTCTTTAATCGTTTCACAAAATCGGCCGATCGCTTACGGAATTCGGAAAGTGGCTCAATGTCTTTTGAAATGGAAATATCCATAGCAGTACTTTAAAAGATTTTTGTGCACCGAAAAAATACTTATTCAGGTCTCAAACTACAACAAAGGGGTAGGTTGGTGAATAGGTTATCAACCTGCAAATAGATCTGTAAGGAAAATGACTTTTATATAAGTAAGATCCATGTATATTCGATGCTAGAGTTAGCTTTTCATCCAGCAGGAGCACTGACAGCAGCTAATTGGGGAATCTCATCTTCCGATTTAAAATGCAGATCCGGTTGAGATGAGACCGCCCAGAAAACTGTATCACACAAAAAAGGAGAGGGTACTGATGATCCTTAAAAAAGTGCAGCAGAATCCGGCCATCGCATTCTACACCGTCGCAGCATTTCTGATCGCCTCGCTTTTACTCACCGTGCTGTTCGATATCGTGAATATCTTCGGTGTGAAAAACTGGATGGTGGATAACCTCACCATTCCCTATTTCTGGTTCTACTGGTTCTCCATCCCCGTGGAACAACCCCTGCAGTGGTACCTGCTCGGCATGACGCTCATCGTGTTCGGGATGAACGCCGGCCGGGCATATCAGAACGTGAATCAGACCGTGCATCAGCATGCCGGCCCCTTCTGGCTGCTGCTTTCCATCGGTACCATGCTGATGCTGGTGGAGGATGCCGGCGACGTCAGACACACGATTCGGAAGATGGTGCAGCGCGCGGCAGGAGAGGGCGGATACGGATTTGGCGGTACGCTGTTTGAACTGGGCTATTTTGCGGTCATCGGCCTCATCATGGTCTATGCCCTGTGGAGCTACCGGCACGTCTACTGGAACCACACCCGCATGCGTAATTATCTGTTCGCCGGGTACCTGTTCTACGGACTGGCCGTATCTGCATCCTGGATCGGCAGCGCCTTCCATTCCGTCACCGGCTTCACCGTCTATCAGAAAATCGGCGAGGTGGTTCTCAAAGGCCTGTTCATCCGGGACC